>JAVKHY010000001.1:0-300000 GCA_031459765.1 Armatimonadota bacterium | reverse complement strand
TACGGGCACGCTGTTCACGCTGACCACCCCGGCACGCAGGGCGCGCGCCAGACGGTGCGCCCGTCCCACGTCGCGTGTCCACACGGTCGCCGCCAGGCCGTACCGTGTCTCGTTCGCGATCCGGACCGCTTCCGCTTCCTCCGTAAACCGCATGATGCACACCACCGGCCCGAAGATCTCCTCGCGGGCAATGGTCATCTCGTTGCGCACCTCGGCGAACGCCGCGGGGAGGAGGTAGTATCCCTCCGCCAGGGCGGGGTCGTCCGGCACCCGACCGCCGCAGAGCAGAACGGCGCCTTCCTCGAGGCCCTTCCGCACATATCCCAGGATGGACGTGCGCTGCGCCTCCGAGATCACCGGACCCATCTCTGTCGCTGGATCCAGCGGATCCCCGAGCCTGATCGCCCGCGCGGCGGCGACGAACCGCCCGACGAACTCCTCATAGACCGCGTCGTGCACCAGCAGCCGGGAGCGGGCCGTGCACCGCTGGCCGGCGTGGGAGTACACGGCCGTGATCGAGCCCGGGACGGCCCACTCCAGGTCGGCATCGGGGAAGATCAGGTTGGGCGACTTGCCGCCGAGCTCCAGGGTCACCCGCTTGACCGTGGCCGCGGCGGCGGCCATCACGGCCGTGCCGGTCTCGTTGTCGCCGGTCAGAGCGATCTTGTCCACCCCGGGATGCCTGACCAACGCCATCCCCAGCGTCCCCCCGGGACCCGTGACGACGTTGACCACGCCGGGAGGCAACCCGGCCTCCAGGCAGATCTCGCCGAGGAGGAGGGCCGTCACAGGCGTGGCGCTGGCCGGCTTCAGGATCACCGTGTTTCCCACGGCAAGAGCGGGGGCCGTCTTGTAGGCGGCCATGATGAACGGACTGTTCCACGGCGTGATCCCCAGGCAGACCCCGATCGGCTCGCGCACCGTGTAGGCGAAGAGGCCTTCATCCACAGGTACGGTCTGTCCCCAGACCTTCTCGGCCAGCCCCGCATAATAGTGGAAGCACGCCGCGGCCTTGAGGATCTGGGCCCGGGCATCGCGGATCGGCTTGCCCGAGTTCATCGTCTCCAGCCGCGCCAGTTCGTCCGCCCGCGCCTCGATGCGATCGGCCACGGCGCGGAGCAGCCGGGCCCGGGCGGCCCCGTTCATCCGAGGCCAGGGACCGGCTTCCAGAGCCTGACGGGCCGCGGCCACGACGCGATCCGCATCAGCCGGACCGGCACTGGCCACGCGGGCGAACACCCTGCCCGTAGCCGGATTGTAGGTGTCCATGGTTGCTCCCGACGCGGCCGGAGTCCACCGTCCCCCCACCAACAGATCGTAGGCCGGGACGCTGTCGGCAGCCGGGGACGCAGCACGCGACACCGCGGTCATCACGCGACCTCCCTTCGCATCCGTCGGAGCCGAATCCAATTCCTGACCCCGGCGAAAGAGACGCTCGGGACGAAGGCCGAGAGCAGGATGAGGGTCAACACCAAGCTGATGGGATGACTGACCATCTCCCACAAGAACAGGGGAACGTTGCCCTGGACCGCGAGCATGGCCCGGCGGAAGTTGATGTCGGCCAGCGGCCCGAGGATGACCCCCAGGACCATAGGACCCACCGGATAGCCGCCCAGCTTCATGAAGTAGCCCAGCACACCGAACCCGATCATCCAGAAGACGTCATAGATGTTGTTCTGGATGGCGTAGGTGCCCACAACGGAGATCAGCACGATCAGGGGCATCAGGATCCGCTTGTCGATGTTGACCACTTTGACGAACGGGCGCACCGCCAGCAGGCCGAAGACGAAGAGAAAGATGTTGGCCAGTCCGTAGGATCCGGCGATGAACCAGAAAAGGTCCCGCTGCTCCACCATGAGCAACGGCCCGGGCCGCAGCCCATGGATGAACAGGACGCTGATGAGCACCGCGGTCACGGCATCGCCGGGGATCCCCAGGGTGAGCATCGGGATCATGTCCCCGCCGATGCAGGCGTTGTTCGCCGTCTCCGGGGCGACGACACCCTCCACCGCGCCCTGGCCGAAGGGGCGCGACGGTTTCTTTACCCACCGTTTGGCGTCGGCGTAAGCCAGAAGGGCCGCGATGTCCCCGCCGGCGCCGGGCAGCGCTCCGACGATGACGCCGATCACCGAGGCGCGGATGGTGACGGGGAGGTATTTGAAGAAGTGGCGGAACCCCGGGAAGACGCCCCCGACCTCCGCGATCCTGGCCTGCGGCGCCGTACTCCGGCCGATCCGGCCGAGTTGATAGATCACTTCCGACACGCCGAACAGCCCGATGACCGCGGCGATGAAGTGGACGCCGTTGATGAGCAGCGGCTGGCCGAACGTGAAGCGGCCCTCACCGGTAATCGGGTCCATCCCGATCAACCCGACCAGGACGCCCAGCGCCGCCCCCACCATGGACCTGGCCAGCGACCCCCCGGCCAGGCGGCCGGTCAGCGACAGCCCCATCGCCACCAACAAGAAGTAGTCCCGCGGCGCAAACTTCAACGCCAGTTCCGAGATCGGCGGGGCGGCGAGGATCAGGGTAATGAGCCCGATGAAGCCGCCGATGACGGACTGGACGGTAGCCACACCGATGGCCAGGCCCGCCTCGCCCCTCAAGGCCATCGGGTGACCGTCGAAGGAAGTGGCCAGGGCGGAGGGCGTACCCGGAATGTTGATCAAGATGGAGGATCGAGATCCTCCATACACCCCGCCCGCATACACCCCGAGCATCAACGCCAGGGCGGTCTTCGTGTCCCAGGAGTAGGTCATCGAGGCCAGCAGGGCGACGGCCATCGTCACGCTGAGGCCCGGTGTCGCACCGACCAGAATGCCCGCGACCACGCCCACCGCGGACAGGGCAATATTCCCCGGGGAGAGGAACTCCTTCAAGACCTGCAGCGCCAGATCGATCGGCCCGCCCTCCTACGGCAGGATGACGATGAACAGGTAGCGGAACACCGCGAACGTGATCCCCGTAGCCACCACGGCCACGAGGATGGACTTCCACCACGGCATGGCGCGCAGCCACAGGAACGATACCAGCAGGAAGGCGATGGACGCCCCGATATAGCCGACCGGCTTGAGCAGCGCCCCGTAGGCCACCACCATCAGGGCGTAGAGGATGGCCCAGACCGATACCGACCCGGGATCATCCTCCGGCGGTCCCTGGCGCCAGATGGCCACGGCGCAGATGATGAAGACCGCGGCGACCAGGGCAGGAAAGAGCCCGGGCGAGCCGGGATCCGACCAGAAGTTGGTCATCCGGCTCGCCCGTTCGAAGACAAACACACCCAGGGCCGCGACGCCTGCGGCTTGCAGGCGGGCCGACAACCGGGCCCGCAGGGCTGCCCCTGTCGGGTCCCCCGCCACGCTACCTGGACGGGCGCGGGATCCCGAACGCCTGGGGCGACTTCTTCGCCGCGCCGGCGTCATAAAGCAGCCACGCGGTGACGGACTGCCACTGCTTCACGAACCGCATGGCCTCGTCCCCGGAGAGGTTCAAGGGAACCGCGCCCAACAACTCGGCGAACTCCTTGAACTCTTCGCTCCCGACCGCCGCCTTGAAGGCCTCGGTGAGCTTGGCCACGGCCGGAGCGGGGGTCCCCTTCTTGACCCATACCCCGAAGAACGGTCCCCACGGGAGGTAGGAGCGGTACTGGGGGATCATCTGTCCCAGGGCGGGGACCCCGGGCGCGCCGAAGTTCGGCACGTTGTCTACGACCGCGATCGCCCGCATGCGGCCGGCCCGCATATGCTCCGCCGCCGCCGACAGAACCGAGACGTGGAAGTCGATATGCCCCCCGAGGAGGGCGGCCAGCGCCGGCCCATCGCCGTCGAAGGGGATCGTGTTGAACTTCACGCCGCTGACCGCGGTCATCATGGCCCCGACGACAAAGGGCACGCCGCCGATACCCGTACCGCCGGCCTTGATCTGGCCGGGGCGCTGCCTGGCATCGCGGATCAAGTCGTCGAGGTAGCGGTACTTCGAGTCGCTGCGCACAACGATCACCGGGATGCTGCGGGCGAACAGGTTGATGGGAATGAACTCGTCGAAGTTGCGCGGCGAAATGTCCAGGATGCCGTATAGCGTCGGGTTCTCGGCGGCGAACAGCAGGGTGTAGCCGTCCGCCGGCTGGTCGTAGACGTACTGCATGCCTGTCGCGCCGCTGGCCCCGGTCATGTTGTTCAGGACGATCCGCTGGCCGAGCAGGCGATCGGCCAGGGGAGCCACCTTCCGCGACACCCGGTCCGTAGTTCCTCCGGCGCCCCATTGAATGATGCCGATGATGTTGCGCTCGGGATAGGCCTGCGCCGTAGACGGTACGGCGGCCAGCCCCAGCGCCAGTGCCACGCCGAGCAGGACCACAACCGACACCCGCAGCGCTTCAGAAGGCCTGGCTCTCTCCATGCCCCTCCCTCCCCCACCAATGATGCGCGGCTACCTCCCCCACCTCCCCAACCCGGGGCTCCGCTCTGGCGTACTGCACAGCAGAACTTCGTTCTGAAATTCCTTTTTCCTTCCGCGCCGGGGTCACGGGGTGGCAGCTTCGGCGGTCACGGGGTGGCAGCTTCGGCCCGCAGGGGGCAGAAGAGGAGTACTCCCGCGCACCTCTAATGGTGCCAGCGACCGGAGCGGACGGTGGGGCGCACATGCGCGCGCACTTTCTCTACGGCCTGGGCAGTTTCGGCGGCAGTCTGCTGCAGCAGACGGTGCTGCTGTGGGTCTTCTACTTCTACGCGCCGCCGGCGGGGGAGGGCCTGCCCACGCGCGTCGCCGCCCCGCTGCTCGGGATGGCCATGGGTGCCGGCCGCGTGGTGGACGCGCTCGCCGATCCGCCGGTCGCCTACCTCAGCGACCGCCTCCGCGGGCGGGGAGGGCGGCGCCGTCCCTTCATCCTGATCGGCGCCCCGCTGCTGGCCCTGGCCTTCGCCCTGCTGTGGGTCCCCCCGCACGCCGGGCCGACGACGGCCAACATCCTCTACCTGGGCACCGTCCTCGGCGTCTTCTACTTGCTCTACACCGTGGTCATGAACCCCTACACCGCGCTGCTCCCCGAGATCACGGCCGGAGGCCGCGGGCGCATCGACACCGCGGCCTGGCAGGCCGGATGCAGCCTGGCCGGGACGGCCGCCGCCTTCCTGGGGTCGTCCTGGCTCGTCGGACACAGCGGTTTCCCCACCATGGGAGCGGTCCTGGCCCCCATCGGCATGGCGGCGATGTGGATCGCCGCCTTCAGTGTGCAGGAACGGGCCGTCCCGGAGCCGGCCGTGGCCTTCGGGCCCGCGGCCCGGGCCGTGGTCATGAATCGCGCCTTCCAGATCTACCTTCTGGGTCTGGCCCTCCTGTGGTTCGGGTTGAGCATGGTGAACCTCTCTCTGGCCTACGTCGTCACGGTGCTCATGGGTCTCAGCCGGCAGGCCGTCGGCGCGGTGCTCGGGGCGACCATCGGCGTCTCGCTGCTCTCCTTCCCCCTCATCGCCGCCATGGCCAGGCGCGCCGGCAAACGCGCCACGCTGCTGCGGGCGATGCTGATGGCGGGGATCGTGGTCCCGTTGATGGGCCTGATCGGACGGCTGCCCCTGTCGCTGGACCCCGCGCTGCAGGGCTACCTGCTGGTCATTCTGGCCGGTCCGCCGCTGGCCGCCCTCTTCGTCCTGCCCAACGCCATCCTGGCGGACATCGCCGAAGCCCACGGCGCGCGGCTCGGGCACCGCAGCGAGGGGTTGTTCTTCGCCCTGCAGGGGCTGATCTTCAACGGGACGACCAGTCTGGCCGCGGTGGCGCTGGGGGTGCTGCTGGCGCGGTTCGGTTTCGCCGTCGGCGCGGACCTGGGGTTGCGCTTCGTGCCGCTGGCGGCGGCGCTCTCCGTGGCCGCCGGCGCCCTGGTGTTCACCCGCTTCCCGCGGGACGAGCGCGGCGCCCCGACGCCTCCGCGGCCGGCCGCCTCTCCAGGTGGGCGGTCTCGTTCATGATGCGCATCCACCCCCGCTCGCCGTCGAACTCCAGCACGTTGATGCAGCCGTTGCGCTGACGGATACGCCAGTAGGCACTCACCGGGGCGCCGAGCAGCGCCAGAAGGAGCAGTTTGTTCACCCCGCCGTGGGCCACGACGGCCGCCGCCTCGCCCCGGTGCCGACGCCTGATCTCGTCCAGCGCCGCCGCGGCCCGGTGCTGGACGGCCTGAAGCGTCTCCGCCCCGGGAATCTGGGCCAGATGCGGGGCTGTGCGCCACTGACGGAGCGCCTCCCCGTAGCGCTCCGCGACCTCCGCCACGGTCAATCCTTCCCACACGCCGAGGCTGATCTCGTGCAGCCCTTCCCGGGGGACCACGGCCAGACCCTGCGCTTCGGCCACGATACGGGCTGTCTCCAGCGCGCGCCCCAGGGGACTGCTGTACACGGCGGCGAGGGTCACATCCCGCAGGGCGTCGCCGGCGCGAGCGGACTGCTCCCGCCCGGCGGCCGTGAGTGGAGCATCGAGCCGCCCCTGATAGCGCTGCTCGGCATTCCACGTCGTTTCGCCGTGGCGGAGGAGGTAGATCCGGGTGCGTCCCACTCTAGCGGCGGGGTCGGCGTTTCATCGCGGCCAGGTACTGGCGGTAGTAGCGCTCCACCGTCCGCTGATTAATGGCCAGGAAGCGCGACCGCTCCGGCCGGATGCCCCCGCTGAAGGTACGCGGGATGTGGAGCAGTTCGTGGATGATGACGCGATCCTGCTCCCGGCGGGGCAGGCGGTCGAAGGCGGGCACCATGAACTCGACCACGTAGCAGGGCGCCAGACGCAGCGCGTCCTGGAAGACCGGCGGCAACCCCCAGATGCGGGCCAGGGCGTTGGCCCGCGCGCCCTCCACACGCACGCAGCGAATGCGGGCGGGGTCTACGTAGCCCAGGCCCAGCGCGCGGGCGATTCGGCGCAGGCGCGCCTGCACATCGGGCGCGGGACGCCACCGCAGGGCAATCCTCCGGGAGGTCGGGGCAACGGGTCGCATCCGACGATCTATCCTGCGAACGTCCTATCCGCCGGTCTGCCCGCGGATCCTGACGGAAAGACGCGACAGCGGCTTCCAGCGCGGGCGGTCTTCGGGATCGAGGCGCCGGTGGCAGTCGCCGCACAGAAACGCGCCGTTCTCGACAGCGCTCTCGTCGGGATCGAGGGTCAGATCCCGGGTCGTACCCTCGTACCAGGGCAGCGACGAGTCCATGCTGCCGTGACGACCGCAGGAAACGCAGACGAGCTCGGCCATCGCTCCACCCCTTCCCATTATCCCACGAGCGCGATCTCCAGCCTCCGGTTCGCCTTCCCTTTGTTCTCCGTCCTGGTGACGACCAGCCTGCCGATCTCCCGGGTGTTCGCCACGTGCGTGCCGCCGTCGGCCTGGGCGTCGAATCCCTCGATCTCCACGACCCGCACCTCGCGGACATCCTGCGGAACGAGGTTGCGGGCCAGGCGCATCAGATCAGACCGGTCAAACTCCTCGCGCGGCAGGAAGCGAATCACAATCCGCCGGTGCTCCTCGATGATGCGGTTGGTCTCGGCCTCGATCGCCGCCACGCGTTCCCGGCTCAGGTCCTCCAGCGAGAAGTCCATGCGCGCGCGGTCCGGGTAGATCGCGCCCCCCGTCACCAGAGCGTTGAACCGCCGGTAGACCACGCCCACCAGCACGTGCAACGCGGAGTGGTGCCGCATGATTCGGTAGCGCCGCTCCCAGTCCAGCTCCCCCCGCACCGCGGTGCCCACCGGCGGGAGCGCGCCCTCCACGACGTGCCACACCTCGTCGCCGTCCTTACGCATTTCGGTAACACGACACTCCCCGCCGCTCCACCGCAGCCGGCCCTGGTCGGCGGGCTGCCCGCCGCCACCAGGATAGAACGCGGTTCGGTCCAGGACCACGGCCCGATCCTGCACCCGCGTCACCGTGGCCTCAAACATCTGGAGATAGCAGTCGTGCAGGTACAGGAGTTGGGTCATCGCCCATCACGGCGCACGTCGCCGGTTGCGCGTCACCCCCATTGTAGCGGGATTCGTCTCCGTTGCTACGCGGCGAGGTTCTTCTGCACGACAACGAGGCCGTCAGGACACCAGGCGTGCGGCCGCCACTCGCGCACGCCCAGGGGCGCGAGGAATTCGGCCTGGGGCGCAAAGACCACCAGCCGCCGCACCCCCCGTTCCTGCGCCTGCTCACGGATCTCACCAAACACCGCCTGCATCCCGTCCGGCGAGCCGTCGATCAGGGCGATGACCAGGCACTCCTCCGGCCGCGCGAAGAGGGCGCAGGCCTGCGGGACCTCGGAACGGTCGGGGCGCAGCGCCGCGGCCACGCGGCGGTCCTTGATCAACCCGCGGAGCAGCTCGGGGACGAGGCGGCGGAATCGCCAGCCCAGCGGGAGGAGCCGCTCCCAGGCGGCCAGCACCGCGGTGCTCTCGATGAAGCGCAGGAGGGCGGGCATCTGCTCCGGGCGCGGCAGCGCCACGGGCGCGTCATAGGGGAGGTGGGCCGGCCCCGGCGTCACATCGGTCTCGGCGACGAGACAGCGCGTCACCTGCCGGTAGCCGCTGCGCTCGGCGACGGCGAGCGCGCCATAGTCGTGGGCCGGCACCGCCGTGCGCATCACCGCCGCGCCGTAGTGCCGGGCTACCGCCTCCGCCTCCCGCACCAGCTGCGCGCCGATGCCGCGCCCCTGGGCCTCGGGATGGACGCGCAGCGCTTCCATCCAGGCCTCGGTGCGGCTGACGATGCTGACGTGGATGCCGCCGACGACGCGCCCGTCGTCAAGCGCCACCAGGTCGTGCCCCGGTTCCTCGGCCCAGGCCAGCCACTCCGCCGGCGCCGCCTCGCGTCCGCCGACGACGCGGGGGAGCTGCTCGGTGCTCTGACCGGCGGGGCGAATCGCCGTGGTCATCGACGCGGCTCCCGGCTAGGAGAGGGCGGGGCGGGGATGTCGGGCCGCCGGACCTCCGCCGGTCAGCCGCCGAAGGTCGGCCAGCACCGCCGCCTGCACCAGCAGGGCGAAGACCACCGCCGTCAGACGCATGAAGGCGCTGCGGGCCAGCGGCGGGGCCCCCCGGGCTTCCATCAGGCTCATGACGATGTAACCGCCGTCGAGGGGATACACCGGCAGCAGGTTCATCACGCCGAGCCCGACGTTGATGGCCCCGGCCAGCCGTCCCACCGCTCCGGCCCCCTGGTCCGCGGCGTGGAACAGGGCAGCAAAGGTCCCGAGGAACCCGGTGAGGCCGACCGGACGATCCTCGTTCCCCAACGGGACCAGGGGCTGGCGGCGCAGAGCGTAGACCAGCGGCAGGCCCAGCGCGACGTTGGCCAGCGGGCCGGCCAGGAGCATGCCCACGCGCTGGCGGGGCGGAATCGCCTCCGCATCCACCGCGGCGTACCCCCCCAGCGGGAACGCCCGCAGGACGACGGACAGGTGCCGGATCCTCGTGCGCAGCACGGCGGGACCGAAGCCCACGCCGACCTCCCGCACCGTCCCCCCGCCCCGCAGGGCGGCCACGGCGTGGGCCGCCTCATGGACGGCCACGGTGGCACCGACCACCCCCAGAGCCGTCAGCAGCCGGCGCCACATCACGGCTACTCCTTGGCCGGGATCCGGGCCAGCGCGGCGACCCGATCGCCTTCCTCCAGGCGGATCACCCGCACGCCCTGCGCGGTGCGACCGAAGACCGAAATCTGCGCCGCGGGGATGCGGTTGAAGACGCCGCTGGAGGTCCCGATCAGCACCTCGTCGTCGTCCTCCACGGCGCGCACGCTGACCACCTGCCCGGTCTTCTTTGAAACGTTGAGATTGATCACGCCCATGCCGCCGCGGCTCTTCACCGGGTACTGGCCGATGGGCGTGCGTTTGCCGAAGCCCAGCTCGGTGACGGTGAGCAGGGTGCTGCCTTCCTTCGCGTCGGCCACCCCGACCACGGCGTCGCCGCCGCGCAGGCGGATGCCGGTGACCCCGCGCGCGGCGCGGCCCATCTCCCGCACCTGGCCGGCCCGGAAGCGCAGCGCCTTGCCCTGCTGCGTGGCCAGGATGATCTCGGTGTCCCTGGCGATGAGCCGCACGCCGACCAGACTGTCGTCGCGGTCCAGGGTGATGGCGAAAATCCCGGCCCGCTTGGCGTTGATGAACTCCATGAGCCCGGTGCGCTTAACGACGCCGCGGCGCGTGGCCATGAAGATGCTGCCCTCGTCCTCAAAGGAGCGCAGGGCGATCATGGCGTTGATCCGCTCGCCCTGGGCCAGGGCCAGGAGGTTGACCAGCGCCGTGCCCCGCGCGGTGCGGCCCGCCTCGGGCACCTCGTGCGCCTTCATTCGGTACACCTTGCCGCGGTCGCTGAACAGCAGCAGGAAAGCGTGATTGGTCGTGGCCAGGACCTGCTCCACATAATCCTCTTCGCGCGTGGCCATACCCTGCACGCCGCGCGTGCCCCGCCGCTGCAGGCGGTAGGTCTCCAGCGGCTGGCGCTTGATGTAGTTCTGGTGGCTCAGGCTGATCACCACATCGGCGTCGGGGATGAGGTCCTCGGCCTCGAACTCCTCCGCCTCCTTGCTGGTGATCCGCGTGCGGCGCGCGTCGCCGTACTTCTCCTTCATCTCCAGCAGCTCTTGTCGGATAGCGGCCATGATCAGCCTGGGCCGGGCCGCGGTGGCGTCGCGCAGCATCTCCTTGAAGCGGGCAATGTCTTTGACCAGCTGTCGGTACTCTTCCTCAATCTTTTCGCGCTCCAGCTGCGACAGCCGCCGCAGCTGCAGTTCGAGAATGGCCTCCGCCTGCTTCTCGCTCAGCTTGAAGGTCCGGACCAGGCCGGCCCGCGCCGCCGGGACATCCTTGGACCGACGGATCAGGGCGATGACCTCGTCCAGGAACTTCAGGGCGACTTTGTAGCCTTCCAGGATGTGCGCCCGTTCCTCGGCCCGGGCCAGCTCAAACCGCGTCCGTCGAAGGACCACGTTGCGCCGGTGGTTCAGATAGTGGCTCAGGATGTCCCGCAGCCCCAGTGTGCGCGGGACGCCCTCCACCAGCGCCACCATGTTCGCCCCGAAGGTCGTCTGCAGCTGGGTGTGCTTGAAGAGCTGGTTGCGCACGATCTGGGGATTGGCGTCGCGGCGCAGCTCGACCACGATGCGCAGGCCGCGGCGATCGGACTCGTCGCGCAGATCGCTCACCCCGGCCAGCTTCTTGTTCCGCACCAGGTCGGCGATCCGCTCGATGAGCGAGGATTTGTTCACCATGAAGGGGATCTCAGTGACCACGATGGCGGTGCGCCCGCCGCGCAACTCCTCGATCTCGGTCCGGGCCCGCACGGTGATGCTGCCCCGGCCCGTGGCGTAGGCGGTCTTGATCCCATCCCGGCCGAGAATCACCCCCCCGGTGGGAAAGTCCGGCCCCTTGATGATCTTCAGCAGCGCCTCGGTGTCGGTCTGCGGATCGTCGATCAGCGCCACCAGGCCGTCCACCAGCTCGCCCAGGTTGTGGGGCGGGATGTTGCTGGCCATGCCCACGGCGATGCCCGCGGCGCCGTTCATGAGCAGGTGCGGGACCTTGGAGGGCAGTACCACCGGCTCGCGTTCATACTCGTCGTAGTTGGGGACAAAGTCCACGGTATCTTTATCGATGTCGGCGAGCAGCTCCAGGGCCAGCGGGGTGAGGCGGCACTCGCTGTACCGCATCGCCGCCGGAGGGTCGCCGTCGATGCTGCCGAAGTTGCCCTGGCCGTCCACAAGCGGGTAGCGGAAGGCCCAGGGTTGCGCCATCCGCACCAGCGCTTCATAGATCGGCACGTCGCCGTGGGGATGGTATTTCTTCATCACGTCGCCGACCACGGCCGCGGACTTGCGGTAGGGACGATCCGGCCGCAGTCCCGCTTCCAGCATGCCGAAGAGGATGCGCCGCTGCACCGGTTTGAGGCCGTCGCGCACGTCGGGGAGGGCCCGGCTGACGATGACGGACATCGCATAGTCCAGGTAGCTGGTGCGCATCTCCTTCTCGATGGGCTGCGAGACGACGCGGGATTCGTCGGAAAGGGCCATCAGGGTCTCCTCGGGGCCGGCCGCTCAGATGTCCAGGTTGCGGACTTCGCGGGCGTACTTCACGATGAACTCGCGCCGGGGCTCCACCTGCTCGCCCATCAGGGCGGTGAAGATCTCGTCGGCGGCCTGGGCGTCCTCCACCTCGACGCGCAGCAGCGTCCGCGTGGCGGGGTTCATGGTGGTCTCCCAGAGCTGCTCGGGATTCATCTCGCCCAGCCCCTTGTACCGCTGCACCTCGGGCTTCCCGCCCCGGCGCTCGATCTCCTTGGTCACCACCTGGCGCTCTTCGTCGGAATAGACGTAGCGGCGCTCCTTTCCGTTCCGCACCAGGTACAGCGGCGGCTGGGCGATATACACCTTGCCGTGCTCGATGAGGGGCCGCATGTACCGGTAGAAAAAGGTGAGCAACAGCGTGCGGATGTGGTTGCCGTCCACGTCCGCGTCGCACATGATGATCACCCGATCGTAGCGCCGGGCGTCGAAGTCGAACTTGTCGCCGAAGCCCGTGCCCAGGGCCGTGATGATGGCCCGGATCTCCTCATGGGAGACCATCTTGTCCTCGCGCGCCTTCTCCACGTTGAGGATCTTGCCCTGGATGGGCAGAATGGCCTGGAACTGGCGGTCCCGGCCCTGCTTGGCCGAGCCGCCGGCCGACTCGCCCTCGACGATGAAGATCTCGCAGCGCTCGGGATCGCTCTCCACACAGTCCGCCAGTTTGCCCGGCAGGGGGGAGACCTCCAGGGCGCTCTTGCGCCGCACCAGTTCCCGGGCCTGCCGCGCCGCCTCCCGGGCCCGGGCCGCGGTCACCGCCTTGGCCACGATGCGCCTGGCGTCGCCCGGATGGGTGTGCAGCCATTCCGTCAACCAGTCGCCGAAGAGCGACTCGATGAGCCCCTTGACCTCGGTGTTGCCCAGTTTCGTCTTGGTCTGCCCCTCGAACTGCGGCTCGGGGAGCTTCAGGCTGACCACCGCGGTGAGCCCCTCGCGTACGTCGTCCCCGGTCAGGGTCACCTCGCCGTTCTTGATCAGGCCGCTGCGCCGGGCGTAGTCGTTGATGGCGCGGGTCAGGGCGGCGCGGAAGCCGGCCAAGTGCGTCCCGCCCTCCGTCGTCGGGATGGTGTTGACGTAGGTCAGCGTGTGCTCCAGGTAGCTGTCGTTATACTGGAGGGCGATCTCGACCTCCGTGCCCTCCCGCTCCCGGGTCATGTGCATGACCTCGGTGAGCTTGGTCTTCGCCCGGTTGATTGCCTGGACCAGTTCGACGATCCCCCCGGCGTGTCGGAAGGTGCGCTCCGCCCCGGTCCGCTCATCTTTGAGCCGGATGGTCAGCCCCTTGTTCAGATAGGCGATGTCGTCCAGACGCTGGACGATGGTCTCCGCGTCAAACTCGGTGGCCGTCATCACCTCGCGATCGGGCTTGAAGGTCACCCGTGTGCCGGTCTTCCGGGCCGGTCCCACAGGCTGCAGTGGTGTGGTCTTCTTCCCCCGGGCGAAGCGCTGCCGCCAGGCCTTGCCGTCGCGCCAGACCTCGACCTCCAGCCACTCGGAGAGGGCGTTGACCACCGACACGCCCACACCGTGGAGGCCGCCGCTGATCTTGTACCCGCCGCCTCCAAACTTGCCGCCGGCATGCAGTGTGGTCAGGACCACTTCCACGGCGGGCCTGCCGACCCGCGGGATCGGGTCGACGGGGATCCCCGCCCCGTCATCGATCACCGAGGCGCTGCCGTCTTTGTGCAGGATGATCTGGATCTCCGTACACCGGCCGGCCAGCGCCTCATCGACGGAGTTGTCCACCACCTCGTAGAGGAGGTGGTGCAATCCGTCCGGGCCGGTGCTGCCGATGTACATCGCGGGGCGCCGGCGGACGCCCTCCAGACCCTCCAGAACCTGGATCTGCTCAGCGCCGTAGGGGGTCGTCGTCTGGTTCGTCGCCATGTCGGAATCCTCGGCCATAAGGTAGTTGATGACCCCTTCTTAACACGCCGAGAGGAGCGCTGTTCCGGCGCCCCTCCCCATCCGTGCGGTCTCGATTATCTCGATTATTCCGTACGAAAGGAACTCGGTGTGCTGACGAAGCCGCACAATTCAGTTTATCACGGGCGAAAAACGACTGTCAACGCGAAAATCCCGCATCCAGCCTTACTTCTCTGCGCCCCAGGCGCTCATGCTCCGCCGCAGGTGGGTCATCCGCCTGGCCAGGGTCGAGGCGGAGAGCCCCGACGTGAACACCGTGCGATCCCTCGCCACAACCAGCGCCTTACACCCGGGACTCAGCCCGTCGCCTCGGAGCCGCCGATCCGCCACCGCCCTGTCGAGGAACTCCCGGTTGACCTCCGACCCCTCAAGGACGCGGATGTCGAGGATGGCCACGACGTCCAATACGGCGACGACGCTTTCACCGCCCAGATGGAGGTACATGCCGCTTCCTCCAGCTGAGCTGGCTCACCATCGCCTTCCGAACGGCCTCACGCACCTCGGAATCGGCGATCTCCGCCGCGGTCCGCTCCACGGCGACGATCTCGTCGGGGGAGAGCTCCTCCGCCGCTTCCGCCGCCGGCCGGGGCCGTGCCGGGACTTCCTCCACCGCCCGAGGCGCCACCTGGCGAAACCGGATCTCCCGAACCACCTCCCCCTCCAGACGCCTGTTCAGTTCCGCGGCAATCCCCGCCCGCCGGGCCGAGAGGTCCTGGGTCCACATCGGCCCCTCGGCTTCCGCCACAAGCACCCCCGCCCGCAGCCCCGCCGGCCGGCTGTGCGCCGCCGCCTCCGGGCCGACCACCTCGGACCACATCTCCTCGATGAGCGCGGCATAGGCTGCCCGCTCTACTCCCAGCGTCCTGGCCGCCCGCCGCAGGATACTCCTAAGGGAGGTGAGCATGCTCGCCTTCCACCGCCCCGTCCCGAATCCGGTAGACCAGCGCGCCGGGCGGGAGGTCGACCTGCGGCGCGGTGGTGACCGTCATCAGCGTCTGCACTCCGCGCACACTCTCCAGCAGGTAGGCCTGCCGGGACGCATCGAGCGTGAGGAACACGTCGTCCAGCAGGAGCACGGGTTCCTCGCCGGTCTCCTCCAGCAGCACCGATCGTTCGGCAAGGCGCAGGGCCAACATGGCGGTCAACTGCTGACCGCGTGATCCGTAGGCGCGCAGGTCGCGGCCGTCCAGGAGCAGGGCCAGGTCGTCCCGATGGGGGCCGACCAGGGTGGCCCCTCCGGCCGCTTCCTCGGCGCGACGACGCAGCAACGCCTCGCGCGCCCACTCGACCAACGCCGCCTCCGCCTCACCGCGCAGCGACGGACGGTACTCCAGAACCAGCCGCTCCCGTCCCTGGCACAGCGTCGCATAGACCGGGGCCGCGACGCGGGCCAGCCTGTCGACCAACTGGCGCCTGCGGACCGTGAGCCGCGCTCCCAGCGCGGCCAGTTGCTCGTCCCACACCTCCAGCCCCCGGCCCCGCAGGCGCAACAGCCGGTTGCGCTGGGCGAGGACCCGCCCGTAGCGCAGGGCGACGTAATAATAGGCGGGACTGATCTGGGCGAGGAGTTGATCCAGCACCTGCCGGCGGCGGTGCGGCGGGCCGGTGACCACCTCGGCGTCGTCCGGGGCGGCCAGCACGCATCGCAGGTGACCGAAGAGTTCCCCGCGGCGTACGGACACCCCGTTGATACGTAGCTCACGCGTGACGCGCGGCGCCCCGGCGCCGTCTTCGCGGCGCAGCACGATGTCGATCTCCTCGAGCCGACCGCCGCGTTCGACCCCCGCCCGCACCCGGGCCCACTCCCCGCCGAAGGCGATCATTTCCAGGTCCTGACGCGCCCGGAACGACCGCCCGGTGGCCGCCACCTGGACGGCTTCGAGCAGCGCGGACTTGCCCTGCGCATTGCCCCCCACAAAGAGTGTGAGGCCCGGTCCCGGCGCGACGTCCGTATGCCGGTGGTTGCGGAACTGCACGAGACGGAGGTGCGTGAGGCGCATCGTCACGCCCCGCGTTCCACCCTGAGGATCGTCCCGCCGGCGTTCACGACGTCCCCCGGACGGACCTGGCGGCCCCGGCGACGTTCCACGACGCCGTTGACGGCGACGCCCCCGCCCTGAATCATCCGTTTCGCCGCCCCGCCCGTAGGGGCCAGCTGCGCCAGCTTCAGCAGCGCGCCCAGGCCGATCGTCGGGGAACGGATGACGACCGGCCGGACCTTTCCGCGCTCACCCGTAGACGCGGACAGGCGCCAGAACATAGACGTAATCGGTGTGCCCGGTAGGCCGGAGGGTACCCGGACTGAGTTGTCCGGTGAGGTCGAAATAGAGCTCGTCGGCGTCAATCGTGTTGAGACAATCCATCAGGTACCGCGCGTTAAAGGCCGCCTCCACGGTGTCGCCCTCGCTGGCCACCTCCACCTCTTCGCGGGCCTTGCCCACCTCAGGCGTATTGGAGGTGATGACCAGACGGTTCCCCCTGGCCGCAATCCGCACCACGTTGGCCGAGTCCCGGGCGGTAATCGCTACCCGCCGGACGGCGCGGAGCAGCCGTTCCGTGGGCACCCGGATGCGCTGCTTGAACTCCTGGGGAATCACCTGCTGGTAGTTCGGAAACTGGCCGCCAATCAACCGGGAGTAGATCCGCAACCCCGGTACGGCAAACAGCAGCTGGTTGTCCACCATGCTCACCCGAACCTCTCCTGCGGCACCGGCCAGGGCGCGCATCAGCTCCTGCATGGCCTTGGCCGGCACGATGGCGCCCAGCTTCTGCTTGGCCGGAGAATCCAGAGCGGCCTTGCGCAGGGCCAGACGCCCACCGTCCGTAGCCACGCAGCGCACCTCGGCTCCCTCCATGGTGACGTACACACCTGTGAGAAAAGGCCGCGTCTCGTCGGCCGAGACGGCGAAAATCGTCTGACTCACCATCTTGCGCAACAGATCGGCGTCGATCGCCCCGACTTCCGCCCCCTCACCCTTCGGCAGCGCCGGGAAATCGTCCGGGGGCAGCCCCAGAATTTCAAAGGCGCTGGCCTCACAAGTGATCTCTACCTGGTGAGACCCTTCCTCCCGCTTCAGCTCCACGGTCGCTTCCGGGAGATTTCCCACGATCTCAGCCAGAATCTTCGCCGGGAGCGTCACCTGCCCGCCGCGTTTCACCTCGGCGTCGATATCCACCTGTACGGCCAGCTCCAGATCGGTGGCCGTAAGCCGCACACCGTTCTTCAGCGTCTCCAGGAGGATATAGCCCAGAATAGGCATGGTGGTGCGGCTGGAAATAGCGCGACTGGCCAGATGCACCCCTTTAGCCAACGCGGTCTGTGTACACACAACCCACATGACTATCCTCCAAGATTTATTACAATGAACTTCATCCCACTACTAATAGACCTGTGGATACTGTGGTCGAGACAGTTTCACGGTAACGATAGCAGGGTGTATTGGGTGTGTATAGCCTGAGGATAGACGTGCACCGGCGCCCACGGACCCACGCCGGGCCTGGGGGCGGACGGGGTTACTCGCCGGCACGCAGGGTGTCCACAAGTTTTTCCAGCCGCGCCGCGAGCTGAGGATCTCGGGCCAGCGCGGCTTTGACCCGTTCGCAGGCGTGCATCACCGTGGTGTGGTCCCTTCCGCCGAACTCGTGGCCGATGCGCGGTAGCGAGGCGTCGGTGAGTTCGCGCGCCAGGTACATGGCGACCTGACGGGGGAAGGCCACCCCTTTGGTTCGCCGTTTGGCCCGCATCTCTTCGACGCGAATGCCGAAGTGCTCGGCCACGGCCTTCTGCAGAACGGGGATGGTGATCTCCCGCGTGGTGGTCGCGGGGAGCAACGTTCTCAGGATCTCGGTGGCCAGGTCGATCGTGATCGGCTGGCGCGTGAGGTTGGCGTAGGCTACGACACGGACCAGGGCTCCCTCCAGCTCGCGGATGTTGGAACGGATGCGCTGGGCGATGAATTCGGCCACCTGGTCGGGGACGTCAATACCGTCCAGCTCGGCTTTCTTGCGGAGGATGGCGATGCGGGTCTCCAGATCGGGCGGCTGGATGTCGGCGATCAGGCCCCACTCGAAGCGCGAACGAAGCCGGTCTTCGAGCGTGGGGATCTCTTTGGGCGGGCGATCGCTGGTGATAATGATCTGCCGGCTGGCCTCGTGGAGGGTGTTGAAGGTGTGAAAGAACTCCTCCTGGGTGCGCTCTTTGCCGGCCAGGAACTGGATGTCGTCGATGAGCAACACGTCCACGTTGCGATACCGCGTACGGAACTCCAGGGTCCGGTCATCCCGAATGGCGTTGATCAACTCGTTGGTGAACTTCTCGCTGCTGATGTAGGCAACCCGCGGCAGCCCCAGGCGGTGGATGACGTAGTGCCCGATGGCCTGCAGCAGATGCGTCTTGCCCAGGCCCACGCCGCCGTAGATGAAGAGCGGGTTGTAGGCACGGGCGGGCGATTCGGCCACCGCCATCGCCGCGGCGTGGGCGAAGCGGTTTCCTGTGCCGATGACAAAGGTATCGAAGGTGTATTTGGGGCTGAGCTGGGGTGTCTCCGACAGTCGCGGCGGCGCTACCGGCGCGGGGGGAGAGGACGGTGCGGCGGGGTGGTCCTCGGCGATGACGAGCTGAATGGAGACGGCGCGGGCCAGGACTTCGCGCAGCGCTCCGTGGATCAGGGCGCTGAACCGCGTTTCGACCCACTCTTTGGCCAGGCGGCTGGGGACGGAGAAGACGAAGGTGTCGTCGTGCAGGGATACGGGGGCCATGGCCTTGACGAAGGACTCGAAACTCGGCTTGGTCAGCCGACCCTCGATGCGGCGGAGCGCCTCCTGCCAGACTCCCGATGCGGATGTCGTATCGACGACCATGGCCTCCTCCTAGGACTTGAACACGGTTCCGAGGACGGCGATCCCGTCCTCGGTCAGGGTGCGTTTGCCTGAACGGCGGCTGTGGATGAGGCGGAGCGCGCTGAGCGCCTGCAGTTCGCGATAGGCCGTACTCTGGCTGACGCCGAGTTCCTTGGCCACGGCGGATGGACCGGCCGAGCCCATTTCCGCAATCAGCAGCAGAACCTTTTTCTGACGCGGCGTCAGTTCAGGGGGACGGGTGGAGGCGGGGTCCGGCGGAGACGTGACCGCCGCGGCGGTCTGGGGGGGCGACGCCGGTCCGACGGAGAGCGTGACCACGGTCCCGCGGGAGAGGTTGGAGTCGATGCGGAGGGCTCCCCCGAGGAACGCCAGCTGCTCTTTGGCCACCGGAAGGCCGGATCCGACGCCCTTGATGTAGCGCCGCATCTCCGCGGTGGCCGTCGTGTATCCGGGGAGGAGGGCCTTCTCGGGATCGGCGACTCCGGGCCCTTGGTCCGAGATGCGGATGGTGTTCCCGTCGTCGAGAATACTGATCACGGCGCCTTCGAAGTAGGCGTGGATAAGGTTCTCTACAATTTCCCTGATCACCACGTAGGGAATCCGTCCACCCCGCTCGCGGGAGTGGTGGTACGTGCGCGCGGCGAGTTCCCCCACGAACTGATGAAACTCCTCTCCGCGCAGCGTGATCACCCGCGGCGTGGCCAGCGGGGAGTCGTAAATCGCCAGACGCACTTCCGCCTCGCCGCGCCCCCCGTCGCTCTCGGCTTCCCGATCGGGCGGATGCAAGAACCGTGCAAGGTCCGGCATGGCTCAGCGACTCCACCACACGCCGGGGGCGATCGGGCGACGAAGGTGCTGACAACGGATGCCTGAGTTATCCGGGTCGCGGGGATCTCCTACCCAGCGGGCGTTGCCGGAAAGAATTTCACGGTGCGCCATAGATCACCAAGAGATGACCGTGATGGTGGATAGCTCGAGGGGAAGTGTGGGCGATTTCTTGAGTGCAGGGGGCCGTTCCTGCCGAACGTGAGTGCGTCAAAGCGGGCGTCAGATCAGCGCGCCGCGAGTTTTCCACAGATGTGAAAAACCCTGTGGACAACCCTGACGGCAGGAGGAAACGACGGCGGAGGATTGCCTCGGACCGGCCGCCGGTGCGGGCACACCGGGCTGGCGGCACACCCAGTTCGGCCCCGAAATCTGTGGGCAACCCCCCCGATTATCCTCAGGTTCTCCACAGCCGCGACGCAGAAGGGATTCGTCCTGTCGACGCCGCCTGGAGCATGGTATAGTGGTGGTCGTGAAGGGGACGTACCAGCCGAAGGTTCGTCGCCGGCAACGGCGGCACGGATTCCGTGCCCGAATGCGCACTCCCGGCGGGCGGAATGTCCTCAAGCGTCGGAGAGCCAAGGGTCGGCACCGCCTCGCCATCTGAGGGCGCGACGTTCCGGCGGTTGACCGCCCCGGAACACTTCCGTCTGGCCTACCGAGAAGGCGCGCGAGTCACCGATGGGTTGCTGATTGTGTACGCCCGTCCGAACAAGCTGGCTGTCCGGCGGCTCGGGATCGTCGTGCCGGCGCGTGTGGGCAGTGCCGTCCGGCGGAATCGTCTGAAGCGGCGCCTGCGCGAAGCCAGTCGGATGGCCGCGGCCCTGCTGCCGTCGGGGACCGATGTCGTGGTTGTGGGGCGACCCCCGGCGGGAGAGGCGCCCTTCGCCGCGCTGCAGGATTCCGTCCGCGCGCTGTTCAATCGGGCTGCGGGAGCCCGATGAGGCAACTGCTGCTGGTGCTCATTCACCTCTACAGGAGAGTCATCTCTCCCCTGCTCCCGCCGTCGTGTCGCTTCTACCCGTCGTGCTCGCAGTACGCGGCGGAGGCCATCGCCCGCCACGGCGCCCTGAAGGGCGGCTACCTGGCCCTGCGGCGGTTGCTGCGGTGCCACCCCCTGCATCCGGGGGGCTACGACCCGGTGCCGCGATGAGGAGTTCTGCCGACAAGATCGGAGGCCCCCGTTGAGAGAGGCGTTTGGCGCCATGTTCGCCGCGATCGTCGATTTCCTTGTCACCGTGCTCGGCCTGTTCTTCGACTGGACGGGCAGTTACGGCCTGGCGATCATCCTGCTCACCCTGGCCGTGAAGATCGTCCTGCACCCGCTGACGCGGCGCCAGCTGCGGTCGATGAAGGAGATGCAGTCTCTGGCCCCGCAGATGGCTGCGCTGCGCGAGAAGTACCGGAGCGATCCGCAGCGCATGAACATGGAGATCATGAACCTGTACCGCCAGCACAAGGTGAACCCCTTCGGCGGATGTCTGCCGCTGATCGTCCAGATGCCGATCCTCTACGCGCTCTTCGCCGTTTTCCGTCGCCAGGGGCTCTTTGACGGCGCCAGATTTCTCGGCGTGGCGCTCGACGCGGTACCCAACTTCGGCGCCATCGCCAGGGACCCGCTGCTCATCGTCTGGCCCGCCCTGGTCGGAGTCTCGACGTATCTGCAGCAGCGGATGTCCGTGACCGACCCGCAGCAGGCTCGCCTGTTCATCCTCATGCCGATCATGGTGGCCTACTTCGCGATGTACGTCCCGGTGGCGATGTCCGTCTACTGGGTCACCTCGACGCTGGCCTACATCCTGGAGTTCTACATCGTGGTCGGGCGCCTGACGCCGCCCGCCCCAGCGGCGCCGGCGGGCGCCGCCAAACCGCCCGTGGCGGTGCTGCCGCAGCGCCCGAAGGGGACCAAGAGGAAGTGAGGCAGGTCGAAGCGTCGGGCCGGACCGTGGAGGAGGCGGTGGAGCGCGCCCTGACCCGCCTCGGCGCGACGGCCGAGGACGTGACTGTGGAGGTCCTGGACCCCGGGACCCGGGGGATGCTGGGACTGGGCGCCCGCGAGGCGCGTGTCCGCGCCACGCTCAAAGAGAGCCCGGCTGCGGCGGTCCAGCGGGTAGCCGAACGCTTCATCAGGGCGCTGGGATTCTCCGCCACGGTGCGCGTCCGCGAGGGGGCGGACGCGATCCACGTGGAGTTTCACGGCAGGGATCTCGGTCCGCTGATCGGCCGGCGGGGGGCGACGCTCGAGGCTGTGGAGCTCCTTCTGGGCCTCATCGTGGCGAAGGCGGTGGACAGCCGTCTCCGCATCTCCGTAGACATTGAGGGATACTGGCAGCGGCGCCGGGCATGGGTGGAACGCATGGCACGGCAGGCCGCCGACCGGGCCGAGCGCCAGCGCCGCCCGGTCGTCCTTCCCCCGATGTCCGCTCGGGAGCGACGGATTGTTCACACCGTCCTGGCCTCGCGTGGAGGGGTCACAACGGCCAGCAGTGGCGAGGGAGCGGACCGACGGGTCACCGTGTCCCCCCTGGGAGGCCTTCCCGAAGACAGAGGCGATTCAGGACGACAGAGAGGTGGAGGTGAGGACCTCCCGGAAAACGGCAACGGCTTCCCGGAAGCGTGACGGCCGACCGGGTGTACGCCGCGCTCCGATCCGAACTCGGCGCCCTGGGCATGACGCCGTCCCGGCGCCAGCTGGAGTTGTTCGTCGCCTACCTCGGGCTGATCGCGCGGTGGCGCGCACGCGCCA
This sequence comes from Armatimonadota bacterium, assembly GCA_031459765.1. Taxonomy (NCBI): domain Bacteria; kingdom Bacillati; phylum Candidatus Sysuimicrobiota; class Candidatus Sysuimicrobiia; order Candidatus Sysuimicrobiales; family Candidatus Kaftiobacteriaceae; genus Candidatus Kaftiobacterium; species Candidatus Kaftiobacterium secundum. Next base: position 277,567 of record JAVKHY010000001.1, on the reverse strand, counting down.
GGCTCACCGCCATTGCCGATCCGATCTCCGCGGCCCGTCTGCACATCGCGGACTCGCTGCTCTGCCTGGCCGCGGGAATTCCTGAAGGGGCCGAACTCGTCGACGTCGGAAGCGGTGCGGGGCTGCCCGGAATCCCCCTGGTCATCGCCAGGGAGGATCTGCGGATCACCCTGCTCGAGGCGGAAGCGCGCAGGGCGGCATTTCTGGAAACGGCTGTCGATGAACTGGGGCTTCAGGCGCGTGTGGTCTGCGCACGGGCCGAGGATGCCGGACGCGGACAGCTGAGAGAACGGTTCGACGTGGCCGTCGCCAGGGCCGTGGCCAGGCTGCCCCTGCTCTACGAGTTGACGCTTCCCCTCGTCCGGGTCGGAGGGCGGGTCATCCTGCTCAAGGGCGTCTCCGTCCGCGCCGAACTCGCCCGCTGGGGCGCAGCCGTGCGCGTCCTCGGCGGAGGCGAACCGAGAATGATCGACGCTGTTCTCAAGGGAGGGGAAGGGAGAATCCTCGTCGTCGTCGAGAAGGAAACCAGGACCCCCGACACCTTCCCCAGGCGAGGTGGAGCCCTCCGGCGTCCGATCCTCAACCGGTAGTCCCATTCGGAGGACCCTACCACTATATCCCGAACCACAACAGCGAACAGTGGGACGCATCATCGCGATTGCCAATCAGAAAGGCGGCGTGGGAAAGTCCACGACGGCGGTCAATCTGTCTGCCGCCATGGCCCTTGGGGGCCTGCGCATCCTGCTGGTGGACATGGATCCCCAGTCTCACGCCACGAGCGGCGTCGGAGTGGCGAAAGGGGCCGTGGGGGTTTCGGTGTACGATGTGCTCATCAACGGACTGTCCCTGGCATCAGCCCTGATTCCGACGGCCATCAAGGGCCTGGACCTCGCTCCCGGGAGCATCCATCTGGCCGGAGCCGAGGTCGAGCTGGCCTCCATTCACTCCCGGGAGTACCGCCTCAGGGACAGCCTCCGTCAGGCCCGTGACTGGTACGAAGCCGTCTTCATCGATTGCCCTCCTTCCCTCGGTCTGCTCACGATCAACGCGCTGGTGGCCTCGGACGAGATCCTCATCCCGCTGCAGTGCGAATACTATGCGCTGGAGGGGCTGGCCCAGCTGATGGAGTCCGTGAACCTGATCCGGCGGAACCTGAACCCCCGGCTGCGCGTCGGAGGAGTCCTGCTGACGATGTACGATGCGCGCACCAATCTTTCCGAGCAGGTGGCCGCCGAGGTGCGCCGATACTTCCCCGGCGAGGTGTTCCAGACGGTGATCCCCCGCAGCGTCCGGCTGGCCGAGGCTCCGTCCTTCGGGCAGCCCGTCGTGACCTACGATCCAGCATCGAAGGGAGCCCAGGCCTACATGGCCCTGGCGGAAGAGGTGAGGAGTCGTGCCGGACAACCCGCAGTTGCCGAGTGAATCGCGCCGCCGCGGATTGGGAAAGGGTCTGGGGGCCCTGATCCCCGGAGCAGAGGCGGCCGGCGGGGAGCGTCCGGCGGAGATCCCACTGAGACAGTTGAACGCCAATCCCCTCCAGCCCAGGCAGGCGGTCGATCCCCAGGAGATGGCCGGTCTCGTGGATTCCATCCGTCGTCACGGGGTGCTGCAGCCCATCGTGGTGCGGCCGTCGTCCGGGGGATTCGAGGTCGTCGCCGGGGAGCGGCGGTGGAGGGCCGCCGAGGCAGCAGGACTGAGTACGATTCCGGCCGTCGTGAGGAGTCTGACCGACCAGGAGGCGCTTGAGCTGGCGTTGGTCGAGAACCTCCAGCGGGAAGACCTCAACCCCATGGAGCGGGCCAGAGCCTATCGGCGCCTGATCAGCGACTTCGGATTGAAGCAGGAAGACGTCGCCGAGCGGGTGGGTAAGAGTCAGCCGTCCGTGGCAAACTCCCTGCGGCTGCTCAACCTCCCTCCGCAGATCCAGGCGAGCCTCGAGTCCGGTCGGATCACAGAGGGCCATGCCAGGGCGCTGCTCTCCGCAGGCACCGAGGCCGCCATGCTGAGGCTCTGGGAACGGGTGGAGCGCCGAGGCCTTTCGGTGAGGGAGACCGAGCAGCTGGCCAGAGCCGCTATTTCCCGTGAAATACGCCCTCGCTCCCGGGCAAGGGATCCCCAGCTGATGACGGTCGAGCAGGATCTCTCCCGTAGGTACGCGACCAAGGTCTCGGTGGACGGGACGAGGACCCGGGGACGCCTGGCCTTCGAGTACTACTCCGAAGAGGACCTGCAAAGACTTCTGGACCTGTTGCTTGGGTAGAAAGTGGCGGCCCGATCAGTGCCACTTGCTAGGATGGATATGCAATATACAGAGACCAGTATTCAGTTACCGGCTATCTATAGGCGATAGTCTATTCTTTCCTGGATGATTGCCTGTACTTCTTGCTTTGAGAGGGCTATCTACGGGCGCTTGCCGGCCGCGGGTTTCAGATAGCCGTTCTCGGTCAGCCAGGTCCGGGTGATCTCCATCGCCTCATCCATGGAGTAGCGCGGCGACCAGCCGAGCAGGCGCCGGGCCTTCTCCGTGCTGAATGTGGCCTGGCTGACCGCGTATCCCAGCGCGGTTCGGCGGACCCTCGGCGGCCGACGGGTAAAGAGGGACCGCGTCTCGTCGGCGACGGCGATCAACCAGCTGGTGAGGGGCGAGACGGCACGCGCCCGCTTTCCGACCATCCGGGCGTACCGGTCGAGGTAGTCGCGCCAGCGCATATTGGTGTCGATCAGCGTGAAGGCCTCGCCGGCCACCGGGCGGACGGCGCAGAGGATCAACGCGTCCACCAGGTTCTCGATGAAGATCGGCCGGGCGTACCCGCCGCCGTCGGCGACCATGGCGGGGCGCCCCCGGTCGATCCACTGCACCAGGCGGATCGTCCACCCCCGCGAGCGCGGCCCGTAGACCATCCCCGGGCGGGCGATCACCGAGGCAAGTCCCTGCGCGGCCACCTCACCCAGCGCCTCTTCGGCCCCGATCTTGCTGTCCCCGTACAGCTCCACGCCTCGCCACAGCGGGCTCTCTTCCGTGACGGTTCCCGCGCGCACGGGGCCGTACACAGCGATTGAACTGAGGTGGACGAAGCGCGCCACGCCGGCGCGCAGCGCTTCCGCCGCCAGGGCCCGCGTTCCGGCCACATTGGTGGCGTAGGCCGCCTCCCGGGTGTAGGGAGATCCGAGCCAGGCCGCGCAGTGAAAGACCACTTCGACGCCGTCGCAGCATCCGGTGAGCGTCCCGGGAGCGGTGAGATCGATCGTCCTGATCTCCGCTCCCGCCGAGCGCAGCTGGAGGGCGCGCTCGGGGCGGCGCACCGCCGCGCGGACCCTCGCGCCCGCCCGCAGCAGGCGCTCGGCGAGATGACTGCCGATGAACCCGGTGGCCCCGGTGACGAGGACGGGGCGGCCGGAGAGGACGGGCGCCGGATCGCCACCTGCGGGAATCACGGCGCGTGCTGTTCGACACGCCGGCGGAGAACTCTTGCCGTCGGGGACGTGGACCGCAGGCCCGCGGAGGCCGTGTCGCGAATTCGCACGGCATGACCCGCGACGAGGCCTGGCAACTGGTCTGCGAGTGGATTCACAATCCGAACCTGCGCAAGCACCTCCTGGCCTCCGAGGCCGCGATGCGCGCCTACGCCCGGAAGTTCGGGGAGGACGAGGAGCTGTGGGGAGTGATCGGCCTGCTGCACGACCTGGACTACGAGCGGTGTCCATCGCAGGAGGCCGGCCACCCCTTCGTCGGGGTGGAGGAGCTGCGCCGGCGCGGGGTGCCCGAGATGTGGACGCGGGCCATCCTCTCGCATGCCGAGTACACCGGCGTGCCGCGACAGACGCGGCTGGAGAAGGCGCTCTACGCGGTGGACGAGCTCGTGGGCTTCATCACGGCGGTGGCTTACGTGCGCCCCAACCGGTCGCTGGCTGAGGTCGATGTCCAGGCCGTCCGGAAGAAGCTGAAGGACAAGGCCTTCGCCCGCGGGGTCAGCCGGGAGGATGTGCTCAGAGGGGCGGAGGAACTGGGGATTCCGCTGGAGGAGCACATCGCGTTTGTGATCGAGGCGCTGCGGGCGATTGCGCCGGAGCTGGGGTTGTGAGCACGGTGGAGGCTGAGGGGGGCGGCAATGGCCGGTGAGGGACTGTTCGGCGACATGCCGGCGGAGGAGTTCGAGGAGTACGGGCGCCGGGTCGTGGCCTGGGCCGCGGACTATCTCGCCCACCCCGAGCGATATCCCGTCCTGGCGCGGACCCGCCCCGGAGCGATCAAAGCCGCGCTGCCCGCGGAGCCGCCCCGTCGCGGTGAGCCGATGGACCGCATCCTGGCGGATTTCGAACAGGTGCTGCTGCCCGGCATCACGCACTGGAATCACCCGGCCTTCTTCGCGTACTTTGCCATCACCGGATCGGCGCCGGGGATCCTGGGAGAACTGCTGGCGGCCGCGCTCAACGTGAACGCCATGCTCTGGAAGACCTCGCCCGCCGCCACCGAACTCGAGGAGGTCGCCCTGAACTGGCTTCGCCAGATGGTCGGGCTCCCCGAGGGGTTCATGGGGATCATCATGGACACCGCCTCCGTGGCCAGCCTCTGCGCCATCGCTGCGGCGCGCGAAGCGGTGGCCGAGCACCGGTTCCGGGAGGAAGGGATGGCCGGCGGGCCGCGGTTGCGGCTGTACACCTCGGAGCAGGCCCACTCCTCCATCGAGAAGGCGGGGATCGTGCTGGGCCTGGGGCGATCGGGCGTGCGCAAGATCCCCACCGACAGCGCGTTCCGCATGGACGTGGCGGCGCTCCGTCGGGCCGTGGCCGAGGACCGGGACGCCGGGTGGCGGCCGTTCTGCGTGGCGGCGACGGTGGGCACGACCTCGACGACGAGCGTGGATCCCGTGCCGGCCATCGCCGAGGTCTGCCGTCAGGAAGGCCTGTGGCTCCATGTGGACGGCGCCTACGCCGGCATGGCGGCGATCGCGCCGGAGTTCCGGTGGGCGCTCGACGGCTGCGACCACGCCGATTCGGTGGTGATCAACCCGCACAAGTGGCTGTTCACCCCTATTGACTGCAGCGCGTTCTACTGTCGGCGGCCGGAGGTGCTGCGTGCGGCGTTCAGCCTCGTGCCCGAGTACCTGCGCACCGCAGAGGCAGAGGCCGCCGGCGTGCGGGACTTTATGGACTACGGCATCCAGTTGGGCCGCCGCTTCCGGGCCCTGAAGCTGTGGATGGTGATCCGCTACTTCGGCTGGGAAGGGCTGGCGGCGCGGATCCGCGAGCACGTCCGGCTGGGGCAGCTCCTGGCGTCGTGGATCGACGGGGACCCGGAGTTCGAACGCCTGGCCCCCACGCCCTTCAGCACCGTCTGCTTCCGGGCCCGCCCCCGAGGCGTGCCCCCGGACCGGCTGGATGAGGTGAATGCGGCGCTGCTCGACGCCGTGAACGCGACCGGGGACGCTTTCCTGTCCCACACCCGCCTGCGCGGAGCCTTCACGCTGCGCTTCGCCATCGGTCACATCCGCACCGGAGAGAGCCACGTCCGCGCCGCCTGGAACCTCCTCCGCCGCGAACTCCGTCGGCTGACCGAGCCCCGCTAGCCGGTTCGGGCTATGGTCGGCGCCCGCGGCGGCCTCCACCATGGAGGAGGCGGGCCCGCGGAGCGGCCACAGGAAACCGATTTCCCGTCGTGGAAGGATGACGCCGCCGGGAGATCTCCGGAAGGTGTGTGCGCGGCGATGACGTTCCGCGACCGCCGGGAGGCTGGTCGTGCGCTGGCCGCAGCCCTGGACGGCTACCGTTCCCGCCGGCCTTTCGTCCTGGCCATCCCGCGCGGCGGGATCGTTGTCGGCTATGAGGTGGCCAAAGCGTTAGAGGCGCCGCTGGACGTCGTCGTCCCGCGCAAGCTCCGCGCCCCCCACAATCCGGAACTGGCGATCGGTGCCGTGGCGCAGGACGGCAGCGTGTACTACGACTCGCCGCTGGTCGGGACGCTGCAGGTGCCGGAGGACTACCTGAAGGACGAGGTCGCCTTCCAGATGGAGGAGATCCGGCGGCGGCTGGCCGCCTATCGCGGAGACCGTCCGCCGCCGGCCCTGGACGGACGTGTGGCGATCGTGGTGGACGACGGCATCGCCACCGGCTCGACGATGATCGCCGCGCTCCGGGCGGTGCGGCGGATGCGGCCGGAGGCGACCGTGGCCGCCGTGCCCGTGGCCCCGCCGGAGGGCTGTGAGAGCCTGCGGGCCGAGGCGGACGAGGTCGTCTGTCTCTACACGCCGGTCATGTTCTACGCCGTCGGGCAGTTCTACGAGGACTTCGCCCAGACATCCGACGAGGAGGCGATCGCCCTGCTGCGGGCCAGGGAGCGCGAACTCTATGGCCGCTGAGGGGCTGAAGCGGACCAGCCTGTATCCCGCGCACCTGCGGCGCGGGGCGCGCCTGGTCGAGTTCGGCGGGTGGGAGATGCCGGTTCAGTACGCCGGCATCGTCGAGGAGCACCGGGCGGTGCGCACAGCCGCCGGCCTGTTCGATGTGTCCCACATGGGCGAGGTCGAGGTGGAGGGGCCGGGAGCGCTGGACACGGTGCAGCGGCTCATCACCAACGACGCCGCCCGCCTGGAGGTCGGGGCGGGGCTGTACAGTCCCATGTGCCTGCCGACCGGAGGCATCGTGGACGACCTCACCGTCTTCCGGATGGGGGAGCGGCGCTTCCTCTTCGTGGTCAACGCCGCCACAACGGACAAGGATCTCGCCTGGATCCACGAGCACGCGGTCAACGCCGCGGTGCGGAACCGCTCGGCGGAGATCGCGCTCCTCGCCCTGCAGGGACCCCGGGCCTCCGCGATCCTGGCCCGTCTGACCCGGCCTGGGTCGGCCGATCTGCCCTTCTTCCACATCGTCGAAGGGGTGGACGTGGCGGGGGTGCGCTGCTTTATCTCACGGAGCGGCTATACGGGGGAGGACGGGTTCGAGATCGGCTGTCCCTGGGATGAGGCGCCGCGGCTGTGGGAGACCCTCCTGGACGCCGGGCGGGAGGAGGGGCTGGTTCCGGTCGGGCTGGGGGCGCGGGACACCCTGCGACTGGAGGCGGCGTTGATGCTCTACGGCAACGACATCGACGAAACCACCACGCCGCTGGAAGCGCCCCTGGGCTGGACGGTCAAACTGGACAAGGGCGAGTTCATTGGACGGGAAGCCCTGCTCCGCCAGAAGCAGGAGGGTGTGCGCCGCAGGCTCGTGGGGTTCGAGATGCGGGACCGGGCCATCCCCCGCCGTGGCTACACCCTGCTGGCCGGAGGTCGCGCCATCGGCCGGGCGACCAGCGGCACCTTCGGTCCCTGGGTGCAAAAGGGCATCGGCCTGGGCTATGTCCCGCCCGAGTTCGCCCGGCCCGGAGTTGAGATCGACGTGGAGGTTCGGGGGCAGCCGGTGCGGGCCGTCGTGGTCAGACTTCCCTTCTACAAAAGGAGCGCGTGAATGTATCCCAAGGACCTGCGGTACAGCAGTGAGCACGAGTGGGCCAGGGTCGAGGGCGACCGCGTGCGCGTCGGGATTACGAAGTTTGCCGCGGACAGACTCAGTGACGTCGTCTTCGTCGAACTCCCCGAGGTAGGCGCCGTGGTGACCTTCATGCAGCCCTTCGGGGTGATCGAGTCGGTCAAAGCGGTCTCGGACCTCTACGCCCCCGTCTCCGGGAACGTGGTTGAGGTTAACACCGCGCTGCGGGACAGCCCGGAGGTCGTGAACAGCGATCCCTACGGAGCAGGCTGGATCATCGTGGTGGAGCCCAGCGATCCGAAGGAGCTGGACAAGTTGATGACCGTGGAGCAGTATCTGAAAGTCATCGGGGAGGAGGCCTGATGAAAGCCGAACCGCAGCCTGTGGCGGCGACGCCCCGCGCGCAGCACAAGTACATTCCCGCCACGGAGGCCGAGCGGGCGGAGATGCTGCGGGTCGTGGGCGTGCCCTCGGTGGAGGCGCTCTTTGCCGATATCCCCGCGGCGGTGCGGCTCCGGGCGCCGCTGCGGCTTCCCCCGCCCCTCAGCGACCCTGAGGTCATGACCGCCCTCGGCGCCCTCGCCGCGAAGAACCTCCACGCCGACGCCGCGGCCTGTTTCCTGGGCGCGGGCGCCTACGACCACTACGTGCCCAGCGTGGTCTGGGCCCTGGCCGGCCGCGGCGAGTTCCTCACGGCCTATACGCCCTATCAGGCCGAGATGATGCAGGGCGAGCTGCAGGCCATCTACGAGTATCAGAGCATGCTGTGCGAGCTGACGGCGATGGACGTGGCCAACGCGTCCATGTATGACGGCGCCTCGGCCACCGCCGAAGCGGCGGTGATGGCCAGAGACCTGACCAGGCGGGACGAGGTCATCGTCTCGACCGCCGTCCATCCGGAGTACCGCCAGGTTCTGAAGACCTACACCCGGCCCCTGGGGATCCAGGTCGTCGAGGTCCCCCACCGTCACGGCCGCACCGACGGCGAGACCGTCGTCGCGCACCTGTCGGAACGCACGGCCGCGGTCATCGTCCAGCACCCCAACTTCTTCGGTCTGCTCGAAGACGGCCGGGCGCTGGTCGAGATCGCCCACCGCCGCGGGGCGCTTCTGATCTGTGCCGTGGCCGAGCCGCTTTCCCTGGGGTTGCTCACCCCGCCGGGGATCTGGGGCGCGGATATCGTGGCCGGTGAAGGGCAGCCCCTGGGCAACCACCTGAACTTCGGCGGTCCCTATCTGGGGATGATGGCCACGCGTCGCGAGTACGTGCGGCGCATTCCCGGCCGCCTGGTCGGGGCCACGGTCGATGTGGAGGGGCGGCGTGGGTTCGTGCTCACGCTGCAGACCCGGGAGCAGCACATCCGGCGGGAGAAGGCCACCAGCAACATCTGCACCAACGAGGCGCTGCTGGCCCTGGCCGCGGGAATCTACATGGCCGCGCTCGGGCCGCAGGGCCTGCGGAAGGTGGCGGAACTCAACCTCTACAAGGCGGCCTACGCCCGAGAGGCGATCGGCGCGCTGCCGGGCTTTCGGCTCGCCTTCGACGGGCCCATCTTCAACGAGTTCGTAGTCCGCACGCCCGTCCCGCCCGAGGAGGTCAACCAGCGGCTGCGCCGGGAAGGCATCCTGGGCGGGCTGCCCCTGGGCCGGTACTATCCCGAGCTGGCGGACGGCTGGCTGGTCTGCGTCACCGAACAGCGGACGCGGGCGCAGATCGACCGGCTGGTGGCGGTGCTGGAGGGGATCCGATGAAGGGGCGGGACTTCCCGGTGATCTTTGAGCTGAGCACCCCCGGCCGCATCGGCGCGTCCTACCCCGAACCCGATGTCCCGCGCCGGCCCCTGAACGCCCTGCTCCCCGCCGACCAGATCCGCCAGGTGCCGCCGGGGTTGCCGGAGGTCAGCGAGCTGGACGTCGTGCGCCACTACACGCGGCTGTCCCACCGGAACTTCAGCATCGACGAAGGGTTCTACCCGCTGGGTTCGTGCACCATGAAGTACAATCCGAAGATCCACGAGGATGCGGCGCGCCTCCCGGGGTTCAGCCGTCTCCATCCCTACACGATGCCGGAGGACGCGCAGGGGGCGCTGGAGCTCATCTGGGAACTGGAGCAGGCGCTGGCCGAGATCAGCGGCATGGACCGGGTGACCTTTCAGCCCGCGGCCGGCGCCCACGGAGAACTCACCGGAATCCTGATGATCCGTGCCTACTTCGAGGCCCGGGGCGAGCGCCGGACGAAGGTCATCGTGCCCGACTCGGCCCACGGGACCAACCCCGCCACCGCCGCCATGGCCGGCTACCAGGTAATCACCGTCAAATCGGACGCCCGCGGGAACCTGGACGTCCAGGCGCTGCGCGAGGCGATGGACTCCTCCGTGGCCGCGATCATGCTCACGAATCCCAACACCCTGGGGTTGTTCGAAGAGCACATCGTCGAGGTGGAGGAGATCGTCCACGGCCGCGGCGGGCAGATGTACCTGGACGGCGCCAACTTCAACGCGATCCTCGGCGTCACCCGGCCCGGCGACCAGGGGTTCGACGTGATGCACATGAACCTGCACAAAACCTTCTCCACCCCCCACGGCGGGGGCGGCCCGGGGGCGGGGGCGGTGGGGGTGAAGGCGCACCTGGTGCCCTTCCTCCCCGTCCCGGTGGTGGAGAAGGAGGGCGACCGCTTCCGGCTGGACTATGACCGTCCGCAGTCTATCGGGAAGATCCGCGCCTTCTACGGGAACTTCGGAAACCTGATCCGGGCCTATGCGTACATCCGCTCCATGGGCGCCGACGGCCTGCGCCAGGTGGCGGAGACCGCGGTGCTCAACGCCAACTACGTCCTGGCCCGGCTGCGCGACCGCTTCGACCTGCCCTACGATCGGTTGTGCAAGCACGAGTTCGTCCTCTCCGGTACCCGGCAGAAGAAGCAGTACGGCGTCACCACCCGCGACATGGCCAAGCGCCTGCTGGACTACGGCTTCCACGCCCCGACGATCTACTTCCCGCTCATCGTGGACGAGGCGATCATGATCGAGCCCACGGAGACGGAGAGCAAGCGCACCCTGGATGAGTTCATCGAGGCGATGCGGGCCATCGACCGCGAGGCCCAGGAGAACCCTCAGATCGTCCACGACGCGCCGCACACCACGCCGGTCCGGAGGCTGGATGAGGTACGCGCGGCGCGCCAGCCCGACCTGCGCTGGAGAGGCGGATGAAGATCCTCTTCCGGCTGACCTGCACCCCGTGGATGCGGGGCCGGTGACCCTCGACGACATCCGCGCGGCGCGCGAGCGGATCGCGCCCTACGTACGGCGGACGCCCATCCATCCCCTGCCGGGCGGTCCGCAGCTGAAGCTGGAGAACCTCCAGGTCACCGGATCGTTCAAGCCGCGGGGGGCGTTCAACTATGTCCTCGCCCACCGCGAGGCCTGCGCCGCCGGGGTCATCACAGCCTCCTCCGGCAACCACGGCCAGGCCGTGGCGTTCGTCGCCAGGACGCTCGGTCTGCACGCGGTGGTCGTGGTCCCGGAGAACGTGGCCGCGACAAAGGCCGAGGCGATCACCGGCTACGGCGCGGAGTTGATCCGCCGGGGTCGCTACTCCGACGAGCGGATCGCGCTTGCTCGGGAGCTGTCGGAGCGCCGGGGCCTCCACTATGTACCTCCGTACGACGATCCCTTCATCGTTGCCGGCCAGGGGACGGTCGGTCTGGAGATTGTGGAGCAGTGTCCGGAGGTCGAGGCGGTGGTGGTCCCGGTGAGCGGAGGCGGTCTCGTTGCCGGCGTCGCGGCCGCAGTCAAGTCGCTGAAGCCTCAGGCCAGGGTCATAGGTGCAGAACCGGCCGGCGCCGATCGCTTCGCCCGTTCCCGCAAGGTAGGGCACCCGGTGGCCCTGGAGAAGGCGGAGACGATCGCCGACGGGCTTCGCGTCCTGGCGCCGGGGCGCCTCACCTGGGAGGTCACCTCGCGGTACGTCGATGAGTTCCGTCCCGTCCTCGACGAGAGGATCCTGGAGGCGATGCGGCGGCTCCTCCTGGAGGGACATCTTCTGGCCGAGCCCTCGGGCGCGACGAGCGTCGCCTGTGCGCTGGACGGCGGTCTTACCGGCCCGACGGCTGTGGCGATCGTCAGCGGAGGGAACGTAGACCTCCCCGTCCTGCTGCGCTGCCTGGCCCCCTCCTGAGTTCCCGGAAAACCTCGAAAACGCGAGCTTCTGCGAGCAACTGAAGGCAAGCTCGTAATACGTACGTTTGTTCGCCATGGTCTGTCTCTGGCCGCCTTTCCCGGCCCTTGATATTCGTACATATGTTCGCTATATGATAGGTGCGGAGGTGACGGAATGGCCGCACCACTTACCGACCGACAGCGGCAGGTCCTCGAGCACATCGCGGCGTCCATCCGGCGCAGCGGCATCGTGCCCTCCGTCCGCGAGATCGGCAGCGCCCTGGGAATGCGCTCGCCCTCGACGGTCCACCAGCATCTGACCGCCCTCGAGCGCAAGGGCTATATCAGGCGTGCCGGCGACCGCATGCGCGTGCTGGAAGTCCTGGACCGCCGGATGGTTCCCGGCGGTGGAGACGTGGCCCACCTACCGCTGGTCGGCCGCATCTCGGCGGGGCTCCCCGTGCTGGCGGAGGAGAACGTGGAGGAGATGATCCCCGTTCCCCGCCGGATGGTGGGCTGGCAGGACGACAACTGCTTCCTGCTCACCGTGCGGGGAGACTCGATGATCAATGCCGGGATCTACGACGGCGACCTGGTGATCGTCCGCTCGCAGCCGACCGCCCGGGCCGGCGAGATCGTCGTGGCCCTGCTGGGGGAGGAGGCGACGGTCAAGCGGCTGCGCTACGACGGACCGCAACCCTACTTGATGCCCGAGAATCCGCGGTATGGGCCGATCGGCGGGGAATTCGAGATCATCGGGGTCGTGGTGGGTTTGTTGCGCCGCTACGCCGGGGGGCAGGCATGAGCTTCCGTGCCCTGTCTGCCTTCGCGGTGGCCCTCCCCGGAACGCGTCCGAGCCGCGGCCGCGCCCAGCCGCGGTGGGGATTCGCGGCGCGCGGTGCCTGGGAACGTTTTGCTGACGACCGGAGGCTGATCGGGGCAAAGCTCCTGTTGCTCGGCTTGCTGGTCCTGGTGGTCGTGGCCCTGGAGGTGCCGCTGCAGCTGTGAGGCCGCTGGAGGTGTTCGCGAGCGCGGCGTTCCGCGACGGCAAGGCCGGGATCGGGGTCGTGATCCGCTCCGCGGGGCAGCCTGTGCGCATGACGCGCCGCACTGTCCGTGCGGGATCCCGCGCCGAGGGGGCGTATCGGGCGTTGCTTCATGGGGTATGGAAGGCGCGCGGGACGGGGGCGCGGCGGATCCGCGTCTTCTGCGACGAGCCCGCCGTGGTCGATCAGATCGCCGGCCGCGCGGAGGTCCCGGGCGAGCTGGTCGGCCTGTACCTGCAGACGCGCGCGCTCCTCAACGCCTACCGGTGGAGCTCGGTCGAGCATCTCCCCCGCGAGCGCAACACGGAGGCGGCCCTGGCCGCCATGGAGGCGCTCGACCAGGAGGTCCTCGAGCCCTCCTTTGAACTGGACGACCTCGACTCCCTCCCCCTGTTCTCAACCTCCCGCACCCAATAGACGGTCAAGGACCCGCGGGTCGCCCGCCGAAGCAAACCTGTTGTGGGTGAGGCGGAGGCCCGGCCGTTCCTGGAGGCCGGAGAGCGGCATCTCGACGCCGGCGACTATGCCGCGGCGGAGGCGGCCTTCCGCGCCGCGGTGGCTGCGGCGCCCGAGTCGGCCGTGGCGCACAGCAAACTCGGCGTGGCGTTGGCCCAGCAGGGGCAACTTGATGCCGCCATCGCCGAGTTCTCCAGAGCCATCGCCCTGCAGCCCACCTACGCGCCCGCCTACAGCAACCTCGGCAACGTTTACCGCGAGAAGGGCATGCTGGATCAGGCGCTGGCCGCCTACGAGCGGGCCGTGGCCCTGGATCCGGACTACTGGGTCGCCCATCAGAACCTCGGGGCACTCTACAAGCAGATGGGCCGGATCGGGGAGGCGGTGGAGCACTTCAAGAAAGCCACCCGGTTATCGGTCCGGCGTCCTGGTCGGCCGGCCGCGGCCGCCCGTCGGGGGGGATGCCTGACGCGCGTTGTCGCGGCGGCGGCCGTCGTTGCCGCCGCGGCGGTCTTCTGGACAATGCGGGGTTGAACGGGCTGGGCCAACCAGCACCACGGGGGTGAGGATGGTGCGTCTTCTTCCGCGCGAAGAGGTCTTTTTCGACCTGTTCACCGCTACGGCCGAGAACATCCTGGCCGCGGCACGCGGCCTCCGGGCGCTGCTCGAGGATTTCACAGACGTGGACCGGCGCGCAGGCGAGATCAAGGCTCTGGAAGACAGGGGCGACGAACTGACCCACGGGATCATCGATCGACTGAACAGGACCTTTGTCACCCCGTTGGACCGCGACGACATCTTCGCCCTGGCCAAGCAGCTCGACGATGTGATTGACTGGATCGAGGCCTCTTCCTCGCGACTGGCGCTCTACCGCGTGGGGGAGATCCCCGCCGCGGCGAAAGAGCTGGGGCAGATTATCGTCGGCGCCTGCGAGGCGATCGCCGCCGCGGTGGCGCACCTCCGGCGCCTGGATCGCGTCGCCGCCCACCTGCAGGAGATCCACCGGCTGGAGAATCTCGCCGACCTTGTGCAGCGCGATGCCATTGCCCGGCTCTTCGCCGAGACGCGGGATCCCATCGACGTCATCAAGTGGAAAGAGATTCTGGAAACGCTGGAAGAGGCGACCGACCAGTGCGAGCACGTGGCCCACGTGCTCGAAAGCATCCAGACGAAACACCTGTAGGGGATGCCGGTGCTCATCCCTGCCGGTCTCCTCCCCGTCCTGCTCCTGGTGCTGGCTGCGGAGTTCGTCAACGGGTGGACCGACGCGCCCAACGCCATCGCCACGGTGGTGAGCACCCGGGTGCTCACGCCGTCGGCGGCCCTGGGCATGGCCACCGTGCTCAACGTCGTGGGAACGATGGCCGGCACCGCGGTGGCCGCGACGATCGGCAAGGGCATCGTCAACCCCGAGACCATCGATACGGTGACCATCGCCGCAGCCATGGTGGCGATCGTCACCTGGAGTACACTGGCCTGGCTGCGCGGCCTGCCCACCAGCGAGAGCCACGCCCTGGTCGCGGCCCTGGCCGGCGCCGGGCTGGCCACCGCGGGACCGCAGGTGCTGCAGTGGGAGGGCTGGCGGAAGGTGCTGATCGGCCTGGGTTTCTCCACCCTGCTGGGCTTCGGCGGCGGGTGCGGACTCATGGTCGGCATCGCCTGGCTGTTCCGCCGTACTCCGCTGGGGCAGGTTCGGCGGGTCTTCGGCCGGGCCCAGGTGCTTTCCGCCGCCTTCATGGCCTTCAGCCACGGGACGAACGACGGCCAGAAGTTCATCGGGGTCTTCACCCTGGCCCTGCTGCTGGGCGGGGTGATCCCCGAGTTCCGCATCCCCTTCTGGGTGATCCTCCTCTGCGCGCTGACGATGGGCCTGGGGACCGCGGTCGGCGGCTGGCGCATCGTGCACACGATGGGTCTGCGCCTGACCCGGCTCGAGTCCTTTCAGGGGTTCGCCGCGGAGACCGCGGCGGCCTCGGCGATCGAGCTGGCCACACGGCTGGGAATCCCCCTCAGCACGACGCACACCATCAACACCGCCATCATGGGCGTGGGCGCCACACGCCGGCTGTCCGCCGTGCGCTGGGGGGTGGGCCTGGAGATCGTCACGGCCTGGGTGCTCACCTTTCCGGCCTGCGCGCTGATCGCGGCGCTGGTGACCTGGGTTTTGCGCCTGATCCTCTAGCGTATAATGCAGGGGAATAGTCTCCGTCGGGACGACGTTCTGCGCTCCTGGCAGGTCGGTGCAGGAGACGGATGGAGAGGGAGGCGCAGGTGATGGGCAAGGCCGTCCATGTGAGCGAGCGAGACTTCGAGGCGCAGGTCATCCAGAGTGACGTCCCGGTCCTGGTGGACTTCTGGGCCGAGTGGTGCGGCCCGTGCCGGATGATTGCCCCCGTTGTGGAGGACCTGGCCAGCGAGTACGCCGGGCGGTTGAAGGTCGTGAAGGTCGATGTGGACGAGAACAACGCCCTGGCCTACCGCTACGGGGTGATGAGCATTCCCACCCTGGGGATCTTCAAGGGCGGCCAGATGGTGGAACGGCTGGTGGGGTACATGCCGAAACCGGAGTTGAAGAAGCGGATCGACCAGGTGATCGGCCGGCCGATCAGCTGATCAGCCGGTCGCCTCGCCCGCCGCGGCCAGCCAGCGTTCGGCGTCGATGGCCGCTTCGCAGCCGTATCCTGCGGCCGTCACGGCCTGCCGGTAGGTGTGGTCGTGGACGTCTCCCGCGACGAAGACGCCTTCCACGCTGGTCATGGAGCGCCGCACGCGGATGATGTAGCCCTGCTCGTCCATCTCCAGCTGGCCGCGGAAGAGCTCGGTGTTGGGCTTGTGGCCGATGGCCACGAAGACGCCGTCGGTGGGGCGGGTCGTGACCTCGCCGGTTCGGACGTCCTGGAGTCTGACGGCGCTGACCTTGCCGTTGCCCAGGATCTCCGTCACCACGGTGTTCCAGAGGAAACTGATCTTCTCCTGGGCCATGGCCCGCTGCTGCATGATCTTGCTGGCGCGCAGGCGGTCCCGGCGGTGCACCACGGTGACGGCGCGGGCCAGTTTGGCCAAGTAGAGCGCTTCCTCCATGGCGGTGTCCCCGCCGCCGACTACGATCACGTCGCGGTTGCGGAAGAAGAACCCGTCGCAGGTGGCGCAGGTGCTCACGCCGCGCCCCATGAACCGCTGCTCCCCGGGCAGTCCCAGCAGCTTGGCCTTCGCCCCGGTGGCGATGATCACCGCCCTGGCCTCTTCCACCTCGCCCGACTGCAGGGTGATCCGGAAGGGGCGGCGGGAGAAGTCCACAGCCACCGCGTCCTCGGCGACGAAGGTCGCGCCGACGCGCTCGGCCTGGGCGCGCATCGCCGCGATCAGGTCCGGTCCCAGGATGGGCTCGGCAAACCCGGGGTAGTTCTCCACCTCCGTGGTGAGCATGAGTTGGCCGCCGGCCTCGGCGCCGGCCACCACCAGCGGCTCCAGGCCGGCCCGCGTCGTATAGATCGCCGCGGTGAGCCCCGCCGGCCCGGAGCCCAGGATGATCACGTTGCGCATCGTCCTGTCCAAACCTCCGCCGCTATTACGCCCCCTCTTCGTCATTCTATTCCGGGGGGAAGCCCCGGCCATCGGCTCCGGCCCCTATGACAATACCATTGTCAAGCTTCTTGACAATACCTTTGTCAATGGCTATCGTGGGGAGGCGGGGGGGAGGAAGGACGTGAGGTCGCGCCAGGACGACAGGCCGGTCTATGTGATCAGCGTCGCCGCGGACCTCACCGGGTTGCACCCGCGGACGTTGCGGATCTACGAGGAGAAGGGCCTGGTCCATCCGGCCCGGCGGAACAACACCCGCCTCTACTCGGACCGCGACCTGGAGCGGGTGCGCCTGATCCGCCACCTCACCCAGGAGCTGGGCCTGAACCTGGCCGGGGTGCGCGTGCTGCTGGACGTGTACGAGCGGCTGGAGTACCGCGGCTCGGGGGATTCGATGAGCTGGATCTTTGAACGCACGGTGCGAAGGAGGCGAGTGCGATGAGCCTGATTCGGTGGGATCCCTTCGACGATCTCGCGTCCCTGCGGGAGTCGATGGACAAGCTGTTCGAGGAGTTCTTCACCCGGCGCCCGGAGCGCCGCGGCGGGGTGCCCGTGGTCTGGCAGCCGGCGATCGAAGCCTATGAGACCGACCACGACTTCGTCGTGCGGGCCGAGCTGCCCGGCGTCGACCCGAACCAGGTGGACGTCTCGGTCACGGAGGACACTCTGACGATCAAGGGCGAGGCGAAGAGCGAGCAGGAGGAGAAGAAGCGCAACTACTACCGGCGCGAGCTGCGCTACGGCTCCTTCGTGCGCCAGCTGTCGCTGCCTACGGGAGTGCAGGGCGAGGCGGCGAAGGCCACCTACAAGAACGGCATCCTGGAGATCCGGGTGCCGAAGAGCGAGCGGGCCAAGCCCAAGACGGTCAAGGTGGAGGTCGGCGGCTAGGCCCGCCGACCTCCCCCGCGCCGCCTCAGGGGAGTGGCTGAAACGTGAGAGGAGCCATCTGATATGCCCAAGGTTGTCGGCATCGATCTGGGTACCACCAACTCCGTGATCGCCGTGGTGATCGGCGGAGAGCCGCAGGTCATCCCCAATGCGGAGGGGAGCCGGCTGACGCCCTCCGTTGTCGCCTTTACCAAGACCGGCGAACGCCTGGTCGGACAGATGGCCAAACGGCAGGCCATCCTCAATCCGGAGAACACCGTCTATTCGATCAAACGGTTCATGGGTCGCCGCATGGCGGAAGTGGAAACCGAGCGGAAGATGGTGCCCTACCGGGTGGAGGAAGGCGCCCACGGCATGGCGACCGTGCGCCTGCCCGCGGCCGGGAAATCGTTCACACCCGAAGAGATCTCGGCGATGATCCTGCAGAAGTTGAAGACCGACGCGGAGGCCTACCTGGGCGACAAGATCCTGGAGGCGGTGATCACCGTCCCCGCGTACTTCAACGACGCGCAGCGCACGGCGACGAAGCACGCCGGCGAGATCGCGGGGCTGAAGGTGCTGCGGATCATCAACGAGCCCACCGCCTCGGCGCTGGCCTACGGACTGGACAAGAAGGGGGCGGAGACGGTCCTGGTCTTCGACCTCGGCGGCGGCACCTTCGACGTCACGGTGCTGGAGATCGGGGAGGGCGTCTTCGAGGTCAAGGCCACGAACGGCGACACGCACCTGGGCGGCGACGACTGGGACGAGCGGATCGTGAACTGGCTGGCCGACCAGTTCAAGCGGGAGAACGGCATCGACCTGCGGCAGGACCGCCAGGCGCTGCAGCGTCTGCGCGAGGCCGCGGAGCGGGCCAAAGTGGAGCTGAGCACGGTCACCCAGACGACGATCAACCTGCCCTTCATCACCGCGGACAGCAGCGGCCCCAAGCACCTGGACTACGTCCTGACCCGGGCGAAGTTCGAGGAGATGACCGCCGATCTCGTCGAGCGCTGCATCGGCCCCTTCAAGCAGGCATTGGCCGACGCCAAGCTGACGGAGAAGGACCTGGATCAGGTCATCCTGGTCGGCGGCGCCACGCGCATGCCGATGATCCAGGAACTGGTGCGCCGGCTGACCGGCAAGGAGCCGAACAAGGAGGTCCATCCCGACGAGGTCGTTGCCGTGGGCGCGGCGATCCAGGCCGGCGTCCTGGCCGGCACGGTGCGCGAGGTCGTGCTGCTGGACGTCACCCCGCTCTCCCTGGGCGTGGAGACCCTGGGAGGGGTGATGACCACGCTGATCCCGCGCAACACGACGATCCCGACGCGCAAGAGCGAGATGTTCACCACGGCGGCGGACGGGCAGACCCAGGTGGAGATTCACGTCCTGCAGGGCGAGCGGCCCATGGCCCGCGACAACCGCACCCTGGGCCGGTTCATCCTGGACGGTATCCCCCCGGCGCCGCGCGGCGTGCCCAAGATCGAGGTCACCTTTGACATCGACGCCAACGGCATCCTGGACGTCAAGGCCCGGGATACGGCGACGAATCGGGAGCAGTCGATCAAGATCACCGGCACCTCCACCCTGTCCAAGGACGAGGTGGAGCGCATGGTCAAGGAGGCCGAGCGGTTTGCCGAGGAGGATCGGCGGCGGCGCGAAGAGGCGGAACTACGGAACCGCGGCGACTCGGCGGTCTATCAGACCGAGCGGCTGCTCAAGGACTTCGGCGACAAGGTCAGCGCCGACGAGCGCGCGGCCGTCGAGGCGAAGCTCAAGGCCCTGAAGGACGCGCTCGGGCAGGGGGACACGGCGAAGATCACCGCCGCCCTGGAGGAGCTCCAGCAGGCCACCAACCGACTGGCCCAGGAGGTCTACGCCAGGACGCCGGCCGGCGCTCCCGCCGGCGGCGCGCCGCCCTCCGACGGCCCGGCCGCGGGCACCCAGGCCAAGACCGGGGATGACGTGATCGACGCCGACTACAAGCGAAAGGACCAGTAGGCGATGGACGAGCACAGCGGGCGGCCGGCCGAGGAGCCGCGTCCGGCGGGACCTGAGGAACCGGCCGCCCCCACAGTCAGTGTGGAGGAGCTCCAGGCGGAACTGGCGCGGGCCAGGGAAGAGGCGGAGCGCAACTGGCAGCAGTTTCTCCATGCGGCGGCGGACCTGGAGAACTACAAGAAGCAGGCCGCCCGCCAGCGCGAGGATGCCGTCCAGGGCGTACGCGCCCAGTTGCTGGGCGTGATCCTGACCGTGGTGGACAACCTCGAGCGCGCCCTGGAACACGGGACGACGGCGGATCCGCAGGCGATCCTGGAAGGGATCCGCATGACCCACCGGCAGGTCCTGGAGGTCCTGAAGACCATGGGCGTGGAGCCCATGGAGGCGCGGGGCAAGACCTTCGACCCGCGCCTCCACGAGGCGGTGGACATCGCCCTGGACCAGGAGGCGCCGCCGGACACCGTGGTGGAGGAGCTGCAGCGCGGCTACCTGTGGCACGGGGAGGTCCTCCGCCCCGCGCGCGTGCGGGTGGCCAGGTAGATCGGGGAGCCGGGCGGGGCGATGGAGTTCAAGGACTACTACAAGATCCTCGGCGTGGACCGCGGCAGCGATCAGAAGGCGATCAGCGCCGCGTACCGGAAGCTGGCCCGCCAGTACCACCCCGACATCAACAAGACCAAGGGCGCCGAGGAGCGCTTCAAAGAGATCAACGAGGCCTACCAGGTGCTGGGCGACCCGCAGAAGCGCGCGCGCTACGACCAGATGTACGAGGTCTACCAGCGCGGCGGGATGGACTGGCAGACGATGTTCGGCGGCGCGGCACCCTGGGGGCGGCCGCCCGGCGGATGGACGGTGACCTACGATATCCCCGAAGATCTGAGGGATCTGCTGGGCGGCCTGGGCGGATTCAGCGATTTCTTCCAGCAGTTCTTCGGCGGCGGCCCGGTGGGTGCGGCCCGGCGCGGCCGGCGTGTTTCCGCCACCCAACCGGCCGGGGCGCCCGAGCCCGCGGCGACGATCGAGGTGACCCTGGAAGAAGCCTTTCGCGGCGCACAGAAGTCGGTCACCGTGCGGATGGACGGAACGACACGCCGCCTGGACGTCTCCATCCCGCGGGGTGTGCGCAGCGGCCAGCGCATCCGGTTGCCCGGCGCCCTGGACGGGGAGGATCTCTACCTGACGGTCCAGGTCCGTCCGGATCCCCGGTTCGAGCGGCAGGGCGACGCCCTGATCACCGAGGTCCCGGTCGCCCTGACCGAGGCCCTCCTGGGCGCAACGATCGAGGTGCCCACGCTGGAGGGCCCCGTGGAGATGACGGTCCCTCCCGAGACGCAGCCGGGGCAGATCTTTCGTCTCCGCGGTCTGGGCATGCCGCGCCGGGAGGGCGGTCGCGGGGACCAGCTGGTGCGTGTCAAGGTCGTCCTGCCCAAGAACCTTACCAGGCGCGAGCGGGAGCTGGTGGAGGAGCTGGGCCGGCTGCGAAAGGAGCGGGTGAGGACGTAAACGACCATGGCCATAAGATTCGATCGGTTTACCGAGAGGTCGCAGGAGGCGATCCTTCAGGCCCAGGAGCTGGTGGAACGTGCCGGGCATCCCCAGATGGACACCGAGCACCTGCTGCTGGCGCTGATCGAGCAGCAGGACGGGATCGTCCCGCGCCTGCTGGCGCGCCTGAACGTCAACCTCGCGGCCCTGCGGGGACGGCTGCAGGCGGAGCTGCAGCGGCTCCCCCGCGTGCAGGGCCCCGCCGCAGAGGGGCTGCGCATCAGCCCGCGCCTCCGCCAGGCCGTGGAGGTCGCCCAGTCCGAGGCCCAGCGTCTGCGGGACCAGTTCGTGAGCACCGAGCATCTGCTGCTGGGGATTCTTGAGGCCGGCGGGACCGCGGCGCAGATCCTGCGGGAGGTCGGCGCCTCCCGCGACGCGGTGTACGCCGCGATGCTGGAGGTGCGCGGCGGGCAGACGGTGACCGATCAGAATCCGGAGAGCAAATATGAGGCCCTCCAGCGCTACGGCCGGGACCTGACCGCGCTGGCCGCGGCGGGCAAGCTCGATCCGGTGATCGGGCGGGACGACGAGATCCGGCGGGTGATCCAGGTCCTCAGCCGGCGCACCAAGAACAACCCGGTCCTGATCGGCGATCCGGGCGTGGGCAAGACGGCGATCGTCGAAGGGCTGGCCCAGCGCATCGTGCGCGGCGACGTGCCCGAAGGGCTGAAGCGCAAGCGCGTGGTGCAGCTGGACATGGGCGCGCTGGTGGCGGGGACGAAGTATCGCGGCGAGTTCGAGGAGCGCCTGAAGGCCGTGCTGAAGGAGATCGCGGACAGCGCCGGCGAGATCATCCTCTTCATCGATGAGCTGCATACCGTGGTCGGTGCGGGCGCGGCGGAGGGGGCGATCGACGCCGCGAACATGCTCAAGCCGATGCTGGCCCGCGGGGAGCTGCACACCGTGGGGGCCACCACCCTGGATGAGTACCGCAAGCACGTCGAGAAGGATCCGGCCCTGGAGCGCCGCTTCCAGCCGGTCTACGTGGACGAGCCCGACGTCGAGGAGACCATCTCCATTCTGCGCGGGCTCAAGGAGCGCTACGAGGTGCACCACGGCGTGCGGATCACCGACTCCGCCGTGATCGCCGCGGCCACGCTGTCCGACCGGTACATCAGCGAGCGCTACCTGCCGGACAAGGCCATCGACCTGATCGACGAGGCGGCCAGCCGGCTGCGCATGGAGATCGACAGCAAGCCCACCGAGCTCGACGAGGTGGACCGGCGGATCATGCAGCTGGAGATTGAACGGGAGGCACTGAAGCGGGAGGTTGATCCCGCCAGCAAAGAGCGGTTGCACCACATAGAACAAGAATTGCAGTCGCTCACAAAGGACAGTGAGCGACTGCAGCAGCAGTGGGAGAAAGAGAAGCGCGCCATCGGCGCCATCCGGGAGACCAAGCAGCGGATCGAGGAGACCCGCCGTCAGATCGAAGACGCCGAACGACGGGCCGATCTGGAAACCGCGGCGCGGCTGCGCTATGGGACGCTGCGGGAGCTGGAACAGCAGCTGCGGCATCAGGAACAGACCCTGGGCGAGGCGCACCGGGACGGCCAGCTCCTCAAGGAGGAAGTGACCGCCGAGGACATCGCCGAGGTGGTCGCCAAGTGGACCGGCATCCCCGTGCACCGGCTGCTGGAGGGGGAGATGCAGAAGCTGCTGCACCTGGAGGAGCGGTTGCACGAGCGGGTGATCGGCCAGGAGGAAGCGGTGCGCGCCGTCTCCGACGCCATCCGCCGGGCCCGGGCCGGCCTGAAGGATCCCAGGCGCCCCATCGGCTCCTTCCTCTTCCTGGGCCCGACCGGCGTAGGGAAGACCGAGCTGGCCCGCACGCTGGCCGCCGTGCTTTTCGACGACGAAGACGCCATGGTGCGGCTGGACATGTCGGAGTACCAGGAGAAGCACACCGTGTCCCGGCTGATCGGCGCCCCCCCGGGCTACGTCGGCTACGAGGAGGGCGGCCAGCTCACCGAGGCCGTGCGCCGGCGGCCCTACCGCGTCGTGCTCTTCGACGAGATCGAGAAGGCCCACACCGATGTGTTCAACATCCTCCTGCAGATCATGGACGACGGTCGGCTCACCGACGGCCACGGCCGCACCGTGGACTTCAAGAACACGGTGATCATCATGACCAGCAACCTGGGGAGCCGCTTCCTGCAGCACCTCGATCCGGAACAGGAAGCGCACTACGAGATGGCCCGCATTCAGGTGCTGGACGAGGTGCGGCGCAACCTGCGTCCGGAGTTCTACAACCGCATCGACGAGGTGGTGGTTTTCCGGCCGCTTTCCCGGACCCAGATCCGGCAGATCGTGGATCTGCAGCTGCGGCTGCTCCGGGAGCGCCTGGTGGCGCAGAAGATCGACGTGGACGTCACCGAAGCGGCGCGGGACTTCCTGGCCCGCGAAGGCTACACTCCCGACTTCGGCGCGCGGCCGCTGCGGCGGCTGATCCAGCGCGAGGTGGAGAACTCCCTGGCCCGCATGATTCTGGCCGGGGAACTGCGTGAGGGACAGGTGGCCGTGGTGGACTACCGCGACGGGGCGCTCCGCTTCGGCGTGCGCGAGGCCGTCCCTGCGTGATCCTCAGGCTGGTCGTCTTCCTGAGCGGGGCTGTGCTCCTCGCCCTGGAGATCGTGGCCAGCCGCGTGGTCGCCCCATTTCTCGGGAATTCCGTCTACGTCTGGGGTGCGCTGATCGGAGTCTTCCTCGGTGCCCTGGCCGTCGGGTATTTCCTCGGCGGGCTGGTCGCGGATCGCACGGCGAGCGCCGCGGTGTTTGCGGGGCTGGTGTTCCTGGCGGGCGCGCTGCTCGTGCCAATCCCCCTCACGGCGCCTGGCGTGCTGGGGACGATCGCCTTGAGCGCGGTGGGTCCCCGGACGGCGCCGCTTCTTGCGGCGGTCACCCTCTTCTTCCTGCCGGCCGTGGTGATCGGGGCCCTCTCTCCCTTCGCCGTCCGCCTGCACGCCCGCACGGTGGCCACCATTGGCAACGTGGCCGGGGGATTGTACGCCCTCAACACCGTGGGGAGCATCCTCGGGACCCTGCTGGCCGCCTTCGTGCTGCTCTCCTGGATGAGCGTCCCCGTCATCATCTACCTCCTTGGCGGGACGATGATGCTTCTGGCCGTGCCGACCTGGCTGGCGGCAGGGCGCGGGGCTGCGGCCGCCGTCGCCGGGGCCGTCGCCCTGCTGCTGCTCGCGGGCGTCCCGATGGCCGGACGGCAGCAGTCTCCTCCCGGCCGCCGGTTCCAGCGCGACACTGTGTACCACCGGATCACCGTGGACGACGAGGCCGGGGTGCGCTATCTGCGCCTGGACGCCTACTGGCAGAGCGGAATGGATCTGACCGATCCCCGCCGGACGGTCTTTGCCTACTCCGACTATCTCCACCTGCCCCTGCTGTTCCGGCCCGAAGCCTCGCGGGTGCTGTTTGTGGGCCTGGGCGGCGGGACCGCGCCCCGTCGCTACCACGAGGACTATCCGCGGATGAGGATCGACGTGGTGGAGATCGACCCCGCGGTGATCGCGGCGGCCCGCCGCTACTTCGGCGTCCCCCAGGACCTCCGGATGCGGCTGGTGGCCCAGGACGGGCGCCTGTTCGTGGCCCGCTCCTCCGAACGGTACGACATCATCGTGCTGGACGCGTACCTCATCGACACCATTCCCTTCCATCTGGCCACGCGGGAGTTCTTCCAGACGGTGCGCGCCCACCTGACGCCGGGCGGGGTGCTGGCCAGCAACGTCATCGGGGCGCTGGAGGGGCCGCGCAGCGGCTTCTTCCGGGCGGTCTACAGGACCTCCCGGGAGGTGTTCCCCGCGGTGTACGTCTTCCCCACGGACTGGGGGCGCTACGGCGGCAGAGACAGTCTGCGCAACATCATCATCGTCGGCAGCACCTCTCCCCCGCGGTCGCCGGAGGCCGTCCGCGCCGCGGCGCGGACCGCACAGGCCCGGGCGGGGGTGACCATCCCCCGCTTCCTGGAAGCGGCCGCGGACCTCTATACTGAGCCCATCCCGGTGGAGGACGTCCCGACCCTGACCGACGACTACGCCCCCGTGGAGATCCTCCTCCGGCCGCGGTAGCCTGCCGTGCCTGTGCTGAAGCTCTACCTCGGCGACGTCGTCCAGACGAAGAAGACCCATCCCTGCGGCAGCGACCGGTGGAAGGTGGAACGGCTCGGCGCCGACGTCGGCATCCGCTGCCAGGGGTGCGGACGGTATGTGCTAATGGACCGCGTCAAGTTCGAGCGGCGCATCAAGCGGTTCATCAGCCGGCCGCCGGAGGCCACAGCCGGGTAGGAGTACCCGTTCCGTCGGACGGGAAGAAGTACCAGTGATGCTCTACGCCTGGAGCGTCGCGGTGGCGGGGTGGGCGGTGCTCCTTGCCTTCCTGGCCGGCACCCTTCCGCCGCCGCCGGCGCTCGTCGCCATCTTCACGATCATGGCCGTGGCCGCGGAGTGGCTGATGGTGCCGCTTCCCCGCGGCGGCTTCCAGTCGGCCGGGCCGGTCGTGGCCTCCGCCGCGCTGCTGATCGTGGGCCCGGTTTACGCGGCGCTGATCATGGCCGCCGGGGTCGTGGTGGGCAACGGCCTGCTCCACCGGCGTCCCTACCTCAATACGGTGTTCAACAGCGGACAGTACATCCTGTCCGTGCTGCTGGCCGGCCTCGTCTTCCATGCCATCGCGCCCACAGGCGCCGTCCTCCGGGCTCCCCTCTTTTCCGGCCGCATCGATGTCGTCTTCTGGGCGGCCTTCCTGGCCGCGATCTTCTGCTACGTCCTCGCCACCAGCCTCTTCGTCAGCGGCATGGTGGCGATGCGCGGCGCGACCTCCTTTCTGGCCGTCTTCCGCGCCAACATCGCCTGGGAGTTGCTGAACAGCCTGGCCTTCGCCACCCTGGGTCTGATGCTGGCCCTGATCTATCTTCACGCCCTGCCGGCCGGGGCGGCGATCCTGACCGCGCCACTGCTGGTGGTGGGCTACATCCTGATGCTGTCCACGACCCGGGAGCAGTCCCACCGCCAGCTGCAGATCGTGGAACGCATCGGCCGCGCAGCGATGACCCTGAATCTCGCCGAGTTGTACGAGACCCTGTACCGGGAGATCAGCCGGGCCATGTCTGCGGACGCCTTCTACGTGGCGATCTACGACACGGAGACGGCACGGCTCTACTTTGACTTCCTGGTGGATTCCGGACAGCGCTTCCCACGCCAGCCCTACGATCACGGGCGGGCCATGGGCGAGATCCTCAAGGGCCGCCGGCCCGTCCTGATCAACCGTACGCCCGAGGAGATGAACCAGCCCGACACCTTTGAACGCGTAGGGCGGGAGGAGAAACGCAGCGCCTCGCTGATGTTCGTGCCGGTGATCAAGGGCGAGCAGACCATCGGCCTGATCTCCGTCCAGAGCTACACCTTTTACGCCTACTCCGAGCGCGATCTGCGCCTGCTGGAAGCCATCGCCGGACAGGTGGCCACGGCCATCGAGAACACCCGTCTGTTTGAGGCCAGCCGCCGCAACATCGAGCGGCTGACCACTCTGCAGCGGCTGTCCGCGGCCTTCGCCGGCACCCTGGACATAGAGACGCTGGTCCGCGCCGTCATGGAGGAGGCGGGCCAGGTCCTGGAGGTCGACCGCTGCGCGGTCTTCGTCCGGGCCCCCCAGGGCGGGGTGGCGGCCGTCTACGCGGAAGGATTCCCGCCGGAGTTCGCCGCCCTGATGCGGCGGGCCGCGCCGCCGGCGGGGACGCCGCTGCCGGTCGACTTCGGCCAGGTCCAGGTCATCGACGACCTGCGCAGCCACCCGGGGATGCAGATGCTGCAGGAGCGGCTGTTCTCGGGAGAATGCCGGGCGCTGGCCGAGATGCTGGCTCCGGTGCGCACCCTGGCCTTTCTACCGTTGCTGTACCGCGGGGAGCAGATCGGCGCCATCGTCTTCTTCCACGACCGCGTCCGGCCCTATACCGAGGACGACCTGCTCCTGGCCCGGGCCATCGCCAGCCAGGCCGCCAGCGCGGTGAACAACGCCTCGCTGTTCGCCCAGATCCAGCGGCGCGCGGCGGAGGTGGATCTGCTCAACCGGTTGATGAGCACCCTCTCCGGGACCCTGCATCTGGAAGAGCTGGTGCGGCGCATCGTGGCCGAGGTGGCCGCCACCTTCGGGTACACCCACGTCAGCATCTACCGTCGCGAGGGGGAGTACCTGAGGCTGGCGGCCCAGGTGGGCTACGCCCAGGTGCACGAGCGCCTCCACATCACCAAGGGCGTGATCGGCCGGGTGGCGCGCACGGGGAAGCCGATTCTCGTTGCCGATGTCACCCGCGAACGCGAGTACATCCCCGCCGATGAGACGGTGCGATCCCAGGCGGCGGTGCCGATCGTCAGCGACGACGCCGTGATCGGCGTCCTGAACATCGAGGCGCGCGCCGACCGGCCGCTCACGGACAGCGATCTGGCCCTGCTGGAGACGCTGGCCCGCCAGCTGTCCATCGCCCTGCGCAACGCGACGCTCTACGAGGAGGCGCAGCAGGCCCGGGACGAGCTCAGCGTGCTCTACGAGGCGGCGAAGACGATCAGCAGTTCCCTGGAGGTCGAAACGGTGCTGGACAACCTGATCCAGGTCCCCTGCCGCGCCTTCGGCTACGAGTATGGAGCGATCCTTCTCACCGACGACCGCACCGGCGACCTCGTCGTGGAGGCCACCTACGGCTACCCCGCGGGGTTCCACGGCTATCGGATTCCGTCCGGGAAGGGGATCACGGGGTGGGTCCAGCGCACGGGGAAGGCCGAGATCGTCGCCGACGTGCGCCAGGACCCGCGCTACGTCGGGATCAACGACCGGGTCGCCTCCGAGATCGCCGTCCCGCTGATCGGCGAAGGACGGGTCATCGGCGTGTTCAATATCGAGAGCACCCGCCGGGGCGCCTTCGGTCCCCGCGACCTGGGCATCCTCACCGCCCTGGCCGGGTATGCGACCGTAGCCATCCAGAACGCCCGCCTCTTCGAGCAGACCAAGCACATGGCGATCACGGACGGGCTCACCGAACTGTACAACCACCGCTACCTGCACGAGGCGATGGAACGCACCCTGGAGCGCTGCCGCCGCGACGGGCAGCCGCTGGCCCTGATCATGCTGGAGATCGACAACTTCAAACGCTACAATGACACCTACGGCCACCAGCAGGGGGATGAGGTGCTGCGCACCGTGGCCGATCTCCTGCGCAAGGGGAGCCGCACCGCCGATCTGGTGGCGCGCTACGGCGGCGACGAGTTCATGATCGTCCTGCCCAACACCTCCAAGGACACCGCCTTCGAGGTCGCCGAGCGTCTGCGCCGGGCCGTGGAAGCCTATCCCTTTCTGCTCGGGGAAAACGTGGTGACCACGGTGACGCTGAGCGTGGGCGTGGCCGCCATGCCGGAAGACGGCGAGGGGGTGGACGCGCTGGTCGACGCCGTGGACCGCGCCCAGTACACGGCCAAGCGCTCCGGCGGCAACAAGGTCCAGGTCGCCCACCTCATCCGCTGAGTCATCCCGCGAAAGGATACAATCGGTCGCAGCAGACGGTCCGCTGCGGGGCCGTCGCAGAACCGGAACGTTAACCCGCGCGGCACCATCATGCCGCGGGTCTTGCAATGAGGCGATTGCTCTCTTTTCTCAGGTTGGTCGTGGTGCTCACCGCGTTGATGTTCGGCACGTGGTGGCTTAGCCGGCTGACCTTGCCAGAAGGGGTCTTCCGTCCTTACTTCTCTCGCCTGTTCTCAGCACGCGTCGGTGAGTTCACATTCGGACGCGTGTTCTTGGCGAACCTGGTGCCCTTCTTCGGTATCCAGTTCATGAACCTGTTCCAAGCGGGCAAGTACGCCGGCGGCCTGTATGTTCTCCCTGTCTTCTGGATCCTCTATGGCCTGTTGTTGGGCACCAACTCCTTTGTCTTCGCAGGTCGGCCCGTAACATTTTCCGCCGCGGTGCTTTGGACGCGGACCGGCTTCATGGAACTGCTCGCCTATACGGCGGCTTATGAAGCAACGAGAGGTTGGGCACTCTGGGAACAGCGGGGTCTTTGGAGCGTGCGTCGGCTCAGGGAGAAGCGTTGGAGCCCGCAGACAGGCGATTGGGTGTATTGGATTGCCGCACTACTGCTGTTGCTTGGTGCCGTGGCTCGAGAAGTTCAGTGAAGTGCACGGCAGATCGCCCTCCCCGGGAGGTTCATGGCGCCCCGCCCCGCGAAGGCACCTGGTGTGGGGCTCTCCATCGGGATCGTGGGTCTGCCCAATGCCGGCAAGTCCACGGTCTTCAACGCACTGACGCGTGCCGCCGTGGCGGTCGCCCCCTACCCCTTCACCACCGTCGAGCCGCACCGCGGTGTCGTGCCCGTGCCCGACGCGCGCCTTGAGGCCGTGGCCCGGGTCACCCGTCCGGAGCGGACGGTCCCCGCCACCGTGGAGTTCGTCGATATCGCCGGCCTGGTCCGCGGGGCGTCCCGCGGCGAGGGGCTCGGCAACCAGTTCCTGGCCCACATCCGGGAGGTGGACGCCGTGGCGCACATCGTGCGCTGTTTCCCCGCCCCGGACGTTCCCCACGTGGAAGGCGTCCCCGATCCGCAGCGCGACATCGAGATCGTGGAGACGGAGCTGGCGCTGGCCGATCTGTCCGTGGTGGAGCGGGAGATGGAGCGGCAGCGCGGACGGGCCCGCGCACACGACGCCCGCGCCGCAGAACGCCTCGACGCCCTGACGGTCGTCGCCGACGCGCTCAAGCGCGGCGGCATGGTCCGCCGCCTCCCCGCCGCTTCCGAACAGGTTGCGCTCCTGCGGCCTCTGCGCCTCCTGACGGCGAAACCGGTCGTCTACGTCGCCAACATCGCCGAGGAGGATCTCCCCGGCGGCGGCCCGGGCGGGGACCAGGTCCGCCGCCACGCCCGCGCCGTGGGGGCGGAGGCGGTGATCCTGGCCGCCAAACTCGAGGCCGAGGCGGCGGGGCTGCCCGAGGCCGAAGCCAGGGAGGTGCTCCGCGCCTACGGGCTGGAGGAACCGGGCCTGTGGAGTCTGGTCCGGGCGGCGCAGAGGGTGCTGGACCTGGTGACGTTCTTCAGCACAGACTCCAGGGAGGTCCGCGCCTGGTCGGTGCCGCGGGGGACGAAGGCCCCGCAGGCCGCCGGGCAGATCCACAGCGACATGGAGCGGGGATTCATTCGGGCCGAGGTGATCAACTGGGAAACCCTGGTCCGGGTCGGATCGCTCAAGGCCGCCCACGATCACGGCCAGATCGCGCTGGAGGGCCGGGACTATGTCGTCCGCGACGGCGACGTGATTCACTTCCGGTTTGCCGTGTAGCCGATCGCCGTCGTCAAGAGACTGCCCGGGGGAGGCTATGCCCCATCCCCCGGCGGGTGCTATAATGCTGTGGACCCGTGGGGTGTCCCGCGGGATTTCTTTACGGCTGGGTCGACCCACCGGGGGTACGGTGTGAAGAGCTACGATCTGGTGTATATCGTCCGCCCCGATCTTGAGGCGGAGGCGCTCCGGGCGATCACGGAGCGCATGAACCAGCGTATTGTGGATCAGGGCGGGACCGTGGAGGCTGTCGACGTCTGGGGCAAGAAGCGCCTGGCCTACGCGGTGAAGAAGTACCGCGAGGGCGTCTTCGTCCACACCCGCTTCGCCCTCGACCCCAGGAAGGTGGAGGAGATCCGGCGGGCGGCGGCGCTGACCGAGGACGTCCTGCGCGCCACGATCACCAGTGCCGTAGGCAAACTACCGCAGGCGAAGGCGGAGTCGCCGGTCCCCGCGGCGCCCGCGCAGCCGGCCGGGACGGCGGAGGGCTGAGGTGCTGAATCGCATCATCCTGATCGGGCGGCTGACGCGGGACCCCGAGCTGCGCTACGTCCCCAGCGGGCAGCCCGTGGCCAGTTTCACTCTGGCCGTGGACCGGCCGTTCGTCAACCAGCAGGGGGAGCGGGCCACCGACTTCATCGACGTCGTGGCCTGGCGGCGCCTGGCCGAGCAGGTCACGCAGCACCTGAACAAGGGTCGCCTCGTCGCCGTGGAGGGCCGGCTCCAAATCCGAAACTACGAGACCCAGGACGGCCAGAAGCGCAAGGTCGCCGAAGTGGTCGCGGACGCGGTGCGCTTTCTGGACCGCAAACCGGGCGCGGCGGCCGCAGCCGAAGTCCCCGGAGGCGAGGTCGAGCCGGAGGGCGAGGGCGCGGACGACGTGCCGTTCTAGATCTTAGAGACTATCCCCGGACGGAGTAGCGGGCATGGCGGAAGCACGCGAACGACGGCAGGGCAAGAAAGAGTGGCGCGGGCGGCGGCCGAAGCGGCGGAACTGCCAGTTCTGCGTGGAGAAGGCCGACGCCATCGACTACAAGGATGTCAACCGGTTGCGCCGGTTCATCACCGAGCGCGGCAAGATCCTTCCGCGCCGGGTCTCGGGGACGTGCGCGCGGCACCAACGCGTCCTGGCCACAGCCCTCAAGCGCGCGCGCGAACTGGCGCTGCTCCCGTACACCGCCGAGTAACGTCCAGGCGCGCGGAGGCGCGTCCATGACCCCTGGCCCCATCCCGGTGCGCGGCCTGACCGAAGGCGCTATCCTGGCCGCCCTCGTCGCTCTGTTCACCGTCGCGGCGACGTTCCTGCCCGTGGCGGGCATCGCCTCTTTCTATGTCACTCCCATTCCGCTGACCCTGCTGGTGGTGCGCCACGGCGCCCGGATCGCCGTCCTGGCCGCGCTGGTCGCCGCCCTCATCGCCGCCGCGCTGGGGGGGCCGCTGACCGGGCTGGTGATCATCCTGACCTTTGCCCCCCTGGGGATCGCCCTGGGTGTCCGGCTGCGGGCGCCCCGTCCGGCAGCGCGGACGCTGATCGTCTGCGGGGCGGTGGCCACCGCCTCGATCCTGGTCAACCTCGGGCTCACCCTGGTCATCTCCGGGGTCAACCCGGTGACCACGACGATCGAGGCGATGCGCCAGGGGCAGGAGAACGCCCTTCGCTTCTACAACCGGCTGGGCATCAGCGGCGACCAGCTGGAGCAGATGAGCGGGGTGATGCGGCAGGTCGTCGAGCTCATGCCGCGGATCATCCCGCTGCTCATCGTGATCGGCGGGGTGACCACCGCCTACGTGAACTTCGAGGTCACGCGCTTCGTCCTGCGGCGTTTCGGAATCGTCGTGCCCGCGCTGCCGCCGGTGTCTTCCTGGCGGGCACCGGCCCTCTTCTTGTGGACTCTGCCGGCGGGGATGGGCCTGCTCTGGGCCTCCAGTGCCTGGGCGGTCCCCTTCGCCGTCCCCGGCGAAACGCTGCGGATGCTGCCGTACGACGATCTGACGGCGGTGGCCCGGACGGCCGCCCCCCGCTTCCCCGCCCTGCAGGCTCTGGGCCTGAACCTCTCCATCCTGGCCCAGATGGTGTACTCCCTGCTCGGGCTGGTGGCGGCCTGGGTCCTGCTGGAGCGCTACCGGGCTCCGCGCTGGCTGCGGTGGACGGCTCTGGCCTTCGCCTTCACGTCCCCGCCGCTGGGGATGGTGGTCTTCTTCCTGGGGCTGGCCGACGCGGCGTTCGATCTCCGGGGCCGGTGGCGGGCGGCGCGCACCGCGGAGGCGTCCCCGTGAAGGTGATCCTTCTGAAGGACATCCCCGCTCTCGGGCAGGCGGGCGCGGTGAAGGACGTCAAGGAGGGGTACGCCCGCAACTATCTGATCCCGCGGGGGCTGGCCGCCGAAGCCACCCCCGGGAACCTGCGCGCCCTGGCCGGCCGGCAGCAGGCGCAACTCCAGCGCCAGCAGCGGGAGCGCGAGGAGGCGGAGCGCCTGGCGGCGGCGCTGGAGGCGGCCGTGGTCGAGGTCGCCGCCCGCGGCGGGGAGGGGGGCCGGCTGTTCGGGTCGGTCACGGCCCAGGACGTCGCCGAGGCGCTGGTGCAGCGGGGGTTCGCCGTGACGAAGAAACAGGTGGACCTGGCGGAGCCGATCAAGATGGCGGGGTTCTACAAGATCCCGGTGCGCGTGGGCCCGGGCATCGTGGCCCACGTTGATGTCAACGTCGTGGCCAGGCGATGAGGGTCCGGCAGGCGAAGGCCATCCGGCCGATCAATCCCACCGGGCGCGTCAGCGAACGGGAGGTGCTGCGGCGCAAGGCGGCCGCCCTGGCCGGCGTCCTGAGCAGCCTGTACGGGCAGGAGCGCCTCAGCAAGCGCGCGGAACGCGTCGGCGCCCGCGCCATGTTGAACAGCCCGCAACTGGGACGCCGGGTCCTGGCGCTGCAGCGCCTGGTCTTCGACGATCCGAACCTCAACGCCGTGCCGCGCGAGGCGGAGATCCCGGCCATCCTGGAGGATCTGCAGGAACGCATCGCCGACCTCATGGCGCGCAAGTCCATCGAGGACGAGATCGAGCGCCGGGTGCAGGACCGGATGAAAGAGCGGCAGGACGAGTACCTCCGCGCCATCCGGATGCAGGTGATGCAGGACGCGCTGGGGCCGGAGACGGAGAGCACACGGGCCAAGCTCGAGGAGTTGCAGCGGCTGGAGGAGGTCCGTCTGGCCCGCACGGCGCTGGAAGCCCTGCGGCCGAGGAAACTCTCCCAGGTCGTGGGCCAGGAGCGCGCCATCCGGGCGCTGCTGGCCAAACTGGCCGTGCCCATTCCGCAGCACGTCATCCTCTACGGGCCGCCCGGCGTCGGCAAGACGACGGTGGCGCGCCTGGTGCTCGAGGAGGCCAAGCGCCTGCCCCAGAGCCCCTTCGGGCCGCAGGCGCCCTTCATCGAGGTGGACGCCTCCACCCTGCGCTGGGACGCCCGCGAAGCCACCAATCCGCTGCTGGGTTCGGTGCACGATCCCATCTACCAGGGCAGCCGCCGGGAGTTCGCCGAGCTGGGCATCCCCGAACCGAAACTCGGGCTGGTGACCCGGGCCCACGGCGGGGTCCTGTTCATCGACGAGATCGGCGAACTGGACGCCGTGCTGCAGGCGAAACTGCTGAAGGTGCTGGAGGACAAGCGCGTCTTCTTCGAGTCCAGTTACTACGATCCCACCAACCCGCAACTGCCGGCGTACATCAAGCGCCTGTTCACCGAAGGGGCGCCGGCCGATTTCCTGCTCATCGGCGCCACGACCAAGGAGCCGGAGGAGATCAGCCCCACCCTGCGCTCCCGCTGCGCCGAGGTGTTCTTCGATCCCCTCTCCCAGGAGGACGTGCAGAAGATTGTGCGCCAGGCAGCGCGGCGCCTCGGGGTGGAACTGGAGGCGGGCGTGCCGGAGACCATCAGCGAGTACACGGTGGAGGGCCGCAAGGCCGTCAACCTCCTGGCCGACGCCTACGGCGTGGCGCTGTATCGCCGTCGTGGCCGGGGGCATCCCCGGATCACGCGCCGCGATCTGCTGGAGGTGGTGCGCAGCGGGCGGCTGACGGCGACCGTGCCCACCAAGGCCTCCGACGTGCCTGAGGTCGGCAAGGTCTTCGCCCTGGGTGTGACGCAGTACGTGGGATCGCTGATCGAGATCGAGGCCGTCGCCTTCCCGGTCGGCAAGCGGCAGCGCGGAACGATTCGGTTCAACGAGACGGCGGGCACGATGGCCAAGGACTCGGTGTTCAACGCGGCCTCGGTCATCCGCAGGATTGCCGGCATCGACGTCGGCAATTACGACATCCACGTCAACGTCGTCGGCGGGGGGCTGATCGACGGTCCCAGCGCCGGGCTGGCCGTGGTCCTGGCCATGCTCAGCGCCATCCAGAGGGTGCCCGTGCGCCAGGACGTGGCCGTGACGGGGGAGATCTCGATCCAGGGGAAGGTCAAACAGGTCGGCGGCATTCCGGAGAAGATCTACGGCGCGCGGCAGGCCGGGATGCGCAAGGTCGTCCTCCCCGAGGAAAACCGTAACGACGTCCCGGCCGGTGTGCGCGGGATCGAGGTGGTCTTCGTGGCCACCGTGGAGGATGCTCTCCCTCACCTCTTCCCGTCCAGGTACCGCGCCCACAGCCGAACGCCGGCCTGAACGCGGAGCGTCTCCCCAGCTTATCCACACCCCGCTTCCGGGCCGTCCACGCAAAAACAGCCGTCTCTCCCCAGGGGATCCGCAGATGTCCCCACCGTCCTCCGAAGTTGTGCACAGCCCTCCACAAGGTGACCCACAGGGGCTGTCCTGAACTCCATCTCCCGATCGGCTGCGGGGGCAGGCTTGACAGGCGAACGTATGTTCGCTATGCTCGCAGAGGGTCACCGGCGAGGAGGACGGGTCCGTGTCGCTCAGCGTTTCCCTGGAGAGAGTGCCGCCGCAAAACCTGGACGCGGAGCAGGGCGTGCTGGGGTCGATGCTGTTGGATCGGGACGCGATCGCCCGGGTCGTGGAGCTCCTCCGCGCCGAGGACTTCTACCGCGACGCGCACCGCCGGATCTTTGAAGCGATCACCGATCTGTTCGAACGCGGGGAGCCGGTCGATCTGATCACCGTCACCGACCGGTTGCGGGACAAGGGCCAGCTGGATGACGTGGGCGGCGCCTCCTATGTCACCTCGCTGCTGAATACGGTACCCACCGCGGCCAACGTGGAATACTACGCGCGCATCGTCCTTCAGAAGTCCATGCTCCGGCAGCTGATCAGCGCCGGCACCCAGATCGCCCACATGGGCTACGAGGCGGCGCAGGATGTGGAGATCCTGGTCGACCAGGCGGAGAAGCTGGTCTTCAGCATCGCCAACCGCCGCATGCTCCAGGAGTTCATGCCCATCCGCGAGATCCTCAAGGAGAGCTTCGAGCGGATCGACCGGCGCTACCAGGACAAGGGCACCGTCACGGGCGTTCCCACCGGGTTCACCGACCTGGACCAGCTGACCAGCGGTCTGCAGCCCGCGGACCTCGTCATCGTCGCGGCGCGGCCAGCCATGGGGAAGTGCCTGAAGTACGACACCGAGATCGTGGACGCGCAGACCGGGGAGGTGTTCTCAATCCAGGAGGTGGTCGGGCGCGCCCGGACGGTGCTGTGGAGCCTGGACGGGGAGGGCAGGCTGCGGCGCGTGGAACCGGCGCGATTCGTCGACGACGGAATCAAACCCGTCTACCGCGTGCGCACCGCTTCCGGCCGCGAGGTCGAGACCACGCTGTCCCATCCCTTCCTCACCCCGCAGGGCTGGCGGCGCCTGGCCGAGCTCGGCGTCGGCGCACTGATCGCCGTTCCCGCGCGCCTGCCGGTCTTCGGGACCCTCGACCTCCCGGCGTACGAAGTGAAGCTCCTGGCCTACCTCACCGCGGGGACGATGCCGGCCGTGCCGGCGCTGGCCGCCGACTACGCCGACGCCGTCGCCGTCGGCGAGGCGATCCGCACGGCGACACGTCCCGGGCCGCGGGAGCGCGCCGCGCCGGCGGGGGAGGTGATCGCTCCGGTGCAGGGCGGCGCCGTCCCCGACGTCGTGGGCGGACTGCTGGCGCGGTACCCCGTCCTGGCTCGAGCGGGCGACGGGCGGGCCGTGCCCCCCATCGTCTTCACGCTGACCCGGGAGAAACTGGCGCTCTTTCTCTCCCGCCTGCTGGCCTGCCTGAGCGTGGTCGAGACCGAGCCGGAGGTGCGGGTGCGCGCGACCTTCCCCGGCGCGCGCACGGCGCAGCAGGTGCGCCATCTGTTGCTGCGTTTCGGGATCGCGGCCACCACCGAGGGGACGGTGTTGACGCTGACCGGCGACCATGCGCGCCTGCTGTTCCGGGAGATCGGGATGCTCGGCTGGGAACGGCTGCGGACCTGGGCCAGATACGATCAGGGGCGTCTGCTGCCCGCCTCAGACATCCTGTGGGATGCCGTCACCGACATAGACTATACCGGCGACTTCCAGGTGTACGATCTCACGGTCCCCGGGACGCACAACTTCATTGCCGGCGACGTCTGCGTCCACAACACCACCTTCGCCCTGAACATCGCCGCGCACGCCGCCATCCACCACCGGATCCCCTGCGCCATCTTCAGCCTGGAAACCTCCAAGGAGCAGCTGGTCCAGCGCTTCCTCTGCGCCGAGGCGGAGGTGGACGGCAGCAAGCTGCGCACCGGATTCCTGGCCGACTCGGACTGGCCGAAACTGGCCCGGGCCATGGGCCGCCTCTCCGAGGCGCCGGTGTTCATCGACGATTCGGCCAACATCTCCGTCATCGAGATGCGGGCCAAGGCGCGCAAACTCAAGGCGGAGCACGGCCTGGGGCTGATCGTGGTGGACTACCTGCAGATGATCCAGTCCTACAAGCGCACGGAGAACCGCACGCAGGAGATCTCGGAGATCGCCCGCTCGCTGAAGTCGCTGGCCAAGGAGCTCGATATCCCGCTCCTGGCCATCTCCCAGCTCAGCCGTGCGGTGGAGCTGACGGGCAGCCGTCGGCCGATGCTCTCCCATCTCCGGGAGAGCGGGGAACTGGAGCAGGTGGCCGACCTGGTGCTGTTCATCTACCGCGACGACTACTACAATGCGGAGACCGAGAAGAAGAACATCGCCGAGATCATCATCGCCAAGCACCGCAACGGCCCCATCGGGCAGGTGGAGCTGTTCTTCCACAAGGAGCACAGCCGGTTCGGCAATCTCGAGAAGCGCCGGGCCTGAGGTGGCGGTGGCATCCCGGCCGTCGCAGCCTCCGTCCTGATGGGCAGCGTTTTCGCCCTCACTTCGGCCGTTCTCTTCGCCGCCGCCGCGCTGTTGGTGCGCCGAGGACTGGCGGGGTCCAACGCCGGCACGGCGACCCTCGTTTCGGTCGCCACCAACCTGGTGGCGATGTGGGCCCTGGCCCTCGCCGTGGGAGCGATCGGTCGGATCCCTCGGGCGGCGGTCCTGACCTTTCTCCTCGCCGGCACGCTCGCCCCGGCGCTGGCCCGCCTCACCTACTATGAGAGCATCAGGCGGATCGGCGTGGCGCGGGCCTCGACCATCAGCAACACCACGCCGCTGTTTGCGGCGCTCCTGGCCGTGCCCGTCCTGGGCGAGTCGGTCTCGTGGTCGCTGGCCGTCGGGACGCTGTGTGTCGTCGTGGGCCTGGCCCTGACGGCGCGGCCGGACCCCGTCGCCCCGGCCGGACGGCCGTGGGCCGGGACGCTGCTCGCTCTGAATACCGCGGTGCTGGCCAGCGTCTCGTTCACTTTGCGCAAGCTCGGCCTGCGGATGTTCCCCGACCCCGCGGTGGCCTCCGCCCTCACCGTGACGGGGTCGCTCCTCACCCTGGTCCCCTACCTCTGGCTGCGGTCCCGCACGGAGCCGCTGCGTGCGGATGGACGGTCCCTGAGCTATCTGGTCGCCGGCGGGATCTTTACGACAGGCGGGTTCCTGGCCTACTTCTTCGCCCTGAGCCGGAGCGAGGTGGTGCGGGTCACCCCGCTGGCCAACACCAGCCCCCTGTTCGCGCTGGCGCTGCTGGCGCTGTTCCGCGAGGGGGAGACGATCCGGGCCGCCACCGTGGCCGGCGCCGTCCTGACCGTGGCCGGGGTGCTGCTGGTGGTCGTCGGCTGACCGCCGCCCCCATCAGTCGCCGATCCGGTCCAGTTCCATTGCCACCGCCTCTGCCAGCGGCGCGAGGGTCTCGGCGTCGAACTTGAACGTCGCCCCCGCCGCCGCGAACAGTTCCGGCAGCGGCCGGCTGCCGCCCAGGCTGAGGGCCTGCCAGTACCGCTCCACCGCGGCCCGGTGATCGGTGCGGCTCTGCAGCCAGACCTGCAGCGCCCCGATCTCGGCGATCCCGTACTCGATGTAGTAGAAGGGGCTCGTGAACAGGTGCAGCTGGCGGTGCCAGTAGAAGGCCAGTTCCTCCTCGTAGCCGCTCCAGTCCAGGGAGGGCTGAAACCGGCGGTAGAGCTCCAGCCACCGGTCGCGGCGCTCCTCGCGGCCGTGGCCCTGGTGGGTGTAGATCCAGTGCTGGAAGGCGTCGATGGTGGCGATCCAGGGGAAGATCAGCACGGCGTCCTCGAGCGTGTTCCGGTAGGCCCGTCGGTACTCGGCCTCATCGCGGTAGAAGACGTCCAGATGCGGGGCGGCCAGCAGTTCCATCCCCATCGAGGCCACCTCGGCAAACTCCAGCGGCGCGTGCCGGTAGTGAATCAGCGGCTCCTCCCGGGCGGCCAGCTGGTGGAAGGCGTGCCCGGCTTCGTGCAGCAGGGTGCGCAGGTCGTCGTCGCGGCCCACCGCGTTCATGAAGATGAACGGCCAGCGGCGCTCATGCAGAGTGCTCTGGTAGCCTCCGGGCGCCTTGCCCTTGCGGCTCTCCAGATCGAGCAGGTGCGCTTCGGCCAGGAACTCGAACTGCCGACCCAGGGCCGGGTCGATGCGGCGGAAGATCTCGGCGCACCCGCGGACGAGGTCCTCCGCGGTGGCAAAGGGGCGCAGCGGCGGGCGGCCCAGGGGATCCACCTGGGTGTCCCAGGGGCGCACGGTGGGGATCCCGAGCTTGCGCCGGCGATCCTCGTAGATGCGCTGGACCAGCGGGAGCATCGCTTCTTCCACGCCCCGGTGGAAGGCGAAGCAGTCTTCCGGGGTGTAGTCGAACCGTCGCCGGCGCTTGAACGCATAATCCCTGTAGTTGGCAAAGCCGGCATTCCGGGCCATCCGCTGGCGCAGGTCCAGCAGCCTGTCGTAGATGTCTTCGATCGTGTCCCGGTCCTGGAGCCTCCGCCGCGCGACCAGCTCCCACACTTCCTGGCGCACGGCGCGATCGGTCTCCTCGAGGTACTTCCCCGCCTGCTGCAGCGTGAGTTCCTGGCCCCGGTAGGTGACGGTCATGGCCCCCATCACCTTCTGGTAGTCCTTGGCCAGCAGCGCCTCCTCGGTCTCCAGCGGCACGTTCTCCTGGCGAAACAGCGCGACGTCGTTCTCGACGTGACGGTCCAGCACCCCGTAGCGGGAGGCGGGCAGCTGCGACCGGGCCGGGCTCTGCAGGTAGGCCACGTTCAGCGCGTGCCAAAGGGGTTTGACCTTGGGGTCGATCTCCTGGAGGAATTCGTTGTAGGCCGCCTCGCGCACGGGATCGTCCGTCTGCGTGGTCATGGCGATGTAGCGACGGGTGCGTTCCTCCAGAACGGCACCGCTCAACTCGGAACAATCCAGCAACCACTGTTCGAGGTCGGACACCGTGTCGAGCTTCCGCGCCAGGAGTTGCCGGAACAGCGGCTCCAGATGGGTCCAGTTCCCCATGTCCGCGTCCTTGGGCACGAAACGCCGCGGGAATTCCCGGCGCGGCTCGACCTGCATCATCGTGCGCACAGCGCTCCTCCGGCTGTCCGGCGTGGGGGGATGGTGCGGGGGACTTAGTTGGGGAGCGGGAAGGGAAAATCCTCCCCGGCGGCGGAATACCCGCGCTGTGCGTCGTGCGTTCACTCTGCTCCTCCTCGTCGCGCTGCCCGTGTCCTTCGGCGTCCCCGCCGCCGCCGCCCCGCGCCCCGCGCCCCGCCTCGCCCTCTGGATGGAAGTGTCGGCCAACCTGCCGATCTTTGCCTCGCGGGAGCGCCTGGTCCAGGTCCTCGACCGGGCGAAGGCCGCCGGCATCACCGACCTCATTCCGGAGGCCAAGAACGCCTGGGGCTACGTCCTCTACGAGAGCGCCTTCGCTCCGCACATCCGGGACTCGCCGGTCCCGCGGCCCGTTCCTCCCACCTATGACGCGCCGGCGGCCTGGTTCCCCCGGAATAGCGATCCTTTCCGGATTGTCCTCGAAGAGGCCCATGCCCGCGGGCTCCGCGTCCACGCCGCGGTGAACGTCTTCGGCGAGGGGTTGAACACCGCCGGGGTCGGGCGGCTCTTTGAGCGGCCGGAGTGGCGGGCGCAGCACCTGGCCCCCGACGGACGTCTCATCCCGGCCACGGAGGTCGGCGTGATCGGCTTCGCCAACCCCCTCCACCCTGAGGTCCAGCTATACGAACTGGCCATTGTTCAGGAGATCGTGAGCCGCTACGACGTGGACGGCGTTGTCCTGGACCGCCTCCGCTTTCCCGACGGCAGCGCGGACTTCTCTGCCCTGAGCCGCATCCAGTTCGAGGAGTGGCTGGGACAGCCCGTGGGGCACTGGCCCGAGGACGTGCTGGTGCCGAACGGATCCACCCTGACGCCCGGGCCGCTGTTCGCCGAGTGGGTGGCCTGGCGGGCGCAGGCCATCCGGCAGTTCGTCCGGGCCGCGGCGACGGTGGTGCGCGCCATCAGGCCCGAAGCCACGCTGTCCGCCTACGTGGGAGGATGGTACCCCACCTACTGGCAGGAAGGGACGAACTGGGCGGTTCCGGAGGCCACGCCGGATCTCCCGTGGGTCACGCCGTCGTGGAAGGAGGCGAGCATCGCCGAATTCCTGGACTTCCTGATGCCCGGGCTGTACTACCCGGCGATCACGTCCGCCGATGCCCTGCGCTCCGGCGCCTCGCCGTGGATGAGCGTCGAGGGGGCCGCCCTGATGGCGAAGGAGCTCCTGGCCGGCGGTCCGCCGCCGGTGGGCGCACTGCTGCTGACCCTGTATGAGGACCGGCCGGAGCAGTTCGGCGCCGCCCTGGAGACGGTGCTGCGCCTGCACGGCGCGGCGATGCTGTTCGACCTTGTCTACCTGGAGCGCTACGGCTGGTGGGACATCCTGAGGACCCCGGCCCTGGCTACTCCCTGACGCGCAGCACCGCGGCCATCCCCGCCTCTCTGTGGCCGGGGAGGTCGCAGTAGATCGCGTACGTTCCGGCACGCACGCCGACCCGCACCTCTTCGCTCTCGCCGGGTGCGATCACCGCCACTTTGATCACGGTCTTCTTCGCCGCGTCGTCGACCAGGAAGTTGTGCTCGATCGCCCCTGCGTTGTGGATTGTGAATATGACATCACCCGGACGAGCCATGACCTCTTTCGGCTCGAAGGCGAACTCCCGGGCCACGATCTTCACGTTCTGCACGGTCGCCCCGCCAAAGGTGAGGGCGGCCGCAGCGAGGACTCCCGCGGCCGCCGCCAGCGCCGAAGGAAGCGGTGCTCGCATCGCTATCTCACCGTGATGGGTGTCGCGCAAGTCCTCGTGGTACCCCATGGCGACACGCCCCCGCGGTGGTCTGTCCACCGGATTTGCTCTTGGTATGAATCTAATATATTTGGGTCCAAAATTTTTTGTTCGTTGCGATTCTGTTCGCCCCTCTCCGTTCGAGCGGGTTTCATCCGGCAGAGACGAGTTCAACGACGCGCCTGACGCCCTCCGCCGTCTTCACCCGTGCCCTGAGACCGCTGCGTCGTGCGGCTTCGGCGACGGCCTCCGGCAGGCGTAGACGGGTCTGGGAAGCGGCGTAGATGGTTCCCCGCGCATGGTGGTAGGTGGCGAGATACATCTGCTCGGTCTGCCCCGGTGTCGGGATGAACACCGCCTGTCGCTCCACCTCGGCCACCGCGCTGAGGGTGGAGAAGCCGGGCCGGGCCACGACCACCCGGGCCCGGTTCATCATCTCTTCCTGCGGTCTTCGGTCGAGGAAATCGTAAACTTCGGCGGCGCCCAGCCGTTCGACGCCTGATCCCTCGGGACGTCCCAGGGTCACGACCACCCTGCCCGGAAGGCCGGCCAGCTGCGCACGG
This sequence comes from Armatimonadota bacterium, assembly GCA_031459765.1. Classification (NCBI taxonomy): domain Bacteria; kingdom Bacillati; phylum Candidatus Sysuimicrobiota; class Candidatus Sysuimicrobiia; order Candidatus Sysuimicrobiales; family Candidatus Kaftiobacteriaceae; genus Candidatus Kaftiobacterium; species Candidatus Kaftiobacterium secundum. The sequence goes on along the minus strand of JAVKHY010000001.1, from coordinate 234,923 downwards.
ACCAGACGCTCGAGGATCGACCGCTGGGGCTCAGGTCCCGAGATTGTGATGAAGACATCGACGTCCCGCGGCATCGGGCGGGCGCGGACCGGCGAGAGGAGGCCGACATAGGCGAGCAGCTCGGGAGGGAAGATCCGCAGCCGGTGGGCCAGGTCGCCGGCCAGCGCGTCTTCCGGCGTGTCCGGGACGATCACCCGACGGAGCCCCCGGAACCAGGCGTAGTTGAAGGCTTCCAGCACCCACTCCAGCGGCCTCAGCCGCCCCGGCGCCAGGAAGCGGACGTTGTTGGTGATGTGGAAGGACGGGACCCTGCGGTCCTGCACCCCGTAGCGGTTGTCGGAGACGATCCGATCGAAGCGTCGGCGTCGGAGCAGCTCCCCTGTGGCCCGACGTTCCCAGACCATAACCCGCAGCATCGCGGGGATGGCCAGCGCGGTCCGCAGGTAGAGCCCCAGGGCGCTGCGGCCTACGGTATGGGGGAAGTGGGGCCACTCCAGGAACTCGCAGCGGTGGCCCAGCTCGCGGCGGAGCATCAGCAGGGCCCGGCCGTGGCTGATCACAGTCAGCTCATGGCCGTCCCTGTGCAGGGCCTCGAGCACCGGCAGGCTGCGTGCGGCGTGGCCCAGTCCCCACGATCCGACCGCATACAGGATGCGCATCGCTCCGGGCGAAGTGGCTTCTGATGGCCGGCCGGGCGCGGGGATGGCTGGACGAGGTCCTCTACTTCGGCCTCGCCGCGCTCTTCTACGCGGCGCCCCGCCTGCTCTACGAGATCCGCATCGCCGAGGCGGACGCCACGACCTTTGCCCCTTCGACCCTCATCGTCGCCAACCACAAGCGGGATCTGGACAGCGTCGTGCTCACGGCGACACTGTACTGGCTGCAGCGCCCGCCCCGCCGTCCCCTGGAGTTCGCGGGGCGTGAGGACATGTTCCTGCGGGGCTTCCTCGCCCGGTACGACGTCGTCCCCGTCTGGTTGCGCCGGGCGCTCTACAAAATCGACCTGGCGCGGGTGATGCAGGGGCTGCGGATTCACCCGGTGCGCCGCTTCCCGGAGCGCACCATGGAAGAGGCGTTGCGGGAGGCGCTGGAGGTGCTGGGGGACCGGCCGGCGGCGGAGATCCTGGCCGACACCGTGTGGGACGACCTCGCCAGGGTCGGGATGTCTCTGCGGCCGGCCTCTCTGCGGCTCTCCCACCTCCTGACCTGGCGCTGGCGGGCGCACTGGCAGGGCCCGGCGTCGCTGGCCGCCTTCCGCGAACCGTGGCGGACGGTGCTCAGGGATCGCCAGCGCCAGGTGGTGCTCGCGCAGATGGACCGGCTGGCCGATGTGTTGCGGCGGGGCGGGGTGCTCTACCTGGCCCCGGAGGGGGTGATCTCGCCCGACGGCCGGCTGCAGCCCTTCCGGTCGGGGCTGCGGCTCGTGCTCGCACGGGTGCCGGAAGCGAGGGTCCTGCCCTGCTGCATCGTCTACGATTTCATGAAGCCGGGCCGCCTGCGCATCTTCATCACCGTGGGGCGCGCCATGGCCCCCGGAGCGGACCCCGGGGCACAGGAGGAGATCCGGCGCCGGCTGGCCCGGTTGCACACCATGACCGCGACGCAGATCTGCAGCCACGTGGTCTGGGAACGGCTGGTCCGCGGGCAGTCCGCCCTGGCCGAGGCGGCACTGGTCGATGAAACAGCCGGGTTGGCCGCGGCCCTGACCGCCCTCGGGTTGCCGGTCGACCGCCAGGTGCTGCAACATCCGCAGGCCCGGGTGCGGCAGTGGATCGCCTTTGCCGTCCGCCGGGGCCTGGGGGTTGTCCGCAACGGCGTCTTCTACGTGGCCGGGAACCAGGTGCTCTCCCAACCGGCGAGCCACTGGGGCAACCCGGTGCGGTACGCGGCCAACGAACTGCGTTCCGTGCGCGCCCTGCTGATCGAGGAAGCGGAAGATTAAGATGGCGGAGTGACGCGCCGCACGCGGCGTCAGGAGGGAGTCTGGGGCGGGATGGCGCTCATGATGTGGAATCCGCTGTCCACAAAGATGGTGTTGCCGGTTACGGCGCGTGCCAGGTCGCTGGCCAGGAAGACGGCGACGTCGCCGACATCCTCGATGGTGATGTTCCGGCGCAGGGGGGCGATCTCTTCGGTGATGTCGCGGAGCCGTGAGATCCCCTTCACCGCGCTCCCGGCCAGGGTCTTCAGCGGGCCGGCAGAGATGGCGTTCACCCTGATCCCGGAGGGCCCGAGTTCGCTGGCCAGGTAGCGGACCTCCGCCTCCAGGGCGGCTTTGGCCACGGCCATGACGTTGTAGCCCGGGACCACGCGTTCCACGGCGTTGTAGGTGAGCGTGACAATGCTGCCCCCGCCGGTCATCAGCGGGGCGGCGCGCCGCGCCACGGCCAGCAGGGAGTAGGCGCTGATGTTCAGCGTCAACCCGTATCCGTCGCGGGAGACCTGGTGTAGCGGGCGGGCCAGGTCGTCGCGGTCGGCGTAGGCGATGCAGTGGGCCAGCGCATCCAGCCCGCCCCACCGATCCCGGAGGCCGGCGAAGACGGCGTCGAGCTGCTCGTCGGAGGTGACGTCGCCGGGGAAGGTCGGAAAGGCCGCGCGCCCGCCGATGGTCTCCAGCAGCTCGTCGAGGTTCTCCTTCAACCGCTCGTTCTGATAGGTAAAGGCCAGCTGCGCCCCCTCCCGGTGGAAGGCCTCCGCGATGCCCCAGGCGATGCTTCGCTTGTTGGCCACTCCCATGATCAGCGCCCGCTTTCCTGTGAGCAGCATCGTCTCACCCCGTCTTTTCGATGTACCGGATCAGCCCCAGCACGCTCTGGCGGACCGGCATGATCACCTCATAGCGGGCCGCCGCCCCAACGCCGTCGCGCGCCTCGATCTGCCGGCGGGCCTGCTCCCGCATTCGGGCTGTGATCGCCGCCGCATCCAGCCCGGCGGCCAGCGCCTCGCGCACCCGGTCGACGCCTTCCTGCAGCCGCTCCTCCAGCTGCGCCAGCAGGTCGTCTACCCAGTCGTGCGCCCCGAAGTGGGTAAGGAGCAGCCGACGCGGCCCGAGCTGGCGGATCCGCCGCAGGGAAGCCTGCCAGGCGGGAATGTCCAACTCGGGCGGGGGCGTCGGCGCCCGCACATACCGCGATCCCGGCAGTGCCACGCCGGCGATGTCCCCGCTGAAGAGGTCCCCGGTCTCCTCGTCCCAGTAGGCGTGATGGTGGCGGGCGTGGCCCGGCGTGTCCACGGCCCGCAGGCGACGCCGGCCGATGGCCAGCAGCTCGCCGTCGCGGAGGATGTGCAGACGGTCCGCCGGCACCGGGACCGTTTCGCCGAACAGCGGCACGAGATCGTTCCCGTACAGCCGTCCGGCGCTGGCCAGCAGCCGGGTGGGATCGAGCAGGTGTGGTGCGCCGACGGGGTGCACGTAAACGCGCGCCCGCGGCAGGCGCCGGGCCAGGGCGCCGGCGCCGCCGGCATGGTCGAGATGGATGTGCGTGACGGCGAGCGCCTGCAGGTCGGCGGGATCCACCCCCGCCTGCCGGACGCCGTGGAGTACCGTATCGGCGCACGAGGCCGGACCGGTTTCCACCAGTCCCGGTGGGTCCCCCAGGAGGAGATAGACGCCGATGGCCTCCGGGGTGCTGTTGTAGCCTGTGTCGATGAGAACGAGATCGTCGGCCAGCCGCCGGACACCCACGCGAACACAATACACCACGCGCTGCGAAGGTGGCTAGCAGAGGTCTGCCGTATTTCCTGGCATCGTGCGCCGGATGGTCCTCCTGCTCCTCAGCGCGGCGGCCCTGGGCTTCCCCGTCGTCCTGCCGCGGCTGGCCCGGCCCTACGCGGGACCGCCTGCCTGGCCCGGCGCGGTGACCTTCTCCGGCGAGCGGGCCTGGGCCGACCTGGGGACGCTGGCCACGCGGTTCCCCCGTCGCTGGTCGGGCGGGCCGGATCGGCAGGCTGCCGCCCACTGGCTCGCAGATCGCCTCACCCGGATCGGTCTCGAAGGTCAGCGCGAGACCTTTCGCGCCTGGATGGGGGGACCGAGTCCGACCGTCCTGGAGAACATCTGGGCGCTGAGCCCGGGAACGGATCGCCGCAACGAGATCGTCGTGCTGGTCGGCAACTACGACATGGCGCCGACCAGTTTCCAGGCGGCGAGCGACACCGCGGGTCACGTCGCCACGATCCTCGAACTGGCCCGCGTTCTGACCGCCGTCCCCCATCGGCGCACGCTGCTCTTTCTCTTCCCGGACGGCGAGGAATGGGGGATGCTCGGCGCCCGTCACTTCGTCCGCACCTATCCGCAGCGCAGGCAGATCGTCGCCGCCCTCTCCATCGAGGATCTCGACCCGGGACCGCTGGCCGCGCTCGGCATCGACGGCATCGGACAGTTCCGGGGGTTCGCCCCGGCCTGGCTGCGCGCGCTGGCGGCGGATGCCGCCTTGCGGGAAGGCTACCGCACCGACGAAGTCCCACCGGTGCTGGAGTGGATCCAGCGGTCCCTGCTCATCTCGAGCACCGACCAGGGGCCCTTCCTGGGCGCCGGCATCCCGGCCATCGACCTCGCCGGCCGCACCGACGACGCGGTCCTGAAGGCGCGCGTGTACCACCTGCCCGAGGACACCATCGAGCATATGCAACCGGCTTCACTTCTCGCCTACGGCCGGATCCAGGAGCGGATAGTCAGAGCGATCGACACCCTCTCGGTCGTGCCAAGCGAAGAATCGGTCTACCTGCGGCTCGGCCCGGGGCTGGTGGTACCCTCCTGGCCGCTGTGCGCGGTGCAGGTCGTGGTCTTCGCGCCTCTGGCCGCGGCCCTGGCGCTGCGGTGGCGTCCAGGGCAGGCGCCCCCCGGGGTGATGGGGCAGGAGGTGCTGCGCGCCGGCGCCGTGCTCGGGGTGCTGCTGGTCTGGGTCGTGACGATCAAACTGCTGCCGTGGCTGGGCCTGCTGCCGCGCTACGCGCTCTACGCCCCGCCGCCACGCCATCCGCTCCTGACCGGCGTCCTGTGGCCGGCGGTGGTGGTGTCCCTGGCCGTTCTTGCCGCCGCGGCGCTGGGGGGCCGTCTCTTGTTGCCCCGCCGGCCGGCCGCCGGGCCGGAGGAGGTGGAGCATCGGGTCGGGGCCCTGCTGGGCGTCCTCGCCCTGCTTGTCGTGGTCACGTTGGCCGCCAACCCCTTCGCCGCGGTCACCTTCCTCCTGCCCCCGGCCTTGCTGTGGATCTGGATCCGGATGCGCCCCTCCACCCTCGGACGGGCGGCCAACGCCGTCCTGGTGGCGGGTGGATTCACTCCGGTCGTCCTGCTCCTCGCGCAGTATGCGGCGACCCTTCAGGTGGGCTGGTATATTCTCTGGTACGTCTTCCTCGGGATCGCCTACGGGCAGTTCACGCCGGTGCAGGTCGTCCCGGCCTTCGCCACCCTCGCCGTGGGGATCCGGTTGCTGGCCGTCGGGGTCTGGGCGGCTCACCCCATCCACCTCATAGTCGCGGCGATCAGCTCCGCGACCGGTTTCCGGACCGACGCACGATCACCTCGCCGGCCAGGATGATGCCCACCATTGTGCGGTGGCGCGCCGGATCCTGGGCCATGACGGCCTTCAGGGCGGCGATCGTGAGCAGCGCGACGCCGAAGCCGAAGAGGCTGCGCGGATCGCGCACGGGGGTCCGGAACAACGCCGCGGCGCCCGGGTGGTAGGCGGCAAACAGCAGGCCCAGGAGGCCGGTGTAGACGGCCATCGCCCGGAGGATGGCCGAGGCCATCCGGTTGCGTCTCATCCGCCGTTGCCTGGGGCACCACGGGGTGATAAGATAACAATAACTGATCCGGACCGACGTGTGCACGCGCGGCTGTGGGCTACACGCTCACAGCCGTGTGTGTGCTTTGGGAGAGCCGGTCGGTCCGACCGGCCCGCTGCCGGTCGCGCCGTTACGCGACGGCGGCGATCGCCTCCCGGAGGATTCCGACCATCTGGTCGATTTGCGCCTCCGACGTCACCAGCGGGGGCGCCAGGAGGAGCGTATCGCCGATCGGGTGCTCGCCGGACTGGCCGTGGCGGATCCGGGTGATCAATCCGCGGGCGCGGGCCTCGGCCAGGATGCGGGCGCCGATGCCGAGGGCCGGCGCCTTCGTCCCTCGGTCTTCCACCAGCTCCACCCCCGCCATCAGTCCCAGCCCGCGGACGTCGCCCACCCGGGGGAGATCGCGGAGATCTTCCAGCCGTGCGAACAGCCGCCGCCCCAGCACCTCCGCCCGGCGCACCAGGTCTTCCCGCTCGAAGATCTCCAGGTTGGCCAGGCCCACGGCGCAGCAGGTGGGATGCGCGGAGTAGGTGGCGGCGTGCATGAAGCGCTCCTCGGGCGGCGCCTCCCGGATGGCGCGGTGAATCTCGGCGGAGACCATCACGCCTCCCAGCGGCAGGTAGGCGCTGGTCACACCCTTGGCGAAGGTGACGAGGTCCGGTTGCACGCCCCAGTGTTCGAGGGCGAACCACCGGCCTGTGCGTCCGAAGCCGGTGATGACCTCATCGGCGATGAAGAGAACATCGTGGCGGTCGCAGATTTCACGGATGGCCGGGAAGTAGTCCGGCGTCGGCGGGATGACGCCGCCGGCGCCGATCACCGGCTCGGCGATGAACGCCGCGACCGTGTCGGGCCCCTCCTCGCGAATGGCCTCTTCCAGCGCCTCCGCCATCGAGCCCGGATACCGGTAGGGATAGGACGGCGGAATGTGGATGAAACCGGGGGCGAGGGGCTGGAACATACGGTGGAAGGCCGGGATGCCCGTCGCGCTCATCGCGCCCAGGGTCAGGCCGTGGTAGGCGTGGTGGCGCGAAATCACCTTGGTCTTTGACGGTCGTCTCTGCCGGCGCCAGTAGTACCGGGCGATCTTGAACGCCGTCTCGTTGGCCTCTGCTCCGCCGGTTGTGAAGTACACGCCGGTCAGGCGGGGATACGCCCGGCGCAGGATCTCCCCGGCCAGGCGGATCGCCGGCTCGTTGGTGAAGCCGGCATAGGCCGAGGCGTAGGCCAGCCGCCGCATCTGTCGCTCCACCGCCTCGGCCAGTTCAGATCGGCCGTGGCCGACGTGGACGTTCCACAGGCCGCTCAACCCATCCAGGTATTCCCTGCCGTCGGCGGCGCGCAGTACGGCCCCGTGGCCGTCCGTGAGGACCACGGCCTCACGCACCTCCGTCTCGGCGTGGACCGGATGGATGAGGTGGTTCCGGTTGTGCTGGAGCAGTGACATCCCGATCACCTGGCGAACAGGAAGTGTCCGTTCTCTTCGTGAAAAGTACGGCTATTCCCCCGGGAGGCATCCCATGGTGACGGTTGCGGACGTGATGACCCCCAGGCCGGTGATTTCCGCCCCTGAGGATACCGTGGCGCAGGCCCTCCTCGCGATGCGCGACCGCGGGATCAGCAGTGTCCTGGTCTCCCCGCCCGGCGGGACCCTGGTGCACGGCATCCTGACCATGCGCGACATCATCAGCAAGATCGTCACCTACGGCCTGGATCCCGACGCGGTGCGGGTCGGGGAAGTGACTACCTGGCGGCTGATCACGGCGGCCCCGACCTGGTCGCTGCAGGAAGTCGCGGCGCAGATGGCCCGCTCTCGCATCCGCCGGCTGCCGGTGGTGGACGGCGGGCGTCTGGTGGGGCTGGTCAGCGACACCGACGTCTTCACGGCCCTCGTGCCGCCCCTGGAGTGGCAGCAGGCGCGCCTGGTCCGCAAGACCCGCGCGGTGAGGCGGGCGGCGCAGACCGGGCCGGTGCGGACGGTGCGGGATCTGATGTCCTCTCCCGTGCTCACCGTGGCTCCCGACGCCACGGTCCGCGAGGCCACGGCCAAGATGGTCCGGGCCGGCGTGGCCAGCCTGCTCGTGCCCGAGGACGGAGATCCCGCCGCGGGCATTGTGACCAAGCGCGACGTGGTGACGAAGGTCGTGGCCCGCGGTCTGGACGTCGGCGACGTTTCTGTGGGAGAGGTCGCCTCCTCCCCCGTGATGACCATCGAGCCCGAGGCCACGATCCCGGCCTGCTCCTCCCGCATGGCCGTGGAGGGCGTGCGCCGGTTCCCCGTGCAGGAAGGGCGGACGATCATCGGGATCGTCAGCGACAGCGACATCCTGGCGGCGCTCGCGGGACATCGCTGGTGGGGACACCGGGGACGCCGCTGGCCGGCGTCCCAGATCGCCGCCGACGTGATGCAGCCCGCCTCCGAGACCGAGCCCTTCGATCCGGAGCAGGCCGTTGTGCCCGAGCTCTCCGTCTGGGAGTGTGCCGCGCGCCTGGCCCGCGGCCGCCTCCGCCGGCTACCGGTCGTCCAGGAAGGACGGCTGATCGGAACGGTCAGCGAAGCCGACATCCTGCGCGCCCTCGAAGAGCGGGGCGGCGGAGACTAGGGCGGACCCGAGCGGATCAGCGGAGCAGCAGTCCGAGTATTCCTCCGCCGAGGACCAGCCAGCTGGAGTCGATGCGCCCGCGGGCCAGCAGTAGCCACGCCGCGAGCGCCGCGGCCACCGTCCACACATCCACCAGCGCCGTCCGCCCCAGCTGGAACGTCACGCCGGCCATCAACGCCAGCGAGGCGGCGTTGACGCCGTCCAGCGCCGCGCCGGCCGCCTCCGACCGCCGCAGGCGCGCGATGAAGGGGTGGCTGATCGCCACGAAGACAAACGCCGGCAGGAAGATGCCGGCCGTGGCGAGCAACGCTCCGCCCGCCCCGCCGAGAAGGTACCCGATGAAGGTGGCGGTGGTGAAGACCGGGCCGGGCGTGAACTGGCCGACGGCCACGGCGTCCAGGAGCTGCCGTTCAGTGAGCCAGCCCAGACGCACGACGAAGTCCGAGCGCAGGAAGGCCAGCAAGACGTATCCGCTCCCGTAGAGCACCGCCCCGATCTTCAGGAAGATCGCGAACATCCGCACCAGGCTCGCCGGTGCTGACGGCGCAATCGCCGCGGAGGCGGCATAGGCCGGCGCCATCGCCAGCAGCAGCGCCGCTTCGGAGCGCACCCGCCGGGCGGCGGCCACCGCGAGCATACCGCCGCCGGCGAGCAGCACGATCTCGTTGATCCCCAGGAAGTACAGCGCCAGCACGGTCACGGCGAGGGCGGCGAGGAAGCGGCTCTTGACCGCCGTACGGCCCAGACCGAGCAGCGCCTGCGCGACGATGGCGATGATCACCGGCTTGACGCCGTACAGCAGCCGGGTCGCTTCGGGCCTGGCACCATACCTGACGTAGACCCAGGCCAGGGCCAGGACGATCAGCATCGCCGGGACGATGAAACAGACGCCGGCGACGATCAGGCCCGCGGGCCCGGCGCGCCTGTAGCCCACGTGGATCGCCATCTCGGTGGAGTTCGGGCCGGGGATCAGGTTGCTGGCGCCGATCAGGTCCAGGAACTCCTGGTCGGAGAGCCACTGCCGGCGGCGGACGACTTCCTCGCGCATCATCGCCATGTGCGCGGCCGGCCCACCGAAGGCCGTGGCGCCCAGGCGCAGGAAGAGCGCGGCGACCTCGCCGAGGCGAGAGTTCATCCGGAAGAGCGCCCGAGGATCCGCCGCCCCAGATGTCTGACGCCGCGGGCCGTTGCGCCGGCCGCCCGCCAGCCGACGCGCAGGGCGGTGCGTCCCAGGATGCGCCCGGTCGCGTTCAGGGCGCGGAGATCTTCGTCGATCATCGCCCAGGTCAACCGGGAGTACGCCGGCAGGCGGCGCACCACCGGGTTCAGCAGGGGCAGCACGCTCTTGATGGCGCCGCCTCTATCCGCCATCGGCCCGGGCGCGAGGCAGAGCCTCGCGGAAGGCCCGCATCGCCTCGATGTGACCGTCGGGGGAAGCGAGGCCGGCGTTCATGGTGCTCAGGCAGAGGTGCGTCCCTCCGAGCCGACGCCACTCCTCGAGGGTGCTCGCCCACTTCTCCGGGCCGGCCGAGTACGCCACGCGGCGTTCCAGCCCCACCGCGTCCGGCGGGCGCCCGGCTTCCCGCTGGAACGCGCGCAGCCGCGCGACCATTGCCGCGTACCCACCCGGTACCTGGGGGTGACGCGCATGGGGAGAGCGCAGCGTCCCGCCCAGGATCCACCCGTCGCCCATCCGGGCGATCCGGCGTATCACCGCGTCGCTCTCTCCGCCCATCCAGATCGGAATCGGCCGTTGCACCGGCAGCGGATTCAACCCGGCGTCCACGATGCGGTGGTAGCGTCCCGTGAAGTTCACGAGCGGCTTCGTCCACAGTTCGCGCAGGACGGTGATCTGCTCCTCGACCTTCCGGCCCCGCTCCTCAAAGCGTTCGCCCAGGGCCTCGTACTCGACGTAGTTCCAGCCCACGCCGATGCCCAGACGCAGGCGGCCGCCGCTCAGGACGTCGACCTCGGCGGCCTGCTTGGCGACGAGCGCGGTCTGGCGCTGGGGGAGGATGAGGATGCCCGTGGTCAGTTCCAGGCGCGTCGTGACTGCGGCCAGGAATCCCAGGAGCACAAAGATCTCGTGGAACATATCGTCGGCGGTGTAGCCCAGCCACTCCCCGCCCCGCGGCCTGGCGCCCAGGACGTGGTCATAGATGAGGATGTGGTGGTAGCCTAGGTTCTCCGCGGCCTGGGCGAAGGCGCGGATCGCCCCGGGGTCGGTGCCGATCTCGGTCTGAGGGAAGACGACGCCGTACCGCATGCTCTACCGGTCGTGCCCGATGTGGGTGCTCATACTCTTCATGGTCGTAACTTCGGCCACAGGAACGTCCCGCCTCCTGCCGAAGCCTGCGGTGGAGGAGCCATGAAGCTTACACGGCGGCGATTGCTCTCCGCGGCCGCGGCCGCCGGCGGGGCCGCAGCCCTGCGCCGTCTTGCCCTTCCGCTGCCCGCCGTGCAGGCGGCTGCGCACGCGGCACCGGGGACGGCCCGGGTGGCGCTGGTCAAGACCTCCGGTCATCGGGATGGCGTGCTGCGCGCCCTGCGCCTGCTGCCGCCGTTGAGCCTCCGGGACCGGTCCGTCGTGATCAAGCCGAATCTGAACAGCAGCGATCCGTTCCCCGGCTCCACCCACAACGAGACGCTGCAGACCCTGCTCGAGCTGTGCCGGGCCGCGGGAGCGCGCGACATCGTGGTGGCCGACCGGAGCGGCATGGGGAACACCGCCACCGTGATCCGGCAGAAGGGAATCGACACGCTGGCCGGATCGCTTGGCGCGCGCGTGGTGGCGCTGGACGCGCTCCCTCCTACGCAATGGCTTCCCAAGACGATCCCGGGCGGGCACTGGCGCAGGGGAGTCCTGTACCCGGCGCTGCTGGAGCGGGCGGACGTCCTCATCCAGACCTGCTGCCTGAAAACGCACCGCTTCGGCGGGCACTTCACCCTCTCCCTGAAGAACTCCGTCGGGATGGTGGCCAAGGTCGGGCCCGACGGCTACGATTACATGCAGGAGTTGCACGGCTCTCCGCTGCAGCGGACGCTGATCGCCGAGATCAATGTGCTCTACCGCCCCGCGGTGGTCGTGCTGGACGGCATCGAGGCCTTCGTGGAAGGCGGGCCGGAGGTCGGGCGGCTGGCGCGGCCGGAAGTCGTCCTGGCGGGGAGCGACCGCGTGGCGATCGACGCCGTGGGGGTGGCGCTGTTGCGAATACACGGCGCGACCGGACCGGTCGCCAGAGGACCGATCTTCGCCCAGGACCAGATTCGACGGGCCGTGGAGCTCGGCCTCGGTGCGCCCTCGCCGGAGGCCATCGAGCTCGTGACCGACAGCGCCGAGGGCGAGGCCGTCATCCGGGCGGTGCGCACCGAGTTGGGCCGCGCCTGACGCGGCCCGGCGTCCTAGCGCCGGAGCCGCGGATCCAGAATGTCCCGAATGCCGTCCCCCAGCAGGTTGAAGCCGAGCACCGCCGCGGCGATCGCCGACCCGGGCAGGGTGGACATCCACCACTGATCGACCAGGTAGTTGCGTCCGTCGCTGACCATGGCCCCCCACTCCGGGGTCGGCGGCTGCGCCCCCAATCCCAGAAATCCCAGGCCGGCGGCGGTGAGGATGATCGTTCCCATCCGCAGCGTCAGCTGAACGATGAGGACCGACACCGTCATGGGCAGGACGTGCCGGAAGATGATCCGCAGGTCGCTGGCTCCCATCGCCCGGGCCGCCTCGACGAAATCCTGGGCCTTCGTGCGCAGCGTCTCCCCGCGCGCCAGCCGGGCGTACGGGGTCCAGGTGACCAGGGAGATGGCCAGGATCATGTTCGGCAGGCTCGGGCCCAGCGCGGCGGCGAAGGCCATGGCCAGGACGAGGCTGGGGAAGGCCAGGAACATGTCGGTAATCCGCATGAGGATTTCGTCCGTCCGCCCGCCAAAATAGCCGGCGATCCACCCCACCAGCGCTCCCACCCCGCCGCTGATCGCCGAGACGATCAGGATGATCTCCAGCGCGATCCGGGAGCCGAAGACGACGCGGCTGAAGATATCCCGGCCGAACTGATCGGTCCCGAACCAGTGCGCGCGGCTGGGAGGCTGCAGTCGGACGGAAAAGTCCTGAGCCAGCGGGTCGTAGGGGGCAATCCACGGCGCGAAGAGCGCCACGGCCATGATCAGGCCCACCAGCACGGTGCCCACGACGGACAGGAGGCTGCGGCGCCACAGGCGGTAGGCGCGGCGCACCTCCTCGTATCGGGGCGAGGCGGGCCGCACGGCCGCCCGGACGGGCTCAGAGGCGGATGCGGGGGTCGAGGAAGGCATAGGTCAGGTCCACGATGAGGTTCACGACGGAGAACACCACGGCGATGTAGAGCGTCCCGCCCATCACGGCGGGATAGTCCAGCGTGACGTACCCGGTCGTGATATACCGCCCCAGCCCCGGCCAGGCGAAGATCGTCTCGGTGAGCACCGAGCCTTCCAGGAGGCCGCCGAAGACCAGGCCGATCACAGTGACGGTGGGAATCAGGGCATTGCGCAGCGCGTGCCGCAGGATGACGACGCGTTCCACCAGGCCCTTCGCCCGTGCCGTGCGGATGTAGTCCTGATACAGGACATCCAGCATGCTGGACCGGGTGACGCGGGCGATCGTCGCTGTGGCCACATATCCCAGGACGAAGGCCGGCATGACCAGATGGGCCAGGGCGTTGCGCAGGGCCGCCCAGTGGCCGGCGAGCAGGCTGTCCAGGATGAGCAGGCGGGTGCGGCCGGGCGGCGGGAGGATTTCCAGGTCCAGCCGCCCCGGTCCGGGCAGCCATCCCAGGCGGTAGTACAGGAGGAGCATCAGGACCAGCCCGGTCCAGAACACCGGCATGGAGACGCCGACGATGGAGAAGACCCGGGCCGTGTGGTCGTGGACCTGATTCCTGCGGGCCGCCGAGATGACGCCCAACGGGATGCCCAGGACGATGGCCAGCAGAATGGCGGTGACGGTCAGCTCCACGGTGGCGGGGAAGTACTGCTGGATGTCGTCCCAGACAGGGCGGCCCGTGCGCAGGGACGTGCCCAGGTCCCCCCGCACCGCGCCCCACATGTAGGCGACGAACTGCAGGTGCAGAGGCTTGTCGAAGCCCAGCTGGCGGCGCAGCGCGTCCACCTTCTCCTGGGGCGCGTTCCCGCCCAGGATGGCCATGACCGGATCGGCCGGAATGACGTGGGAGACGACAAAGGTGATGACCAGGACGCCGAAGATGACGAGCACCATCAGCGCCAGCCGCCGGGCGACGTAGGTGGCCAGGTTCATCGGGGAGTCTGGCGGGGCTCCTCCCGCGGGAGGAGCCCCGCCGCATCTGCGGAGTTACTGCCGAACCTTACTGATCTTAGTGTAATCGAAGTGGAAGGTTCCGAGGGCCGCCGCCTGCTCGAATCCCTTCACATAGGTCCGGATAACCCAGTTGTTCGTGATCTGGTAGAGAATGGCAAACGGCCCCTTGTGCGCCACAAGCTCCGTGAGCTCCTTGTACAACGCGACCCGTCGGCGGGGATCGCGTTCCAGCATCGCCTTCCTCGTCAGGTCCGTGGCCTTGGGATCCATCCAGGCGTTGCGCCAGGCGAGCTGCCGGATCGTCCCGTCGGCGAAGGGCTTGGCCAGCGCGTCCGGATCGGGGTAGTCCACCCCCCAGCCGTACAGGATCATCTGCAGTCCCTGCTCGCGGTACTTGCCCAGGACTGTCGCCGCGGCCGAGGTGGTGATTTTCACCTTGATGCCGACCTTGGCCAGCTCGTTCTGGATCACCTGTGCGACATCAGGTCGGGTCGGATGAGGGGCGTTGGTGGCCAACTCCACCTCAAACCCGTTGGGATACCCGCCCTCGGCCAGGAGTTGCTTGGCCTTGTTGAGGTCCTGCTTGAAGGGCATCGCCGGGTTGTGGCCCAGGTACCCGACGGGGACGAAGGTCTGCAGCGGGATGGCCTCGCCGCGCATGATCCCCTCGAGGATGGCCTTGTAGTCGATGGCGTAGCGGATCGCCTCGCGCACCTGCTCCTTGGCCAGGGGCGGGTACTTCACATTCATCCCGATGTATTCCATTCCGTGACCGGGGACGCGGACGATGGCCAGGCCCGGGGTCTTTGCCGTGCGGATCTCCTGGCGCATCTGAGGCGACAGGTTCCATGCGACATCGATGTCCGCCTTCTCCAGTGCGATGCGCTGGGCGGACGGCTCGGGGATGTCGCGGATGACGATCCGCTTCACGGGCGGAATGCCCCGCCAGTAGCCGGCGTACGCCACCATGTCCACGACTTCGTTGCGCTCCCAGCGCATGAGCTGATAGGGTCCGGATCCGGCGCTGTGGTCCTTCAGCCAGTCCGAGCCCAGCTCGCCTTCGCGGATGTGCTGCTCCACCACGCCCGGATCGACGACGGCCGTGGCCACAAAGGAGAGGATCGCCAGGACCAGGTCGGGCGCGAAGGACTGCCCCACCACGATCTGCACGGTATACGGGTCGAGCATCCGGACCGCCGTCTCCGCATTGTCCTTGGTCAATCCCAGCTCGTTGAACATGTAGATGCTGGGTCGGTTCAGACGCAGGGCACGGCGCAGGGAGTAGACCACGGCGTTCGCGTCCACGGCCCGGCCGCTGGGGAACTTCATGCCCTGACGGATCTTGAAGGTCCAGGTCTTGCCGTCGGGGGCCAGAGTCCAGGACTCCGCCACCTCGGGCACAACCTTGATCTTGCCGTCCACCATGTCCAGGTCGACCAGCTTGTCGTACAGCTGGTCCACGATCACGACCCCCTCGACCTCGAAGACCACTGCCGGGTCGAGGGTGATGAGGATGCCGGTGTTCTGTCCGACCACCAGCGTGCTGGGGTCCGCGGGGCTGCCCGAGGACGGTCCCGGCAAGGCCACCAGGGCCAGGACCAAGAACGCCGCCAGCGTTGGCCCAATGGCTCGGCGCATCAGCATCGCCCCCTCTCGCTCGTTCTCCTTCCAAACACCCGGCCTCGAGACCTTCCGTGTCCAATGGGCAGCCGCCGTTCCTCGAGGCGACCGCCCGGGGCCATCGTCCGGCCCGAGGGAAACCCTCAGCGGAGGACAATGCGTGTATCGACCGCCGCCACCCCGTGGGGGTAGACCAGCAGGGGGTTGATCTCGACCTCCTGCAGCTCCGAAAAGTCGGCGGCCAGCTGGCCCAGCCGCAGGATCGTCTCGATCACCGCGGCGCGGTCCCCCGCCGGCCAGCCCCGGAAGCCCTGTAGCCGGCGTCCGGCGGCGGTGCGGTCCAGCAGGGCCTCCGCCTCGCCCCGCGACAGCGGGGCCAGGGCGAAGGCCACGTCGCGGAGGGATTCGACTTCCAGCCCGCCCGATCCGAACATGACCAGCGGTCCGAACTGCGGATCCTGCACCGCGCCAACGATGACCTCCTGACCCCGGGGAAGCATGGGCTGGACGCACACGCCGTGCACCCGGGCCTGCGGCCGGGTCTGGCGCGTCCGGCCCAGGATGTCGTCGAAGGTCCTGGCCACCGCCCGCCGGTCCGCCACGTCGAGAGCCACACCGCCGATGTCGGATTTGTGGAGGATGTCGGGCGAGGCCACCTTCAGGGCCACCGGGAACCCCAGGTGTTCCGCGATGCGCACCGCCTCCTCCGGCGTTCGGGCCAACTCCATCGGCGCGACACCGATGCCGTACGCCGCCAGGAGGCGTGCGGCCGGTGCCTGGGCGAAGGCCGGTCCAAACTCTGCCCGCTGGGCGTCGATCAGGGAGCGCACCAGCTCCGGCCGGAGCCCCTCCGGGCGCGCCGGTTCTTCCTGGGGGCGGGCCAGCATCTCCCTGCGGCGGACGAGCGCGGCCAGCGCGGACGCCGCCTGCTCGGGGAACCGATAGTCGGGTATTCTCGCCGCGCGCAGACGGGTTGCCGCCTCCCGCACGGCGAGTTCTCCCATCAGCGCGACGACCACCGGTTTGGTCGCCTCCCGGATAACCGCGATGAGCGCATCGGCCACCGCCTCGGCCGGGACGCGCGGCGGAGGCGGCAGGATGACGAGCACACCGTGGACGTCCGGATCGTCGAGCAGCAGCCGCAGCGAGGCGGCGTACTGCTCGGGCGTGGCCGAGGCCAGAATGTCCACCGGATTGGCGGTGCTGGCGAACGGCGGCAACAGGCGCCGCAGGCCGTCCTGGGTGGCGGAGTTCAGGGCGGCGAGCGTCAGCCCGTGGGCCTCCAGGGCATCCGCCGCGATCACCCCGGGCCCGCCCGCGTTGGTCAGCACGGCCATGGACCGGCCCGCGGGCAGCGGGCACCAGGCAAGCGCCCGGGCCCAGTTGAACATCTCCTCCGAGGTGTCGGCCCTGATCACGCCGGCGCGCTCGAACGCCGCGTTGTACGCGGCTTCCTGTCCGGCCAGGGCCCCGGTGTGGGACGCTACGGCGCGCTGCCCCGCCGCGGACCGGCCCACTTTGAGCGCGATCACCGGCTTGGCCGACGCCACCGCGCGCGCCGCCTGGACGAACCGCCGGCCCGTTGTGATGCCCTCCAGGTACAGGGTGATGACGCGGGTGTGGGGATCGGCCCCCACCGGTCCGAGGACATCCGTTTCGGTGACATCCAGCTGGTTGCCCAGGCTGATCAGACGGGAGAGGCCGAAGCCCTGCCCCCGCGCCCAGTCCGTGACCGCGGCGCAGATGGCCCCGGAGTGCGAAATGAAGGCCACGTCACCCTTGCCCGGTCCCGGCGGGGAGAGAAAAGTGGCATCCAGCGGCAGGTGGGTGTCGATCACGCCCACACAGTTGGGCCCGAGCAGCCGCATCCCGTACTCCCGCGCCGCGCGGAGGCACTCCGCCTCGAGCGCCTCCCCCGGGGGTCCGATCTCCCGGAATCCCCCGGAGAGGATGATGGCGGCGCGGATGCCGCGCCGGCCGCACGCGCGCAGGGTCTCGGCGACGGTGGGGGCCGGGATGATCAGGACGGCCAGGTCCACGGGGTCGGGCACCAGGGCCACATCCTCGTACACCGGTCGGCCGAGCAGCGTGCCCCCGCGGGGGTTGACGAAATGGAGGGCACCCCGATACCCGCTGTTGACGAGGTTCTGCGCCACCCCGAAGCCGAGCTTGCCCGGTTCACGGGAGGCGCCGATGAGGGCGATCCCCCGGGGCGCAAAGAACGGCCGCAGCGCAGGCTCCATCGCCCCAAGTATGCGAGAGAGGGACGGCCGGCGGAATCGGGCGGCGGCCGGATGAAGCCGTTACCGCCGGACCGACACCGCCTCGGTTCCGTGGAGATGAGTGGCGCCACGGGCGGGCGAACCAGACAGTGATGGAGATCACGATCGCGCCGGACCTCGCGGACCGCCTGTTCCTCGGCGTGCTCTTTGCGCAGGACATCTATGTGCGCGCCGAGGCGCCCGAGGTGTGGGCAGAGGTCGAACGGCTGGCGGAGTCCTACCGCCGGCGGTTCGCCGGGAAGTCCCCCGGGGAGATTGCCGAGCTGCAGCCCGCCCGCGAGCTCTACCGGCGGACGGGTGAGGATCCGACGAAACTCCGGCCGTCCTCTGAGGCGCTGCTGCGGCGCGTGCTGCGCGGCGAGGCGCTGTATCGGATCAACTCGCTGGTGGACACCTGCAACCTCTGCTCGCTGGCCTTCCTCCTGCCGATCGGGCTGTACGATCTGGACCGGATCGTGGGGAACGTGGAGGTCCGACTGGGCCGGCCGGGAGAAGCCTACGACTCCCTCGGCAAGGGGCGGTACGAGGTGGAGGGTCGCCTGGCACTGTTTGACGACCGCGGGCCCTTCGGCAGCCCGACCAACGACTCGCGCCGCACGGCCATCACCGAAGCGACGCGCCGCTGTCTGATGGTGATCTTTGCCCCCTCGCGCTATCCGCGGGAACGGCTGCAGGACCATCTGGCGGCGGCCGCCGGCCACCTGAGAACTCTGGCCGGCGCCGCCGCGGTCGAGACACAGATCGTTCCCCGGGGGTGAAGCACACCGGGCCGGGGTGCTCCCGGCCCGGCTGCCGCCGGCGGCCTCCCGGGGGCGAAGGCTAGCGCCGGCGCATCATGAGCGCCCAGGCACAGCGAAAGGCCAGATCCCGATCCGCCGGCGGGATGACGGATCGGAGATCCCACAGCATGTCCAGCCGCGACCGCAGGAGGGCGTTGCGGGCGTCGATCACCTTCTGGCTCTGCGCGTCCACCGCCGCCCTGGTGGAGGTCTCGGCGATGAGGAGCGCACGCAGCGCGCGCTCCTCCCGTCTCAGGTTCTCCCGGGCGGCGCGGAGCCGGTCCCGATAGCGGGCCACGATCGGGTCCACGGTCTGCCGCGGGAGGACCGCCGCGCACCGGCGAGCCCAGCCCCGAGGTCCCGGAGAGGACTGCGGCGAGGAGGGTTGCTGCGCCGCCGCCGTCGGCGTGATGAGGATGGCGACGACCAGAGTCCACAGCGCAATCCGACGAATCACCTGGCCACCTCCCGAAACAACCTTCACCTGATCAGACGCCCAGGCCGCCGCAGACGTTTATCGATTCCCGCACCAGCGGAAGGAGACTGTCCCCTGGGCCCGCAGGGCAGGATTGGCAGGAGAGGGAGTATCCCGGGGAGCAGATGTCGGAGATCCTCCTGATGGTTCTGGCCGCAGGCGCGCTGGCCGTGGGCCTGCTGGCGGGGTATCTGGTCGCGGCGCGCCGGGTGCACGCCGAGGTGGCGGAAGCACTGGAACGGGCCCGCCGGCGGGCCGCACAGGCGCTGCAGGCGGCACGCGACGAGGTCGCCGCGGAACTCGACCGCAAGGATCACGCCCTCGCTACGCTGGAGGCGCGGCTGGAGGAAGAGCGGCAGAGGGCGGAGACGGCCCGGTCACGCCTGCAGGCCGATCTGGCCCACGCCCAGGCCCAGCGCGCCCGCCTTGAGACCCACCTCCAGGAGCTTTCCCGGCAGGTCGAAACGCTGGGCGCCGAACTCCGTCAGGCCGGCGAGGAGAGCCTCCAGGACCTGGAAGCCCTGCACGAGATCAGCACCACACTGGAGCAGGCGCTCCAGCGCATGGAGGCCCGCCTGCTGGCCGCCTCCCGTCGGGTCAAGGAGGCGAAGGCCGCCGCTGCGGGATCTGCGCCCGATGCCACCCCTCCCGCACGATGAGCGGAGAGTCAGCGCCGGAGACGGAAGTCCGCGCCCTGGGGGTCGTGGTCGCTTGCGCCCCTGGCACCGTCGCCGCCGTGCCATGCAGGCCAGTCGCTGTTGAGGTGGGCGGCCCAGACGCGCACGAGGCGGTGGAGGAGGGACGTCGTGACGAAGAGCTGGTCGAGGGTCTGGGCCTGTCCCTCGAAGACGTAGCTGTACGCGCCGGCCGGATTCCGCCGGACAAGGACATCCCAGAGATTCTGCAGCCCCGCGTCATAGAGGGCGCGCAGCTGATCGCTGAAGGAGGACAACTCGCCCGGTGCCGAGGGATCGTCGGGCCGCGGATAGGCGTTCAGGTCGCCGCCCACCACCACGTAGACGCGGGGGCTCATCGCCCGGAGGGCGGCCACGAGGGCTGCGTTGTAGGCGGCCTGCTCGCGGCGCTGCGCCACCCTCCCCGTGGGCCCGCCGCTGAAATGGTTGTTCAGGATGTACAGCTCCACCGGCGCGGCGCCCGGCAGGGCCCTGCGGACCCTGAAGAGGGCCACCTGCACAGGGCGTGTGAATACCTTCGTCCCGTCGGCTCCGCGGAGAGCCCCGGCCGGGAGGGCCGCATTCACGGCCTTGGGATTCTGGACGTCGGCATTGTGACCGAGACCCATCTCCGGATAGGGGATCCGGGGTAGGCTCCCCAGGATGGGGTGATCTTCGGCCGCGGGCGGAAGTTCGATCCGGTCCGAGCGGAACAGGTAGGCGTTGATGATGCCGCGATCGTCGGCGCCGTCGCGGTCCGCCGCGGCGCGGTAATCCGGACCCCCCAGACGGGCGATTTCCAGCGCCAGATCCTGCAACACGTCCGGCTGCCCGTCCCCGCCGTCGCACGCCAGGGAGAGTCCCCGCCGACGACAGAAGTCCTGATCCTCTGCTTCCTGGACCAGCACGATGTCCGGAGCGTGGAGGTCCGTCAGGAGTTGGGCGGCCAGCTCCCTGACTTTCCGCCGGTAGGCGGCGTCAGAGGCGGGGACGTAGTCGAAGGGCGGCTCCACCCCCGGGCAGCCGGGATTCCCCGCGAAGTCGCAGCCGTCCGCGGGATCGTCGCGGAAATCGTAGAGATTGTCAACGTTGAAGGTGACGATCCGCACCTCCCCCGGGTCGCGGCCCGGTGCCGGTCCGTTGGTCGAGGGATCCGGTCCGGGGCGGAGCGCGATCTGCCGATCGACCATGAGCTGGTACTTGCCGAAGGAGAAGTAGACACCCCCCGTGGCCGGTCCGGCCAGCCGGTCGAAGGTACGCGCCGGGGCAATGAGGGCCGCAGGGCTGGCGGTCGCCCCCTTGATCCCGAGACTGCCCAGCACGATGCGGAACCCGTTGCCGTTGTCGAACAGCAGCTCAGGGATGTCGTCGAGCGGGTGGGGATCGCGGAAGACCCGGCGGTGGAACACGGCCTGCCGCCGCGCCAGGGGATGGTCGGGCCGCATCAGCCACAGTTCGCCGTCCCTCGTGCGCGGGAACACGATGCGGCCGCCAACGACCAGGCTGCCGGCGGGAACCAGGACGCGCATGCCTTCCAGACGCTCCCAGTACCGGCCGGCGGCGGCGACCTCATCCGGCGGGGCGGCCTCGACCGGCGCGACCTCGGCGTCGATATCCACACCCGTCCGTACCGTCGCCACCCAGCGCGGCTCCGTGATCTCCGTCAGGTTGAAGAACTCGGTGACCCGTCCTTCGAGAACGATCTCGTCCCCCACCCGCGGTGTGTAGGAGGACCCGCCGGCGCGGGGCGGTACCGTGGGGGAGCGACCGGTGAACACGAAGATCCCGTCCGACGTGAGCGGATCCCCGTCCGCCGTGGTGTCCGGGTTCTGCAGGAAGAATCCGTACCGGCTCTCCCCGGCCGTGGTGCGGGCCAGCGTCTTCTCGTAGAGCACGCCCTGGATGCGGACCGTGGCGCCGGCGCCGTTGCCGCGTGGAGGAGCGAACGGGGAGCGGAATCTCCTGCCGTCAACCGTGTCGCCGACGGCGCCCTGCACGGCACCGATGGGGCAGACCTGGGGCACCTCACAGGACGGCGCCGCCGTGGCGTCGACCGGTGCCGGCGCCTGGATGGGCACGGCCCCATAGACGAGGGTCATCGCCACCAGCCAGGCGGCGACCTGCGAGCGCGTCACGTCCTTTCGCCTCAGCCCAGCGCCAGGACGGCGAGCCCGGCGACCATCGCCGCGGCGCCGGCCAGACGGTGGCGGGTGTGCCCCTCCGCCAGCCACTGCGTCCCCATCGCCGTGCCGATCAGAATGCTGACCTCCCGCGCCGGCGCGACGTAGCTGACGGGGGTGAAGACCATCGCGGTGAGGACCAGGATGTAGGAGAGCGGCGACAGCACCGCGATGCCGATGAGCGGCCGGCGGTGCCGCGCCCAGTGGTCGCGCACCTCCGTCCAGCGCAGGGCCGCGACCGGAGCCAGCAGCAGGGAGCGTGTGACACTCGTCCCCCAATCCATCAGGATCGGCGGCACCAGCAGCGCGCTCACCGCGTACTTGTCCCACAGGCTGTACATCCCGATGAAGACGCCGGTGATCACTCCGTACCGCACGGCCAGGGCGATCCGGGCCGAGCGCGCCCTGAGGAAGTGCAGCCCGCCGGCCAGCAGGAAGATGCCGGAGGCGATGAGGATTGTGCCGGTCGCCGCGCCGCCGGTGAGCGGCTCGTTCAAGAGCACGATGGCGCCCGCCGTGGTCAGGAGCGGGCCGGTCCCGCGCGCGACGGGATACACCACCGAGAGGTCCCCCGCCCGGTATCCACGCTGGAGGAAGAGGAAATAGCCGATGTGCAGGACGGCGCTGCCGGCCATAAAGCCGTAGCCCGCCGGGCCGATCTGCGGCCGGCGGAGGAGCACGAGGCCGAGGGCCAGAGGCAGGTAGCAGATCGCGGACAGGGTGCCGTACATCCACAGCGCCGCGGCGTCCGCGTCGATCCGCTTGACCAGGTAGTTCCAGAAGGCATGGATCCCCGCGGCGAGGAGGACCAGGAGCAGGGCCAGCGGGCTCACCGGGCTTCTCCTCTTCGCGGGTCAGAGCCGGAAATCCCGGGCGGCCGGAGTGGGCCGGCCCGGCGGCGAAAGAGGAGAGCCGGTCCCTCAAGAGAGACACGCCGGAGGTCGATCATGCCGCTCGTCTACGCCTGTCTCGCGCCGCACGGCGAACCGATCATCCCGCCCCTGGCCAGGGCCGCGGAGCGTCCGAAGTACCGCCAGACCACTCGGGCGATGCAGCAACTGGCGCGGGAGATCCGGGCGGTCCGGCCGCAGACGATCGTCGTGGCCACGCCCCACCACCTGCGCCTGCAGGCGCACATTGGCATCGTGACGGCGGAGCATGTGTCGGGCGTCCTGCCGATGTTCGCGCCGGATCCCGCCCTTCCGCGCCAGGTCATCCGGGCCCGGACCGATCGGGCCTTCGCCGAGGCCCTGCTCGCCGCCGCACGGCGTCGGGGCATTCCGGCCGTGGGCGCGAACTACGCCGCGGCCGGTGGCCGCTATTCCACCATGCCGCTGGACTGGGGCACGCTCGTGCCCCTGTGGTTCTTCCTGCGCGGCCATCGCCGCCGTCCGGCGGTGGTCGTGGTCGCCCCGAGCCGCGAGATCCCGCTGGCCCAGAACGTAGGCTTCGGCGCGGTCATCGCCGATCTCGCCGAGCGCTCCCGCCGGCGTGTCGTCTTCGTGGCCAGCGCCGATCACGCCCATGCGCACCGGAGGTCCGGCCCGTACGGCTTCAGTCCAGCCGCATCCCGGTATGATGCGCTGATGGTCAGGGCCGTCAAAGACGACCTGCGGTCGGCGCTGCGGATCCCGGCGGCGGTGGTGCGGGAGGCGAAGCCGGACAGCCTGTGGCAGGTCGCGATGCTGGTCGGTGTGGCCGAACGCTGCCGGCTGCGGCCCGCCCTCCTCTCCTATCAGGTGCCGACCTACTACGGTATGATCTGCGCCGCGTTTCGACGCCCGCCGCGCCGGGGCCGGACGGACGCGCCGGGTCGCTAGGGGAGGTTGTCGATCCGCACCGGGGGGATCGGATCCGCCGGGGTGAAGCCGAAGATGCGGGAGTAGAAGTACAGTTCGGCTTCCAGCGCGCGCCTGATCGTCTCCGCCCTGCGGAACCCGTGCTGCTCCCCCTCGAAGGCCAGGTAGGCCACGGGGATGCCCCTGGCGCGCAGCGCCTCCACCATCATCTCCGACTGGTTCGGCGGCACCACTCTGTCTTCCAGCCCCTGGAAGAAGATCACCGGCGCGGTGATCCGGTCGGTGAAGTGCACGGGCGACCGACTCCGATACAGGTCGAGGCGTTCCGGCCACGGACCGATCAGGCGCTGGTCGTACTGGGCCTCGAACTTGTGCGTGTCGCGGTGCATCGCCTCCAGGTCGCTGACCCCGTAGTAGGAAGCGCCGGCGTGGAAGACCTGACGGAAGGCCAGCGCGCACAGCGTGGTGTACCCGCCGGCGCTGCCGCCGCGCACGGCCAGACGCCGCGGATCGACCAGGCCGCGCTCCACCAGGTAGCGCGCCGCGTGCACGCAGTCGTCGACGTCCACCACGCCCCACCGGCCGCGGAGGCGGTTGCGGTAGGCGCGCCCGTACCCGGTGCTCCCGCCGTAGTTCACATCCGCAACGGCGAAGCCGCGGCTGGTCCAGTACTGGATCTCAAACCGGAGCACTCCCGGCGAGAAACTCGTCGGCCCGCCGTGGCTGATCACCAGCAGCGGCGGTCGCTCCCGCGGCGGACCGGTGAAGTCGCGGTTCGCCGGCGGATAGAACCAGGCGTGCGCGGTGAGCCCGCCTGCGGTGGGGAACTCGACCGCCTCCGGGATCGACAGGTACCCTGGATCGACGGTCGTCGGCCGCGAGGCGCGGACGACCTCGGTCTCCCGCGTGCGCAGGTCGAGGCGCACCAGCGACGAGGGGCGAGTGGGCGAGGCTCCGATGAAGTACACGGCGTCCGGAGCGGGGGTGATCTGCGACAGGTCGGTGCAGGGCTGATCCAGGACGTTCAGTCGGCGGGTCCGGCGATCCAGGAGGGCGAGGCGTGTGGTGCCCCCGACACTGAAGGCACAGACGATGGTCTGCGGATCGATGAACCCGTACGTGGACAGGCGGAAGACCCACTGGGGCCGGCCGAACTCCGCCTCCATGGGAGCCAGGGCCTCCGCCGCGTTGCGCCCCTCGTCCCACCGGTACAGATTCCACCACCCCGTGCGATCGGAGATGAAATGGAGCGCACCGTCGGGGGACCACTCGGGCTGGAAGATCGACTCCTCCGGCCCGCCGGCCACGCGCCTCGCCTCGCCGAGGGCGCCTTCGGAGGCGACCGGGGCGACCCACAACTCCGTCCCGTCCCAGGGCATGTTGGGATGGTTCCAGGACAGCCAGGCCAGCCGCCTGCCGTCGGGGCTCAGGCGCGGCGAGGAGTAGAAGTCCGCGCCTTCGACCAGCACCTGCGCCCGTCCGTCGTCCAGGGAGACGGCGACGAGGGTGTTGAGGGCGTCCTGGTCGCCGGGCGAGTGATCCTCGCGAACACAGATGATGCGCCGGCGCCCGCGATCGGCGATCCCGTCGGCGTACCGGTAGGGGCCCGATGGCGAAAGCGGCTCGGGCGATCTCCCCGGGTCGAGGCGGTAGAGCCGCTGGTCGGCGAAATTCGAGAAGTAGACGCTGCCGTCAATGACCAGGAAGTCGCCGCCGCCGTATTCGTGTACCCTGGTCCGCGCATTGTACGGCGGCACGGTCAGATCGGCCACCCGGCCGTCGGCGCTCCGCCGGACGATGACCTTCCGACCCCCTTCGGCCGGACGGAGCTCGGTCCAGTAGAGGTCTGCCCCGTCGATCATGATCTCGTGGAAGACGACGCCGCCGCTCGCCACGAGATCGGCGGTGATCGGCGACCGCCAGGAACCGTACGGCGCGACACGGGGCATATCTGTGGAATTTCCCACGTCGTGGGGAGCTCCTGCGGCTTCGTGATGAGTGCCGGCCGGCCCGGGTCCTACCGGGTGAACTCGTCCTGCCTCGGGGCCGAGGGGCCCGGCAGGCCTTGCCTGCTTCACGGCCAATGCACTGTACTGACGACGACAGTGTGTGGGGAGACCGGCGATGGAGCTCAAAGTAGTAAGCATCGAGAAGCCCGATGATGTGAACGTGGTGCTCGGGCAGAGCCATTTCATCAAGACGGTGGAGGACGTCCACGAGGCATTGGTCACGGCCGTGCCCAGGATTAGATTCGGATTCGCCTTCTGCGAGTCGTCGGGCAAGCGTCTGATCCGCTGGACCGGCACCGATCCGGCGATGATGGAGCTGGCGAAGCGCAACGCCCTGACCGTCGGCGCGGGGCACTCCTTCGTCCTGTTCCTGGGGCCGGGGTTCTATCCGATCAACGTCCTCCCCGTCCTGCGGGCCGTGCCGGAGATCGTCGGCTTCTACTGCGCCACCGCCAACCCGGTGCAGGTCGTCCTGGCGGAAACCGAGCGGGGCCGGGGCATTTTGGGCGTGATCGACGGCGGGACGCCGCTCGGCGTCGAAGGCGACGAAGACATCGCCTGGCGCAGGGAGTTCCTGCGGAAGATCGGCTACAAGTTGTAGGCGCTCGCCTGTTCCGCGAGATCCAGATCCAGACCGCCAGGGCCAGGTTGACGATGATCGGCGCCAGTGTCGCTCGTGCGGTGTACCATCGCGGCGTCCATCACCGGGCGGGCCAAGACCGCCGCCGCCCAGGCAGGAAACAGAAGAAGGACGCCCCGATGAAGGCGTAGGCGGCGAAGACCTGTAAGGCGGTGCGCACGGTGCCTCTCTCCCTTGGTGTAATCGCCGGCCGCCTCACCGCACCGATTCGTTGTGGTCGTCGGGTGCGACCAGAGCGAATTCGATGGCTTGATCCGTCGTCATGGCGCGGCCGCGTTGCCAGGCCGCGGTGAATGCCGCCTCGCCCAGCCCTTCGCGCGCTGTCGCGACGTGTCGACTATACGTCTCGCGGATGAACGGTGCGGGCGGAAGCGCCAGCGCTTCCCGCAGGGCTTCCGCCGCGCCGAGGAGGACCACCGCCCGTTCGAGCTGACCCAGTTTGACCGCCACCACGGCCAGCCCCGTCAGGCTGGTGGAGATCCCGCGCCGGTCCTGCAACTCCCTGCGCAGCGGCAGGCTCTCCGCGAACAGGGCGGCGGCGCGCGCGTACTCCTGGCGGTCCCAGGCCACGATGCCCAGGTTGGCCAGCGAGAAGGCGATGCCCCACCGATCGCCCAGGTCCCGGAACAGGGCGAGCGTCTCTTCCAGCACGGTCTGGGCGCGTTGGTAGTCGCCCATTTCTCGGAGCACCAGGCCGAGATTGTTCAGCGTCACCGTGCTCGCCCACTTGTCGCCGAGCTGCCGGAACTGTTCCACGCTCTCCTGGAGCAGCGTCGCGGCGCGGCCAAAGTCTCTCTGGCCGCGGGCCACCAGTCCGAGGGTCAGCCGCGCCCCGGCGACGCCCCACCTGTCGCCGACTTCCCGGTTCAGGGCCAGGCTTTCTTCGCCCAGTTGGGCGGCCTGATCGTACTTCTCCAGCCGGCAGGCATTCAGGCCCAGGATATTCAGACACGAGGCAAGGCCGCGTTTGTCGCCGAGACGGCGGCTGAGCTCCAGGGCCTCTTCCCCCACCGCCGCGGCCCTGGGGAAGTCGCCCTGGATCAAGGCCAGGATCCCGGCCCCATTGAGTGCTTTCACCCGCGATGTGGTGAGGGTCTGAGTCCCCTTGGCCAGCGCGGATTCGAGCCATTCGCGGCCTTCACTGAGGTATCCACGGACTTCCCAGAAATGCCACACCGCGCCGGCCAGGCGCAGGCCGTATTCCGGGTCCGGCTCGGCCGTCTGGCACCACTTCAGCGCGGCGCGGATGTTGTCGTGCTCGGCCTCCAGCCGCTCCAGCCACGCCTGGAGCGCCGGTCCCTGCAGCTCCCGCTCGGCCTGCTCGGCGAACTGCAGGTACCAGTCGCGATGCCGCCGTTGGACCGTCTCCGCCTCGCCGCTGGCGTCGAGTTTCTCACGGGCATAGAGACGCACCGTCTCCAGCAGCCGGTACCACGTCTCATTCCCGATCGGGCCTCCGACGCTCACCAGGGAACGGTCGACGAGCCGGGTGAGGACGTCGAGGACCGCCGAGGCCTCGCAGCCGTCGCCCGCGCATACCGCCTCCGCGGCGGGCAGTGTCCACCCGCCCATGAAGACCGACAGCCGGCGCAACAGCATCCGTTCCTCGTCGGCCAGGAGGTCGTGACTCCAGTCCAGCGCGGCCCGAAGCGTCTGGTGTCGAGGCGGCGCGGTCCGGCTGCCGGATGCCAGCAGCCGGAACCGATCGTCCAGCCTGGCCGCAATCTCCTCCACCGAAAGGACCTTGACCCGGGCCGCGGCCAGTTCGATGGCCAGGGGAATCCCGTCCAGCCGGGCGCAGATCTGGGCCACGGCTCTGGCGTTGGCGGCGGTCAGCGCGAACCCCGGCCGGCTGACCGCGGCGCGGTCGACGAACAGCCCGATCGATTCGAACTCGGTCAGACGGTCCGGCGGAGGCAGGCGATTCACGTCGGGCATCGAGAGCGATGGCACGTGGTAGGTGACCTCACCGGCGACGCCCAGCGGCTCCTGGCTGGTGGCCAGGATGCGCAGGCGCGGGCAGGAGCGCAGCAGCGTCTGCGCCAGCTCCGCCGTCGCGGCCAGCACGTGTTCGCAGTTGTCGAGCACGAGCAGCGGCGCTTTGGGTGTGAGGTGGTCCAGCAGGGTGTGGAGCAGCGGCCGCTGCTCTTCCCGAACGCCGAGGGTCCTCGCCACGGTCTGTAGGACCAGCGCCGGGTCCGAAAGCGGTGTCAGTTCGATGAGCCACACCCCGTCCGGGAACGACTCGACCAGGTCGGCGGCGACCTGCAGCGCCAGGCGGGTCTTCCCCGCCCCGCCCACGCCGGTCAACGTCAGCAGGGGGGTGTCCGCCACGCGTGCCTTGATCTCGGCCAGTTCTCTGGTGCGGCCGATGAAGCTGGTGAGCTGGCGGGGGAGGTTGTTCGGCATGACGTCGAGCGTGCGCAGCGAAGGGAACTCGCTGCGCAACCCCGCCACCACCAGCTGGAAGATGTGCTCCGGACGGGCCAGGTCCCTCAGCCGGTGCGACCCGAGGTCCCGGAGGGAGAGCCCTTCGGGAAGCGAGGACTCGACCAGCGCGCGCGTGGCTTCGGAGAGGAGGATCTGTCCGCCGTGGCCGGCACTCAGCAAACGGGCGGCGCGGTTCAGGGGCGGTCCGAAGTAATCGTCCTCCCGCGCCTCGGCCGTTCCCGTATGCAGGGCCATCCTGACGGCGAGGCCTCCGGGGATCTCCCACGGCTCCGCCTGCAACGCGCGCTGGATCTCTGCGGAGGCGGTGACCGCCGAGGCCGCATCGGCGAACGCGGCGTGGAACGCATCTCCCAGCGTCTTGAAGACGTGGCCGCCCTGGGCTTCGATGATCTCGCGGAGCACGGCGTCGTGGCGGGCCAGGGCCACCCGCATCGCCTCGGGGTGCTCCTCCCACAGCCGGGTGCTCCCCTCGATGTCCGTGAAGAGGAAGGTGACGGTCCCTGTCGGCGGCGCGCGCATCTGAAGTTCCCGGTGGTCCCCTTTGTCGCGATAGGTTCGGGGATTCAGGTCGTGTTCCTGGCCTCAGGGGATTGCGCGGCCGCAGGATGGCCTGCGCCGGCTCAGCGGCGGAGGTGCGCGGCGAGGAAGCGCGCCGACCGCCGGATGAGATCTGCCCGCCGGTCGGACTGCCACAGATCCTGGCCGGTACCCTCGTAGTAGTGGGCCTGCACGTTTTTCCCCAGCGCCCGGGCTCTTTGGACGTACTCGTGCGCCGCGGTCGGCGGCGTCACGGCGTCGAGCGCGCCGTGGAAGAGTATGGCGGGGGCGTGGAGGCGTTCGATGCTCCAGATCGGCGCGGGCAGGGCCGAGCCGGAAGGTTTGTGGGGTAACTGCAGGGGGCGCAGGGGGTTGGCGGAGATGGAGACCACGGCCCCTACCCTGACCTCCGAAGAGGCCAGGACCAGCGCCAAATTTCCTCCCATTGCGTGTCCGAGCAGTCCGATCCGATCGCCGCGGACGCCGCTCAGCCGCCGGCCGGCAGCGATCAACGCCGCGGCGTTGCCCAGAAGATCGGCATCGAAGATCCCCCGGGCCCGGGGACAGGGATCGACCATGTCGTCTCCGGCGCGCAGCGTCCAGCCGGCGCTGAAGTAGCACCCGATGACCGTGACGAATCCCGCACGGGCCAGCGCGGGCCCCCAGTCCACGACGGATGCGCTCAGCCCGTTGATGCCGTGGAAGACGAAGACCGCGGGAAACGACCCCTTCGCCGGCGGTCGGAACACCGCCGCCCGCAGGGTCCCACCGTCGGCGCCGGGCACCGTAATCCACAGGTCAGGTTGAGCGACGGCGGCCGCCCCGAGCAGCAGCATTGCGGCGAGACCCGAGGCAGCAACCGATGCAGGGCGCATCGGTTCCATAGTACTCCTTCAGGGCAAACGAATCGGAGAGCACCGCCTCCTCCGGGCGCCCCGGGGGATCGTCCGCGCACCAGGGGCGAGGTGCGGTCCTCCCGAACTGTGGAGGCGGACCCCCATGCGCCCGCCGCTCAGCCGCGATCTCGGCATCGACCTTGGAACGGCGAACACCGTCGTCTACGCGCGGAACGAAGGGGTGATCCTGCGCGAACCTTCCTGGATCGCGCGGCGAACCGACAGCGGCGAGATCCTCGCCGTCGGCGACGAAGCCAAGCGGATGATCGGCCGCACGCCGGCCAACATTGTCGCCTCGCGGCCCCTGCGGCAGGGCGTGATCGCCGACTTCGAGACGACCACGGCGATGCTGGCCTACTTCATCCGCAAGGGGACCACGCGCCGGACGTTGCGCCGTCCGGTGGCGGTGGTGGGCGTACCGTGGGGCGCCACCAGGGTGGAGCGGAAGTCTTTCATTGAGGCGGTGGAGCAGGCCGGGGCCCGTCAGGTCACACTGGTCGACCAGCCCCTGGCCGCGGCCATCGGCGCCGGCCTGCCCGTCTTCGAGCCCGTGGGGAGCATGGTCGTGGACATCGGCGGAGGGACCACGGAGATCGCCGTCGTCGCCCTGGGCGGCATCGTCGCGGCGAAGTCCATCCCGATCGCCGGCGACGCCATGGACGCCGCGATCATCCAGTACTGCCGTCAGGCCTACAACCTGCACATCGGAGAGCGGACGGCGGAGGAGATCAAGATCGCGCTCGGGTCGGCCGCCCCGACAGCCGACCAGCGGAAGGGCGAGGTTCGCGGCCGGGACGTGGTGAGCGGCATGCCGCGCAGCGTGCAGATCTCGGACGCCGAACTCCGGGAGGCGCTGGCCGGTCCGGTGGCGGCCATCGTGGAGGCCGTCAGACAGACATTGGAACTCGTCCCGCCCGAACTGGCCGCCGACCTCGGTGTCCGCGGCATCACCCTGGTCGGCGGCGGCGCGCTGCTGCGGGGCATCGACCGGGTCCTCGCCGAGGAGACCGGCATGACCGTCGTGGTCGGGTCCGACCCCCTCTCCGCCGTCGCCCTTGGCACCGGCAAGGTCCTGGAAGAACTCGACCTCTACCGGCGCGTCGCCCCGCGGACCCACTGACCTTCTCGCCCGCGGGCCGTGGGCGTCCTTCCTGGGCAGCCCGGGATATTGGTCAGAGACCGAGGTACCGGCGCTTGACGTCCTCCGCGACCATGAGCGCCGAAGGGGCGCCCTCAAAGACCACCTGCCCCTTGCTGAGGACGTAGGCAGCATCAGCATACCGCACGGCCAGATGCAGATGTTGCTCGACCAGGAGCATAGAGAGGCCTTCGGCCTTCAGGCGTCGCACGGCTTCGCCCAATTCGGCCACGATGACTGGAGCCAAGCCTTCTGAGGGCTCATCCATCAGGAGGAGCTCTGGATTGGTCAGCAGTGCCCGGGCGATGGCCAGCATCTGTTGCTCCCCGCCGCTCAGCTTGTCACCCCGGTGGCCTGATCGTTCCCTCAATCGGGGGAAGAGGTCAAACACGCGGTCGAGCGTCCAGCAGGAATCGTGACGTCCCGGTCGCCGGGCCACCAGGAGATTTTCAACCACCGTCAGGGAAGGGAAGATGCGGCGCCCCTGCGGGACGAGGCCTACGCCCAGGGCGGCGATCCTATAGGGCTTGAGCCCGGTGATCTCTCTGCCTTTGAAGATCAGACGGCCGCGACGAGGAGGGGTGAATCCGATGATGGACCGGATGAGGGTAGTCTTCCCCATGCCGTTGCGACCCAGCAGGACCACGGCTTGCCCGGCCCCCACGCGCAGGGAAACCCCGCGCAGAATGTGGCTGTCGCCATAGTAGGTGTGGATCTCCTCTACGTCCAGCACCGGGGACTCGTCACTCATGGTGCGCACCCCGTCCCCTTGCCGCTCTGCGGGCATCCATCATACTACTCTGTTCCAAGATAGATCTTCTGGACGAGAGGATTCCGGGCGACCTCTTCGGGCGCACCCACTGTCAGGAGTTTGCCGTAATGGAGGACCATGATGCGGTGGGCCAGGGCGAAGGCCACATCCATGTCGTGCTCGATGATCAGGATGGCGATCGACGCATCGAGGTGCTTGACCATTTCAACGATGCGCACCACCTCCGCCGCGGCGACTCCCGAGGTCGGCTCGTCCAGGAGGAGCACTTTGGGCCTGGACGCGACGGCAAGGAGGATCTCCAGGAGGCGTTGCTCGCCGTGGGAGAGCAGCCCCACAGGACGCAGCCGTTGTGCCCAAAGATCGAACTGCTCCAGGAGAAAACGGACGTGCGCATTGACGGCGTCCAGATCATCGACTGGCCTGGCCACAACATACTTGGTTCGTTGCAACGCCATGAGCGCCAGGCGGACATTATCTTGAGCCGTCAGTGAGGGGAAGAGCGTGGAAATTTGAAAGGTGCGGGCGAGGCCCAGCGCCGCTCTTCGGTACGGGGGGAGCCGTGTGATCTCAGTGCCAAAGAGCAATATCCTTCCCTGAGATGCTGGAATCGTGCCGCTGATCAGATTGAACAGCGTCGTCTTGCCGGCGCCGTTGGGGCCTACGAGAGCTACTCGCTCGCCGGCATCGATAGAGAACGTGACATCGTCGACGGCGCGAAGCCCGCCGAACATTTTGGAGACCCCCTCGAGACGGAGCGCAGCGGTCGGCTTGTTGGCCCCCAGGGCGGGTCGTTCCGGCGGATAAGAGGGTGAGGGTGACGCGCGGTGACCTGGCGGGAGGGGGTGGCTGGGAGCAGGCAGGAGCAGTTGGTCGCGCCGCCGTGTGCGTTTCTCGATGATCCAGCCCACGATGCCGTTCGGAGCGTACATGACGGTCACCATGAAGATCAGGCCGAGGACAAGGGGCCAACGTTCCAGGTACACGCTCAGGAGGTTGCGCAAGCCGACGAGTACGCCAGCGCCCAGCAGCGGTCCGATTAGCGTGCCGGTCCCGCCCATGACGACCATCAGCACGACTTCGGCCGAAGTTCGAATGGAGAGATCGGCAGGGC
This sequence comes from Armatimonadota bacterium, assembly GCA_031459765.1. Classification (NCBI taxonomy): domain Bacteria; kingdom Bacillati; phylum Candidatus Sysuimicrobiota; class Candidatus Sysuimicrobiia; order Candidatus Sysuimicrobiales; family Candidatus Kaftiobacteriaceae; genus Candidatus Kaftiobacterium; species Candidatus Kaftiobacterium secundum. The sequence continues at coordinate 201,856 of JAVKHY010000001.1, read as the reverse complement.
TGACGAACCCGGTGTAGAGCGCGCTGAGGATGCCGGCGACACCGGCGATGCCGCCGCACAGGACGAAGGCCGCGTACTTGTGGAGCCAGGTGCGGTAGCCGAGGACCGACATGCGGATCTCGCGATCGCGAATACCCTGCAGTGTAAGGCCGAAGGGGGAGGCGATTAACCGACGCACCAGGATGTAGGTCGCTGCCAGTACGAGGGTAGTCAGGTAGAAGAAAGCCACCCCCGATTCCAGGATTGGAAGAGGACGCGGGATCCCGGGGATGCCGTTGTATCCCCCTGTGAAGGAGCCCCAGCGGTTGACGATGCCCCACAGGATCTGGCTCAGCGCCAGGGTGACCATCATGAAGAAGACGTCGACAGTACGAATGGCGATCACCCCGAAGAGCCCGGCCAGGACCGTCCCGGCGAGCAGGGCCAGAGGTACGGCTATCCCCCAGGCGATGCCGTATCGGACGACGAGAATTGCCAGGGTGTACGCGGCCGCGCCGAAATACGCGGCGTGTCCCAGCGAGGGCAGCCCGACGTATCCCATCAGCACATCTAGGCTCAGGGCGAAAAGCGCAGCGATCACCGCCAGGATGAGGATGTGCAGGTAGTACTGAGGAAGCAGAGGTGCGATCGCCAGAAACCCGGCGAGCACCGCGGCCCCGGCCAGGCGTCGGGGCGGTCGGGTGCTGCGTCCATCAGTCCCCACGGACCTACCTGCGCCCCAGGAGCCCCGTGGGCCTCACGGCGAGTACGATCGCCATGGGTGCGAAGAGCGTGAAATAGGAGAGCTCGGGGAAGGCGGCCTTTCCGAGAGAGTCCACGACCCCGACGAAGAGGCTTCCGGCCAGGGCTCCCTCAAGACTGCCCAGTCCGCCAAGGATGACCACGACCAGGGTCAGCGGCAGGACCTCGAAGTCGATGCCGCGCGCCGCACCGATGAAGGGGGCTCCCAGGGCGCCCCCAAGCCCGGCCAGGAACGCGGCCAGGCCGAACATGATCATGAAGAGGGCCTCGGTGTTCAATCCCACCCCCTGGGCCATCTCTTCGTCATCGACGCTGGCTCGTACCGCCATCCCGAGCCGCGTCCTGGATAGCAGAACATGGAGCGCCGCCGCGACGACCAAACCCGCGGCCATCACGAAGAGGCGGTATTTCGGGAAGACGATCGGACCGATGGCCACAGACCCACCGATGGACGGCGGAGGCGCCATGACCTGTGGATTCCCGCCCCACAAGACCAGAAGGACGTCGCCCAGGGCGAAGGCCAGGCCCATCGTAAAGAGCACCTGAGCCAGCTGGTTGCTGTAAATGCGCTTCAAAGCCAGCTGTTGACTAAGGAGTCCAAGCATCATCACAACGGTGGCGCCACCCACCAGGGCCAACGCGAAGATGCCGGTGACCCGCATCAGGGAGAGAGCGACGTAGGCTCCCAACAGGTAGAACGAGCCGTGGGCGACATTGATGACACGCATCATGCCGAAGGCGAGCGTGAATCCGCTGGAAAGGAGGAACAGCAGGGAGCCAAATGCCAACCCGTTGAGGACCGAGACCGCCCAGAAGAGCATCATCCCACCTAGCCCCTGCGTCGGCGCTCTCGCCAGGCGCCTGTCATAGAGCGGTTTCTCCCGGTGCCGTTCGAAGGGAGGGCCGGCGCGGTGGGCGCCGGCCCCGGAGCACTACTTCTCACAGTATTGGCATGGCGGGAAGGTGCGCGTGTATGCTGGGCCCTTCAGGTACGTCACCGGGTCAAAGGTCCAGAACTGGCTTACGTTGGGAATGGTGTCGATGACCTCGTTTTGCATGCCCTTCGATCCCTTGACGACCTTGCGGATAAGCACGGTCTCGATGGGATTGTTGTAGGCATCGAGCTTCAGGGGACCGCGTGGTGCGTCGCGCAGATCGACTCGCTTGACGGCGCCCACCAGCCGAAGGGGATCCTTCGGGGACCCGGCGATTTTTAGCGCGCGATCCAGCCAGAGCGCGGCGGTGTACATGGCCTCGGCGGGGTAATTGGGATCTTTCTTGTACCGGGTCCGAAAGGCATTCACGAATCTCTGATTCTCGGGGCGGCTGAAGGTGGCGGCGTAGGTGTGCGAGGTGAGCACGCCTTCCGTCTCGGTGCCCATGGCGCGAAGCACGTCCTCATCCGTTACCGCGTTTCCACCGATGAGCGGAATTTTTCCTTTCAACCCGAACTCCTGATATTGTTTGAAGAATCGCGGGATGTCGCTGCCTACGAGAAGCACGTAGACCGCGTCCGCATCTCGGCGGATCTGGGCAATGTAAGGTCCGTAGTCGTTGGTACCTACCGGGGCCCAGATCTTCTGCACGATCTTCCCCCCGGCCAACTCAAAGGTCCTCTGGAACCCTCCGACATTCTCCCACCCAAAGGCATAGTCCGCTCCGACAGTCACCATCCGGCGATAGCCGAGCTTCTTATAAGCGTAATCCCCGAAGGGATGGTTCGGCTGGCTGCTCGTCCAGATCATTCGGACGATGTATGGGCTGCGCTTTCGCTGCGTCAGGTCGTCGGCAGCTACCACGGGGAGGAAGAGAGGCACTTTGTTCTTGTGGACGTAGTCGCGCACGGCATAGCCTTCGAAGGCTAGGTAGTATCCAACGACAAGGTCCACCTTATCCTGCTCCACCAGCTTGCGCATTTTCGTCAGGGCCATCTGGGGCTGGGCCTCAGTATCCTCTATCCGGAGGTCGACGGCCATCCCTCCCAGCCTCTGCCCCGACTGCTCAAGATAGAGTTTGAACCCCTCCACCATCTCCTGCGCGCTCTCCGCGACGAATCCGGTGAGCGGAATCGGCATGCCGACCCGCACGCGCTGCTGAGATTGCGCCGGCACTTCCGTTCCTGGAAGGGCGATGGATAGCAGCATTGCGGCCATCACGAGCGTGACAAACCCTACACTCCACTTCATCGTTCATTCCTCCCCTGCGCGCGCTCTGCGGCTTCCCGACGCAGGTTTCCCGCCGCGGGCCGCCGTTCCAGAACAGCGCACACGCCTATTCATCGTCGGGCTGCAGCAAGACTCCGCATTCTTACATCGGGCCTTCGATGCGCCTGTGTGTAAGTCTCAAAGGGCTGGTCCAGCCAGCTGTGGTGCTTGTCGGTGATAACCCTAGGTCTGTCGACGACGCAGTATCTGTACTTCCCGGCCCCCAGGACCTGCATCGTGGTCCCTCCCTGGTCGGCGCTGGGCCGACCGCTCTGGTCGCGGCTGTGTAGCGGACGGACCTGCTGTGGCCCACCTCCTTTCTCCTCGGCCGCGCGGGCGTTGCGCGGGCGGATCCTCGATGTAGGCGATCGCCTCGATCTCGAGCAGCCAGTCGGGGTGGACAAGGCTACGCACAGCTATCGCCGTACAGACGGGATAGGGAGGCGTAAAGAATTCGCCGCGGATATGTTGATAGTGGGCATAGTACTGCATATCGGTGACATACACGTTGGCCAGGACGACATCGGCCATCGTCCCGCCCGCGGCTTCCACCAGTTGTTTGATGTTGGACAAGGCCTGACGCCACTGCGCCTCCGGGTCGAGTCTGGCCGGAGTCATGCTGGTGCCGCCGCTGGCCCCCACGGTGGTCATCGTGTCGTAGTCCACTGCAGTCACCCCGGAGAGAAAAAGCCACGGACCCACCTTCAGGCCGGGGCTCCAGAGTCTTCCTCCCAGTCCTTTGCTGAATGCGGGGAGCGTGACAAGTTGCTTGCTAGCCATGGGCGCCTCCCTGCGTGTTCCGTCATTCAATCCGCCGCGTTTCCAGATCACCCGGCTGAACCGTCTCACGGTGAGGTGTTCCGCTCCGCGTACGCGCGCGGAATCCCAGCCGCGCTGAGATTTCCAGGGCCGCATTCTTGAGTCGGGGCAGGTGCGCGTGCATGGTCTGGCGCGTGAGGCGGACGGCCGGGCCCGAAACGGAATACGCCCCGGCCACCGCGCCGCGATGGTCACGGATAGGGAAGGCAATGCAGTGCAGGCCGTCTTCGTACTCCTCGAGATCGACGGCGTACCCTCGCTGCCGCACCGTGCGGAGCTCTCTTCGCAGCGTTGCCGCGCCGGTGATGGTGCGCCGGGTGAACGGCCGGGGTCCAGAAGCGATGAAGCTATTTATGTACTCCTCCGGTTGCCAGGCCAGGAGCACTTTGCCCAAGGCGGTGGCATGCAGCGGGATGGCCAGGCCGATGTAGGAATCGACGCGGAGCGCCAGAGGGCTGAGGATCTTGTCGATGTAGATGGCGGCCCGGTCGCCGAGAATTCCCAGGTACACCGTCTCGCGGAGGGCGAAGGCTACCTCCTCCAAGATCGGCATGGCTGCTTCGCGCAGATTAAGACCGGAGAGGTATGCCAGCCCCGCTTCGTAGGCCCGCACACCGAGACGGTACCGCCCTGTGCTTTGATCCTTCTGGACGAATTCTTCCGCGGCCAGAGTAGCCAGCACTCTGCTGGTGGTGCTCTTGCTGAGACGCAAGGCGCTCGCGGCCTGCGTGACTCCCCACAGAGCACGATCAGGCGCAAACAGCTTCAGGATCCTCAGGGCGTGGCGGATGGACTGCAGATACCGGGGATGTGGTCGCGACATCGAGGGACTCCTCCGCGATGGATGGCCTCGGAAAAGGCGTTCTTGTTTTGTTGCAAATGCGGCAACTTGGTTGCCGATTTTGCAAAAGCGGATTCGCGTCCGGGTGGAGAAATCCTGCGGGCGTCCGATTGGACTTCCGAGTGGAGAAGAAGTGAAGATGGTGGGCCGTGAGGGACTCGAACCCCCGACGCCCGGGTTAAAAGCCCGGCGCTCTGCCCGCTGAGCTAACGGCCCTCAAGGAATTCTATCAAATCCCGGCGGTGGCCGCCTCGCGGTACCAGCCCCGCAACTCGTTGTGGCCGCGGCCGTACCCCTCGCAGCGCTTCTGGCCTTCGCGCACCGTCTCCCAGCCCGAATGGGTCACCGTGACGCGCGTACCGCCCGGGGTCGGCTCGAAGCGGACCTCGACCTGCGTCACTTCCTGCGGCGTCCAGCCCGCTTCGCGCCAGGTGTAGACGAGCCGGTTCCTCGGCTCCCACACCGAGATCCGGCCGATCTCTAATCCCTCACCGGCCGTCTCGTCATAGACCTCCAGGAAACGCCCGCCGACCCCTGGTTCGAAACGCAGCCCGCGCGCGCGGATCTTGTCGTTCCAGTAGGGGGTCCCCTTCTTCCACCACTGGTTGATGCCGGTCGTCCAGAGCTCGAACGCCCTGGCGGGGGTGGTGGGAACCTCCACACTCGCGATCACCGCTGCCTGGGTGCTCATCCGATGCGTCTCCCCGAGGCTCTGTTTCTCCGCCGGACCGCGGGTCCGGACCCCTCCTGCGCCCGAACGTAATCGGCGAACGCTGCCAGCTGCGTCTCCCAGAACCGCCGCACCTGCTCCGCCCACCGGCCGACCTCGATGAGGGGCCGCGTGTTCAGCCGGCACAGGCGAACTCTGCCGTCGGCGGGCACGCGTGTCTCCTCGACCAGCAGCGCGACCAGCCGGCGGCGCCTGGAATCGCCCAGCACGTCCAAAATGGGAGCGTCGGGAATATGATTAACCATGCGGTTAACTACTAGCGCACCGCAGCACGTCTGTTAAGAGCATCAGGGAGCAGCTCAGGCCAAAGCCTTGCCCACGTACTTGCGGATGGCCTTCGTTTCCAGGTAGGCGTCGAGCCCTTCGGCCCCCAGCTCGCGGCCGATGCCGCTGTCCTTCACGCCGCCAAAGGGGGCTTCGGGCAGGCTGAGCGGCTTGTAGTTCACCCAGACCATGCCGGCCTGAATGCGGTCGATGAACCGCTCGATGCGCTGATCGTCCCGCGACCAGATCGCCGAGCCGAGGCCGTAGGGCGAGGCGTTGGCCAGGTCGATCGCCTCGTCCAGGTCCGCCACCTTCATCAACGGCAGGACCGGGCCGAAGCACTCCTCCTCCCAGATCTGCGCGGTCTGCGGGACGTCGAGCAGAACCGTGGGCTGCAGGAAGTACCCCCGCTCGTACTCGCGGCCGGAGGGCCGTCCGCCGCCGGCGGCGACGACGGCGCCGCGGCGCACGGCGTCCTGCAGCAGACGCTCGACGTCGTCCCGGACCTGAGCGTTGTTCAGGGGGCCCATGTCCACGGCGGGCTCCAGACCGTTGCCCAGCCGCATCCTGCGCGTGATGCGGGACACCAGGTCGGCAAACGGCTCGAAGACGCGCTCCATGACGTAGACCCGCTTGACCGACGTGCAGGACTGCCCGGCGTTGCGGAACCGTCCCGACCTGACGATGGTCTCCGCGGCCACTTCCAGGTCGGCGTCGTCGCAGACCACCGTCGGGTCGCTGCCGCCCAGTTCCAATGTCAGGCGCTTCAACCCCGCCGCCGCGGCGGCGTAGATCGCCTTGCCGGTTTCGGTCGATCCGGTGAGGGCCACCTTCTTGACCGCGGGATGAGTGATCAGGGCGCTGCCGGTGGTGGCCGAAGGTCCGGCGATCAGGCTGGCGATCCCGGCGGGGACCCCGGCCTCGTGCAGCATCTCCGTGAGCACGATCTCGGTGAGCGGGGCGGTGCTCGCCGGCTTGACGATGACGGCGTTGCCCGCCATGAGCGCGGGAGCCACCTTCCAGGCGTACAGGGACACGGGGAAGTTGAAGGGGAGCACCGCGGCGCAGATGCCGATGGGATATCTCCGGGTCTCGATCTTGAGGATGCTGTCCCCGTCACGGGCGAAGACGACCGTGCCCGTGATCTTCCCGCCGAACCCCGCGTAGTAGTCGAAGGTGTTGATCAGGCTGTCCACCTCGCCGAGCGACTCCCGCAGGACCTTGCCCTGCTCCCTCGTCAGCAGCCTGGCCAGGTCCTGCTTGCGCTCATCGACCAGTGCCGCAAAGCGCTGCAGGACCCGCCCGCGCCGGCGCGACTCCTCCAGACGCGGCCACCAGCTCGCGCGCAGCGCCCGTTGGGCGGATTCAACGATACGCTCCACATCCTCCGGACCGCCCCGCGCCACAACCCCGACGATCTCGTCGGTATTTGCCGGGTTGCGGACCTCGAAGGTCTCTCCCGATAGGGCCTCCGTCTGCCGGCCGTCCACGACAAGCCCGAATCGCTCCACCGCTGCCTCCCGCTCGAATCGCGGCTGTTGTCCTCAGTCTACCCGGGGGCCCCCGGTGGGGGAAGATCGGATGGCCGTGGCGCGGATACGGCCGCCGCGGTCAGCGGCGCGACGGCGGCGGATAGTCGGTCAGGGCCCCGCGGTAGCCCATCACGACGATGAACTCCTGGAGCCTGCCGGCGGCGTCGGGCTTGCGGAAGGTGAAGGTGATCCGGCGGTCGGCGTCGATCTTCCCCGGCCCCCAGGCCCGGTAGCTCCCCGAGAGCCGGAGTTCGTCGTCGCGCACCTGGTAGGTTCCCCGCTCCCGCCCCCACTCATAGGTGCCGGCCTCCAGCAGGTACAGCCAGGGCATCAGGCGGTTGATACTCGTCCGGCCCAGGCCCGCCGGCTCGCCGACCGTCCGCACCGTGTACCCCACGTTGCTGTAGGCGCCGACCACGGAGAGGGCGGCTGCCGCGCCCGGCGGGAGGAGACCGAGCGCGGCCAGCGCCAGGACTGCGATGCCGTGGCGAACCATCTGTCCGATCACCCCTCGCGCGGGCCGTTCAGATCCGCCGGAACGCGGCCCCGCAGGGCTGGTCGGCGACCGTCAGGGCGTGATCTTTTGGGTCGGCGGGAGCCAGGCAGACCTTCACCGCCATCCCCGGCCGGTACCAGGTGTTCTGCTCGCTCTCCGCCTCGAAGGTCTCTCCCCCATAGCTGTAGCGGTACTTGAGGTGGAACCCGGACTGCGGCTTGCCCTCGGCCGAGTCCCACCAGCTGACCCGACGGGCCTCGATGATCTCGGTTGCGGCCTCAGCGGCGCGGCGCTTGTTGGTCTGGATACCGATCATCATGACGTATCCCGTACCCGCGAGCAGCAGGGCAACGAATCCCAGGACGAGGTACTGCTTGATCGTCGTCGGACGCTCGGTCATCGCCATCGTCTCCTTCCTCGATCTACTTGCCGAGGCTCAGACTGGCCAGCATGCGGCGGAACACCGTCTCCCAGGAGGCAAACTGCGCGCTCGTGGCCTGGTAACTGACCATGCCGGCGGAGGTGCGGTCCTGGGACGGCGCGGGCACCGTGGAGAGAAACAGCCAGCCGGTCATCTTGACCTTTCTGGCGTTGGTCCAGGTGTAGCGGGCCTCGATACTGCGCTGCCCGCCTTCGCCCGACGCTTCCTTGAGCGAGGTCTGGGTCCAATCCGGGGCCCGGCGGCGCAGATCGGCCGTGAAATCACGCCACAGGTCGGCGGCGGTGTGCACTCCGCTCAACTCCACGTTGGGCAGGATGAGGAAGACGGTGCCTTCCGTCGGGTCGTCCAGGTAGAAGACTGTGGATCCGTTGGCCAACCGCGCCGCCGTCCACCCCTTCGGATAGTCGATGGAGAAAGCTTTCTCTGGATCCTGGTACCGCTGCATCGGCACCGGGGCCGCCGAGACCCCCGCCGCGGCGGTCAGCAATGCGGCGGCCAGCACCAGCGCGATGCCGGCTGGCGTCCTTCGGCTCGTCGTGTTCATCGTGTGCCTCCTTTGGCCTGAGCTCCCGCCAGGGCGGCATACCACGCCTCGGCTAGGGACCGTACCGCCTGCACGCAGGCGGGCGAGGTGTCTCCGAACGGCGCAAAACAGCTTACATCGCCGACGAAGCGGCCCGCCGCGAACTGCAACTCGTAGAAGCTGCCTCCGTAGGCCGTGAAGGCCGCCTCGGATCCCACGGCCCCCGGCACGAGCGTGCCTTCCCGTGATGCCTCCCGGACGAAGGTCTGCACCCAGGCGCTCGCGGAGGACGACGACGCGAAGGCGAACAGCGTCGTCTCCACCACCTGGTTGCGCTCCGCCGCCAATCCGTAGCGACGGAACCCCAGTTCGTTCACCCCGCCCTGCCGGAGGCGCACCCGCGTGGCCGGGGGATTGCCGGAGGTGTCCGCGACCGCCCAGGCCTCGATGGGGACGACGGCCGTGCCCAGCACGGGGCCGACCCGGGCCGCCGCCGCAGTAGGCGGCATCAGATCGGCGATTCTCTTCGGGACGGCGGAGGCGCGGAGCTGTCCGGACGTCAGGGCAAGGGCACGCTCCAGGACCACGCCGGCCTGGCGGGCCAGGGCCTGCGGGGTCTCGTAGGCGGCGGGTGAAAGCGCCGTCACGCGCAGGACGAACTGGCGCGCCTGCACGCGGACCGTGGCTTCATAGGGCAGCTTGGGAAATTGACTGCTCTGCCGCCGGAAGTACCGAACGCGTTCCCCGAGCGCCGGCCCAGCGGTCGGGACACCGCCGGCGTCGTTCTGCTCGGCCAGCCGCCCTCTGAAGTCGGCCGCCGCCGCGGCCGGACTGTCGTAGAGCAGGAGGGTAAACTCCGCCCGCCCTGGTTGCCGGTCGCCCACCCGCTCGAAGGGCTGCACGACATAGAACCGCAGGCCCGGCGCCCGGTCGCCCACCCCCACGTTGAACTGGGGAAAAGCGGGCCACCACCGGATGGGATCGGTAAAGGAGGGCTGAAGGGCCGAAGGATGGAGGACGGCGTAGAGGTCGTCGGCCGTGGGTGCCGTCCCTCCCCAGGTCGGCGCGCCGACCGGTAGCACCGCGGCGCCGAACGCCAGCAGACCCACGAATACCAGGGCACATCCCCGCGTCATCACTGTTCGCCTCCCCGGCGCGCCCGGAGCGAACAGGGACGTGGGCAGGAAAACACCCCACCTTCGGCAGCCCGGCTGACTCCCGAGAGTCCCGTGGCTTTGCGTCCCCGCCTCGCGACGGGTTTGCCGTTATCGGAATGAGGTGATCAGAGCATGCGAAGGGTTGGACCCAGCAACTTCGATGCCACGGGGGCCTCAGCGGAAGCCCGTGGTGTGGACCGTCCGCGGCCTGATCAGCAGCGTGACCCGGTCGGCCGGGCCGCTGCTCGGTGGATACTGGTAGGGGCGGCCGCGGTAGCGCAGCGAGAGGCGGTCGATGTCCGCGGCGCCGCGCGCCGGGTCGATCTTCACCACCCGGCCGCGAATCTGAACGTACCGGTAGGGGTCGTCGCGGTCGTAGACGGCCAGCGCCACATGGGGGTTGACCTCGACGTTGCGGAGCTTGACGCGCCCCCGGGCCGTGTTGATCATGATGTGGCCGTCGTCTTCCACCAGGAACCACACCGGCGTGGCCTGCGGCCGGCCGTCGGGACTCACCGTGGCCAGGACGGCGAGGTTGGGCTTCTGCAGGAATTCGCGGACCGCATCGGGGAGAGCCACTTGCCGGACACCTCACCTCGACGGTGGAGTGTGACACCTCCGATTCTGCCACGTGAACCCGTGAAGGGGGAAGGAGCGGACCGGGATGGCTGAGCGCTTCAAGGTGCTTGTGGCCGGGGAATGGGTGGACTCAAGCGGGGGGACGGTGACCGACCTCAATCCAGCGGATACGTCGGAGGTGGTCGCGGAATTCCCCGCGATGACCGCCGAGGACGTCACGCGGGCGGTGGAGGCCGCCGCGGAGGCGTTCTCGGCGTGGAAGGCCCTGACCTGGACGGCGCGCGGGGCGGTTCTGCGCCGGGCGTCGGAGCTGATCCGGGAGCGGCTGGAGGTGATCGCCCGCGATTTGACCCGCGAGATGGGCAAGACGCTCCGCGAGGCCCGCGGGGAAGTGGCCCGGGCTTCCTCCTTCTTCGACTACTACGGCGCCTACGGCCGCCTGCCCATCGGCGATCACCTGCCCGATGAGCGGGCCGGCGTCTTCACCTACACGGTGCGCGAGCCCCTCGGCGTGGTGGTGGCCATCGCGCCCTGGAACGATCCGGCCCTCACCCCGGCGCGCAAGCTGGCTCCGGCGCTGATTGCCGGCAACACCGTGGTCCTCAAACCGGCCACGCTCACCCCGCTGTCGGCCTGGCACCTCCTCCGCGCTCTCCACGACGCCGGCCTGCCTCGGGGGGTTGTCAACATGGTGACGGGACCGGCCCGGGCCACGGGCGATCCGCTGGTTCGCCATCCGGCGGTGCGGGCCATCACCTTCACGGGATCGACCGCGGTGGGATTGGACCTGCAGGCGAAGGTGGCGGGGCGGAACATCCGCGTGCAGACGGAGATGGGCGGCAAGAACGCCATGGTCGTGCTCAAGGACGCCGATGTGAGGCTGGCCGCCGAGCTCGCGGTGGCGGCGGGATTCGGCCAGTCGGGTCAGCGGTGTACGGCGACCAGTCGGGTCATCGTCGAGCGGCCGCTCGCGGAGGCCTTTGTCCATGAGTTCGTCGCGCGCGCCGGACAGGTGAAGGTTGGGCCGGGGCTCGCCGACGATACGACGATGGGCCCTGTGGTTGACCACAGCCAGCTGGAGACCGTGCTCGATGCGGTGGAGCGCGGCCGGCGGGAAGGCGCGGAAGTGCTGTTCGGCGGCGAGCGGCTGGGGGGACCGCTCTATGCGCGGGGATACTTCGTGGCGCCGACGATTCTGGGGAACGTCTCGCCGACCATGGCGGTGGCCCAGGAAGAGATCTTCGGCCCGGTCGTGGCGGTGATGGAGGCCGAGGACCTGGCCCAGGCCGTGGAAATCGTCAACACCACCCGGTACGGGCTGTCCGCGTCGGTGGTCACCCGCAGTCTTTCCGCGGCGCACGCCTTCGCCCGGGGTGTCGAGACGGGCTGCGTGGCGGTGAACCTTCCCACCGTGGGGTGGGACGTGCATACGCCCTTCGGTGGATTCAAGGACTCCGGCTCGGCGTTCAAGGAGCACGGCATCGAAGGCCTGCAGTTTTACACGCGGGTGAAAAGCGTCGCGATGCGGGTGGAGTAAAACACAGGCCAGCGGATCGTTACCCGGTTAGGCCGGGTTAACCCAGGAGGCTAACATCCTCCCACCCAGGTAATCGCCTCCGCTGGCACTTCCGACGCTACACCCGAGGCCTGCGGCCGTCAATTCGGAACTGTCGTTCGCCGGCTAGCCCTTCTTCCCCGGCGAGGTTGTCGGGAAGGGAATGAGCCCCGTCTGTCGCTTCCGGCCGATCTCCCGCGACTGCGGGACCCGGGGATGGTGCATGATGTTGAAGTCCAGCCTCTTGCCGCAGGCGCAGGTCCGCTCCAGTTCCACGGCGGCGTCGACCCAGATCTTCCCGGCCTGTTCCGCCGCGGCGCGGGCCGCTGCGACGGCGCCCGACGCCTGCTCCGCCCTATCCTCGGCTTCGCCCATCTCACGGGGGGCGGAACCGCTCAGGACGTAGAGCAGGGCCTTGGGGTAGTACACGCTGTAACGCCTTCCGCAGCCGCCGCAGGGGAAGGTAAAGACCAGGGCCATGGCATCATTATACGGACCTGCTAAAATAGAGGAAACCTCGCGGCACCGTCGCGACTGAAGGGGGCACGATGGCGATGCGCGCACTGCGGACAATCCTGCTGGGAGGTGGAGTCGTGGCCTTCGGCCTCCTGATGTTCGTCGCCGGCTGGATCGCCGCCGGGCGCCCGGCGCTCGCCGCGCCGTCCGCCGTGCCCGCACAGTTTCCCCTGCAGGAAATGATCCCGCTGCCGGGCCCCGATCGGATGCAGGGACCGGGGCAGGGACAGGGCCAGGAGTGCGAGCCGTTGATCCTCTTCTACCACCAGGGCCAGCTCTATCAGCTCATGCCCGGACCGCAGGACCAGCAGGGGCGCCCTGGCAGCCCGCCCGAGTACTTCCCGATCCGGCCCTACCAGGGGCCGCAGATCCCCGGGCTGCCTTTCCAGTTGCCGCCCGGTTCGTCTCCCCGGATCCCCCAGGGCCCGGGGTTCCAGCCGGTGCAGCCGCGGTTCTGATCGATCCCCCGAGGCAGAGTAACCGGACGCGGTAGGAACCGGCGCCGCGACACCGAACCCTTGCCCTCAATTTCCTCCACGGGGCAGGGGGTGAGATCCGATGTGTGTTCCGCAGACCTTTGAGGCGCTGCAGAGCAGCCGGCGCGATTTCCTCCGGCTGGCCGCGGGGACCGTCCTGGGCGCGGCGCTGGGCGGGGTGGCGAAGCTGCGTGCGCCCGTCACGGCCGAGGCGCGCAGCGTAACGGTGAACAATGTGCAGGACCTCACGCATGTCCTGCATCCACGCTTTCCGAGCTTCAATCCGGCGTTCTTCCCGAAGTTCGAACGGAAGACGTTCGTCACGATCAAGAAGGACGGGTTCTACGGGAATGTCCTCACCTACTGGGAGCACTCCGGGACGCACATGGACGCGCCCCACCACTTTGTGACGGGCCGGTGGATGGTGCACCAGATTCCCGCCGGGCGTCTGATCGCTCCCGCGGTGGTCATCCACATCCACGAGCGGGCGGCGACCTCCGCCGACGCGCAGGTGACGCCCGACGACATCCGCGCCTACGAGCGGCGCTTCGGGCGCATCCCCCGCGGGGCGCTGGTCTTCATGCACAGCGGATGGGAGGCGCGGGTCAACGACGAGGCCGCCTACCGCAATCCGGACGCCAAGGGGACGATGCACTTCCCGGGATTCCATCCCGAAGCGGCCGAGCTGCTGGTACAGGAGCGCGACATTGTGGGCATCGGCGTGGACACGCTGAGCCTGGACTACGGGGCCAGCACCGACTTCAAGACCCACGTCACCATTCTCGGCGCGAACAAGTACGGGCTGGAGAATGTGGCGAACCTGGCCCGCATCCCGCCCCGGGGGGCCACGGTGTTCGTCGGCGGTCCGCGGATCCAGGACGGGTCGGGCGGTCCGACCCGCGTCATCGCCGTCTGGTAGACTGGTCATGTGTGGCGCGGTGTCATCGCGGAGTACCGGCCCTACCTTCCCGTCACGGAGGGCACGCCCGTGGTCACCCTGCTCGAGGGCGGGACCCCGCTGTTGCGCGCAGGGTTTGCTGGGGCGGAGGCGGACGCGGTCCGGCTGAAGGTCGAGGCGGGGAACCCGACGGGTTCGTTTAAAGACCGCGGCATGACGGTCGCGGTCAGCAAGGCCCTCGAGGCCGGAGCGCAGGGGGTGATCTGCGCCTCGACCGGCAACACCGCGGCGTCGGCGGCGGCCTACGCCGCCCGGGCGGGGCTGCCCTGCACGCTCCTCATCCCCGCCGAAGGCGTGGCGCTGGGCAAACTGGTGCAGGCGGCGGCCCACGGCGCGACGATCGTCCCCGTGGCCGGGACCTTTGATCAGGCCCTGGACTTGGCGCGCCAGGCCGCGGAACGGTTCAACCTCACGCTGGTCAACTCCGTGAACCCCTATCGCCTGGAGGGGCAGAAGACCGCGGCCTTCGAGATCTGCGACGTCCTGGGGCGGGCGCCGGAGGCGCTGGTCATTCCCGTCGGCAACGCGGGGAACATTACGGCCTATTGGAAGGGGTTCACCGAATATCACGCGGCGCGCCGCATCGCGACGCGTCCGCGCCTCATCGGCGTGCAGGCCGAGGGAGCCGCCCCGCTGGTTCTCGGCCGGCCGGTGGAGCACCCCCGGACGGTGGCTTCGGCGATTCGCATCGGCCGGCCGGCGAGCTGGGACGGGGCGGTGCGTGCTGTGGAGGAGTCCGGCGGGGAGTTCCTCACCGTCACCGACGAGGAGATCCTGGCGGCGCAGGATCTCCTGGGTCGGGAAGGGGTGTTCGTGGAGCCCGCCTCCGCCGCCGCGGCGGCCGGCTGGCTCAAACTGCGCCGGCTGGGGCGCGCCCCCGCCGATGCGGTCTGCGTCCTCACCGGCCACGGCCTCAAGGACCCCGCGGTCATCCAGCAGCGCCTCACGCTCCCGCCGCCCGTCCCCGCCACGCCGGAAGCGATAGGAAACCTTCTGCACCGGTGAGAAGCGAGTAACGATGACTCCGAGCCACGACAGCCGAGCGCGTCACCGCCTCCGACCGGAGCAGCTGCGCTGGACCTGCGATCCCGAGAGCCTGCCCTTCCAGACCACCGCAGAACTCCGCGGCGACGAGGTGATCATCGGTCAGGATCGCGCCGTCCGCGCCCTCGATCTGGGCCTGAGCATCCAGCAACCGGGGTACAACATCTACATCGCCGGACCGGTGGGCACGGGCCGCACCACCTACGCCACGAAGAGGATCCAGGCCGTCGCGGCCAGGCGTCCGGTCCCTCCCGACTGGTGCTACCTCTACGACTTCCAGCAGCCCGACCAGCCCATCGCCGTGAGTCTGCCTCCCGGACAGGGCGCGCAGTTCCGCCGCGACATGGCCCGGCTGGTCGAGGACCTCAAAGAGACCATCCGCAAGCTGCTCAGCAGCGAGCGCTTTGAGAGCCGGCGAACGCAGCTGCTCCAGTCCTTCGAGGCGCGGATCAACGAGATCTGGCAGGAGCTGGAGAGTCAGGCCCGCGCGCTGGGCTTCCTCCTGCAGCGGTCGCCGGGCGGGATTGCCACCGTCCCGGTGGGTCCCTCCGGCGAGCCGATTTCCCAGGAGCTGTTCAGCGCGCTGACGGAGAAGCAGCGGGAAGAGATCCAGCGCCGCGGCCGCGAGCTGCAGGAGGGCGTGAGCGAGGCCCTGCGCAAGGTGCGGGCCCTGGAGCGCGAGGCGCGGGAAGCGGTGAGCCAGCTGGAGCAGCAGGCGGTGCGCTCCGCCGCCAGCGATCCGGTGGGCCGCCTCAAGGAGCGCTACGGAAGCAATCCGAAGATCGCGGCCTGGCTGGACCGGCTGCTGGCGGACGTGGTGGAGCACCTCGACGACTTCAAGGAGACCGAGGAGCCTCCCCCCTTCCCCATCGGTCTGCTGGCCCGTCGCGGCGACCGGCTGCGCCGGTATGAGGTGAACCTGGTGGTGGACAACAGCCACCTCCAGGGCGCGCCGGTAGAGGTGGAGACCAACCCCACCTACTACAACCTCCTGGGGAAGGTGGAGTACCGCGGCGAACTCGGCACGTTGGTCACGGACTTCACGATGATCAAGGCCGGCGCGCTGCAGCGGGCCAACGGCGGTTTTCTGATTCTCCAGGTGAAGGATCTGCTTCTGAACGCCTTCTCCTGGGAAGCCCTCAAGCGCGCCTTGAAGAGCGGGGAGGCGCGTATCGAGAACCTCGGCGAGCAACTGGGGCTTATCGCCACGGCCACCCTGCGGCCCGAGCCCATTCCGCTCTCGGTGAAGGTGATCCTGATTGGGACGCCGCTGATCTTTCAACTGCTCTACGTGTTCGATGAAGACTTCCGCAAGCTGTTCAAGGTCAAGGCCGACTTCGACGTGGAGATGAACCGCACGCCGGAGACGGCCGAGGGGTACGCCGCCGCCGTGGCCGCGATCTGCGCCAAGCACCGCCTCCGTCCCTTCGACCGCGGCGCCGTGGCCAAGATCCTGGAGTACAGCGCGCGCCTGGCCGAGCGCCAGGACCGCTTTTCCACTCGGTTCAACGAGGTGGCGGAGATCGTCTTCGAGGCCGATGCCTGGGCGGCGCAGGCCGAACGCGACGTGGTCACCGCCGCGGACGTCACCCGGGCGATCGAGGAGAAAGTCTACCGCTCCAACCGCGTCGAGGAGAAACTGCGCGAGATGATCGCCCAGGGCCAGCTCTTGGTGGACGTGGCGGGCACCAAAGTGGGCCAGGTGAACGGCCTCTCCGTCCTGCAGGTCGGCGACTATACGTTCGGGCACCCCAGCCGGATCACGGCGCGTACGTTCGTCGGCAGCCGCGGCGTGGTGAACATTGAGCGCGAGACGGAGATGTCCGGCCGCATCCACAGCAAGGGGGTGGCGATTCTGGCCGCCTACCTGGGCGGGAAGTACGCCCAGGAGCGCCCGCTGAGCCTCAACGCGTCGCTGACCTTTGAGCAGACCTACACCGAGGTGGAGGGGGACAGCGCCAGCTCCACCGAGCTCTACGCCCTGCTCTCCGATCTGGCCGGCGTGCCCATCGACCAGGGGATTGCCGTGACCGGCTCCGTCAACCAGAAAGGGGAGATTCAGCCCATCGGCGGCGTCAACGAGAAGATCGAGGGATTCTACCAGGTCTGCAAGGTGATGGGCCTGACGGGGTCCCAGGGCGTGATCATCCCCGTCCAGAACCTGCCCAACCTGATGCTGCGCGAGGAAGTGGTCGACGCGGTGGCTCAGGGGAAGTTCCACATCTGGGCGGTGCGGACCGTCGACGAGGGGCTGGAGATTCTCACCGGCCTGCCTGCGGGCGAAGCCCGCGAGGACGGAAGCTATCCGGAGGGGACGATCAACGCCCGCGTCAGCAAGCGGTTGGCCGAGCTCGCGGAGCGCCTGCGCCGGTTCGCTCCCGGCGCCCGCCCCGCCGAGGGGAAGAACGAGGGATCGGCGGACACGGCCAGGGACGAGGGAAAGAGAGCGCAGTAAACTCCGCAGGCTCCGCGGCCGTTATAAACAAGCGGGATGCAGGGACGCCGCCCTGTCTCCCGCCCTTTCTTCCTGGAGGACCGATGCGCACTGTTGCTGCCGTCGCTATCGTCTGTCTGTCTTCTGCACTCGTCGTCCCGCCCGCGGCGGAGGCGCAATCCCAGCCGGTCCCGGAGGCCGTGACCTTCGAGGCGGCGCTGGTTTCGGCGCTGACCCGCCATCCGACGGTCATCGCGGCGGAGCGCGCGGTGGAGGCCGCCGAAGCCCGACTGGTCCAGGCGCGCGCCGGAACGGCGCTGCAGGTCGGCCTGAGCGGCCGCGCCTCCTATGGGACGATCAGCAGTACCACCGGGGCGCCGACCGGAGGCGAACCCTCCCCCTCGCACAACATCTCCGTGGGCGCTTCGCTGCCCCTGTACGACGGCGGCCTGCGGGCGCTGCAGATCCTGCAGGCGCAGGCCCTCCTGGACGCCGCCCGGGCCCAGCTCGCCGCCGCGCGGCAGGATGTGGTGCTGGCCGCGGCCCAGGCCTACTTCCAGGTGCTCCGCGCCCGGCGGACCGTGGAGGTCCGCGAGGCGGTGCTGCGCACGGCCCAGGCACAGGTGGAGCAGGCCGAGGCGTTCTTCCGGGCGGGCACCGCCGCCCAGGCCGATGTGGTCCGCGCCCGTGCCGCCGCGGCCACCGCCTTTGCCGAAGTTGTCGCCGCCCGCGGACAGGTGGAGACGGCCCTGGCGGCCCTCCGCTCGGCGATGGCCGTCCCGTTGCACCAGGCGGTGTCCGTCAGTGACCCGGCGATGCCGGCCGTTCCCACGGTCGCCGCAGCCGATGCCGCCGCCGAAGCGGTACGCCAGAGGCCGGAGGTGCGCCGCGCCGAGGCGGAAGTGCGCGGTGCGGAGGCGGCCCTGCGTCTGGCGCGGCTGGCCGCGGGGCTGCAGGTGAGCCTCGGGGCAACCACCACGGTACAGGTCTCGCCGGATCCCGGGCAGGCGGGGTGGGGAATTTCCGCCACCGTCTCCTACCCCCTCTTTGATGCCGGACGGACCGCGGCGGCGGTGCGGGAGGCCGCGGCAAATCTCCAGGCGGCCACCGCGCGCCGCGACGCCACGGTCCTTCAGGTGCAGACGCAGGCCTACCAGGCCGTGGTCGGGCTCGCCGCCGCCTCGGCCCGCGCCGAGGCGACGCGGGTCAGCGCCGAGGCGGCGCAGGAAGCCCTGCGGGTGACCGAGGGGAGATACCGGGCGGGCGTAGGTACGCTGGTGGACGTGTTGACCGCTCAGAGCGATGCCGCAGAGGCGCGCGTGGCTGCGGTGCAGGCCGTCTACGACCTGCAGCAGGCCGTGGTCACTCTGCAGTACGCCCTCGGACGTGCGCTGGTGGCGGGCCGCTGATGCGGCCGGAGGGGATGATGAAGCAACGGTCGGTCGTGGCCGTCGTTGTGGTCCTGGCCGTGGCCGGGGCGGTCTTTGCGGCGGTGCGGGACCGGGAGCGCGCAGAGACTCCGCGCTACCGGACCGCAGAGGTCACGCGGGGCGATCTCGTCGTGAGCGTCTCGGCCTCCGGCTCGGTGCTGGCCGCCTCGCTCGTGGAGGTGAAATCCCGCGCCACGGGCGAGGTGCGATCGGTCTTCGTCCGCGAGGGCGATCAGGTGCGGCGCGGTCAGGTCCTGGTCGAGATCGACGATCCCGATGCCCGCGCCGCGGTGGCCACCGCCCGGGCGGCGCTGGCGGCGGCCCAGGCCAGGGTGGAGCAGACGGAGGCCGCGGTGGCCTCGCAGCGGGCCAACACGGCGGCGGCGATCCGTCAGGCCCAGGCCGGGGTCGAGGCGGCGCGGGCGCGCCTGCAACAGCAGATGCGCGGACGCCCGGAGGAGATCCGGCAGGCGGAGGAGGCCCTGGCCCAGGCCCGGGCGGCGGAGTCGCTGGCCCGGCAGAACCTGGCGCGGCAGCAGCAGCTCTTCGCTGAGGGCTACCTCCCCCGGTCCGCCCTGGATCAGGCGCAGAACCAGTACGACGTCGCCGTCTCCCAGCGCCGGGCGGCGGAGGCCCGGGCGGCGCAGGTACGCGCCGGCGGCTCCGCCGAGGACATCGCGGTGGCGCGCGCCCAGCTCCGCCAGGCCGAGGCACAGCTGGCCGAGGCCCGCAACGGCGAGCTGGTCGTCCGCCAGCGCGAGGCGGATGCGGTGGCGGCCCGGGCGCAGCTGCGGCAGGCGGCGGCCGATCTGGTGCAGGCGCAGGAGCGCCTGGCGGAAGGGCGGATCACGGCGCCCATCGATGGGGTCGTGGTTAAACTCTCGGTCCAGGTCGGGCAGTCGGTCATCGGCACGGCCACGGGAGGCACGCCGGTGCTCACGCTGGCGCAGCTGTCGCCGGTGCTGGCCCAGGTGATGGTGGACGAGTCGGATATCGCCCGGCTCACCCCCGCCGCGGCGGTGGAACTCACCGCCGACGCCCTCCCTGACGTCACGTTCCGGGGAAAGATCGACCGCATCACCCCCCAGCCTGTGGTGAATCAGAACGTCACGCAGTATGCCGTCATCGTCGAGGTGACCGACCCCCGACGGCAGCTGGGCCTGGGCATGACGGTGGACGCCGAGTTTATCCTGGCCCGCCGCGCCGGCGTGCTCCTTGTCCCGCAGGAGGCCGTACGCGGAAAGGAGAGCAAGGCGGTGTTCGTCGTGGAGGGAACGAAGCTGGTCCCCAGGGTGGTGGGAACCGGGTTGAGCGACGGCCGGTTCGTTGAGATCACCAGCGGCCTGCGGGAGGGCGAGCTGGTCTACCTGGGAACGGCACGAGCTCAGCCGACGACTCCGTCTGCGCCCGGGGGCAGTCCCTTCCAGCCCCGCTTCGTCCCGCGACGGTAGGCGCGATGGCGCTGCTGGAACTGCGCAACGTGACCAAGGTGTACCGCATGGACGGCGTCGAGGTCCACGCCCTGCGCGGCGTCGATCTGCGGGTCGACGCCGGAGAGTTCGTGGCCATCATGGGGCCGTCCGGGTCCGGCAAGTCCACCTGCATGAACATCCTGGGCTGCCTGGACCGTCCCACGGCGGGGACGTACATCCTGGACGGGACCGACGTGAGCGAGCTCGACGAGGTGGCCCTGGCCAGGATCCGCAACCGGCGGGTGGGCTTCGTCTTCCAGAGTTTCAACCTGCTCCCCCGCGCCTCCGCCGTGGAGAACGTCGAGCTTCCGCTGATCTACGCCGGCGTCCCCGACCGCCGTCGGCGTGCGCTGGCCGCCCTGGCCAGCGTCGGGATGGAGCACCGCGCCCATCATCTTCCGACCCAGCTCTCCGGAGGGGAGCAGCAGCGCGTGGCCATCGCCCGGGCGCTGGTCACGGCGCCGGCGCTGGTGCTGGCCGACGAGCCCACGGGAAATCTGGATACGGCGACCAGCGACGAGATCCTGGGCCTGCTGCAGCGGCTGAACGAGACCGGCATCACGATCGTCGTGGTCACCCACGAAGCCCAGGTGGCGGCCTGCGCCCGCCGCATCATCCATTTTCGCGACGGCCGCATCGAGGGTCAGGAGCCGGTGGAGCGCCGCCGCCTCCTCCGGCCGGAGGAGGCGCCCACCCGGTGAGTCTCCGCAGCAGCGTCCAGATCGCCCTGCGCGCGCTGGGGGCGAACCCCCTGCGGTCCCTCCTGACCATGCTCGGCGTGATCATCGGCGTGGCCGCAGTCGTCACGATGGTGAGTATCGGCCAGGGTGCCCGGCAGTCGGTCGCCCAGCAGGTCCAGGCCCTGGGGAGCAATCTGCTTACGGTCTTCCCCGGCTCGGTCGGGCAGTTCGGCGTGCGACAGGGCCTGGGCTCGAGCCAGACGTTGACCTGGGAGGATGCCCAGGCCATCGCGGCCGAGGTTCCCACCGTGGAGGCGGTGGCCGCGGAGTTTTCCCGCACCGCCCAGGCCGTGCGCGGCAATGCCAACACCGTCACCAGCGTGGCCGGCGTGACCCCGGCGTTTCAGGAAGTGCGCAACTTCTTCGTGGCGGAAGGGTCGTTCTTCACCGACGTCGATATGGCTTCGCGCGCCCGCGTGGCGGTCCTGGGGCGCACGGTGGTGGAGAACCTCTTCGGCGACCGCTCCGCCTCGCCGCTGGGGGCCAGGATCAAGATCAACCGCGTCACCTTTACGGTGATCGGGGTGATGGAGGAGAAAGGCGCGACGGGGTTCATCGACCGCGACGATGTCATCTTCGTCCCCCTGAGCACGGCGCAGCGCCGTCTCTTCGGCGTGGACTTCGTCCGCAGCATCTACGTCAAGGTGCGCACCGCCGAGGAGATGTCCCTGGCCCAGGAGCAGGTGGAAACGCTGCTGCGCCGGCGGCACCGCATCGCTGCGGGCGCGGACAGCGACTTCACCATTCGGAACCAGGCCGACATCATCCAGACCTTCCAGGGGGTGACGCAGACCATGACGCTGCTGCTGGGGAGCATCGCCGCGGTCAGTCTGCTGGTGGGCGGGATCGGGATCATGAACATCATGCTCGTTTCGGTGACGGAGCGGACGCGCGAGATCGGGATCCGCAAGGCGGTCGGCGCCACCCCGGGCGACATCATGATCCAGTTCGTGGTGGAGTCGTTGGTCCTGAGCCTGACCGGCGGCGCGGTGGGACTGCTCCTGGGGATCGGCGGCAGCAGGGCGGTTTCCCGGCTGGCCGGATGGGCGACCCTGGTCTCGCCGGGCTCGCTCGTCATGGCGGTGACCTTCGCCGCCGCCGTGGGGATCTTCTTCGGCATCTATCCGGCCCGGCGGGCGGCGGCGCTGGATCCCATCGTCGCCCTGCGGTACGAATAGGGCCTCCGATGAGACGCCGTACCCTGCAGGTCCTGCTGGCCGGCGCGGTCGTCGCCGTGCTGGTCGTCGGGGGAGTCGTCTACGGACGGCTCCGGTCGCGCCCCGCCGCGGCCCGCGGCGATCCGGCCGTCCTGGCCGCCCTGGCGATCATGGCCCTCGAGCGCAGCGGTGATCGGGCCTTAAGCAGCGCGCAGGTGGCCGTCGTCCTTCCGCTGCTGCGCGTGCTGCGCGACACCGATCCCGAGGATGTGGAGGCGTCGCGGGCCCTGGTCCGGCAGATCCTCGATGCGCTCACCCCCGAGCAACGCCGGGAGATCCGGCGCCTGCAGCAGCAACGGCGTCGTCGGCAGGAAGGCGGGGCGGGCCAGGATCCGGGAGTGTTGCGCGGGCGCCGGGAATCGGGCCCCGTGGGGAGTGTCGCCCCGGGCGGTCCCGCCGGCGGTCTCTCCCGGGCCGAGATCCGACGCCGTGTGCTCGACCGTGTCATCGCCAGGCTGGAACAACGTCGCTGACGGACGGAGGGGAGTATGGACCTGGGGCTGGAGGGACAGGTGGCCGTGGTCGCCGCGGCAAGCCGCGGGCTGGGCAAGGCGATCGCCCGGGGGTTCGCCCGGGAAGGGGCGCGGGTGGCCATCTGCGGGCGCACCGAATCGGCGCTGCGCGCCGCGGCGGAGGAGATCGGCCGGGATGTGCTGGCCGTGCCCGCGGATGTGAGCCGGGCGGACGATGTGGAGCGGTTCGTCCGCGCCGTCGCCGACCGTTTCGGGCGCATCGACATCCTGGTGAACAACGCCGGCGGCCCGCCCTCGAAGCCCTTCATCGAGATCAGCGACGAGGAGTGGTGGGCGGGTGTGGGGCTCAACCTGATGAGCGCGGTGCGGCTGTGCCGGCAGGTGGTCCCCTACATGCGGGCTCAGGGCGGAGGCCGGATCATCAATGTGACATCCTTCACGGTGAAGCAGCCCCTGCCGAATCTGGTGCTGAGCAACGCGGTGCGCCTGGCCGTGGTCGGGCTGGCCAAGACGCTGGCCGCGGAGCTGGCGCCCGACCGCATCCTGGTGAACACCGTCTGCCCCGGGCCCATCGCCACGGAGCGGCTGCAGTCGCTGACCAGGACCTACGCGGAGCGGGAGGGGACCACCTACGAGGAGGCGGAGCGGCGGTTGTGGACCGGGCAGATCCCGCTGGGTCGCCTGGGGACCCCGGAGGAGTTCGCCAACGTGGTGGTCTTCCTCGCCTCGCCTCGGGCCAGCTTTGTCACCGGCACCACCCTCCAGGTGGACGGCGGCCTGGTGAAAGCGGTGATGTGATGCGCCTCCGCAACCTCGGGCTGCTGGCCGTCCTGGCCCCCCTGCTCTGGGCGGCGACCGCACCGGCTGCTCCTGCACCGCAGGCCGTCACCTTCCGCAGCAGGGACGGGATCACGCTGCGGGGCCGACTGTGGTCCGGCGGGTCCACCGCGGTGGTCTTCTCCCATATGTTCGGAACCACGCAGTCGATCTGGTTCGATCTGGCCGACTACCTCGCCGGGCAAGGGTACACCGTGCTCACCTTCGACTTCCGCGGCGTCGGGAGTTCGTCCGGTCGCCTGGTGATTCGTAACGTCTACCGGGACACGATGGCCGCAGCCGCCTTCGTCCGCTCGGACCGGCCGCGACGGGTGGTCCTGATCGGCGCCAGCATGGGCGGCACCGCCTCGATCGTGGCCGCCGCGCACGAACCGGTGGACGGACTGGTGGTCATCGCGAGCGGAACGAGGTTCCAGGGCCTGGACGCCCGGCCGCATCTCGGGCAGCTCCGGATGCCGAAGCTCTTCATCGCCGGGAGCCGGGACCTGCCCTTCAACACCAGCGCCCGGGTGATGTTCGAGCGCACGCCGCCTCCCAAACAGCTCATGCTGGTCCCCACCGCGTTGCACGGGACCTATATGCTCCGCTCCGCGCGCCACCGGGAGCAGATCTACCGAACGATCTCCACCTTCCTGCGCGCGGCCGTCCGGTAGCGGCGTGCCGATGGTATGCTGTGAACGCGTCTCCCCCGCGGGAGGGATCCTCCCGCCCGGCGTGGGAAGGAGATTCTCCCGGTGGCCCGACAGAGGACGGTGTAGCGGATGAGGTCGGCTTCCAGGATCCTGTTCCTGGCAGGCGCCCTGGCGCTTGTGGCGCTGCTGGCCTGGCGGACGAGCGCCGCACTGCGTAGCCGGCAGGCGGCGTCGGGCCCGGCGGGGCGGAACGCGGTGGCCGCGCTGGTGCAGACGGCCCGCGCAGAGCGGGCCACACTCGTCCAGCGCGCCATCCACATCGGCGAAGTCACCGCCACGAGCAGCGTGGACGTGACGGCGCGCGTCGCGGGGGTGGTGGCGGAGGTTGTGGTGGAAGAAGGGCAGACCGTCCGGCGGGGAGAGCTTCTGGCCCGGCTCGATCCCAAGGATCTGCGCTTCCAGGCCGCCGACGCCCGGGCGGCCTACGAGACGCAGCGCGTGCAGGTGGAGGCGGCGCGTGCCGCCTTGCGCACGCAACAGGCCCGGCTGGCGCAGGTCCTGGCCGGCCCGCCGGCGGAGCAACTGCGACAGGCCGAAGAACAGGTGCGCCAGGCGCGCGCCGCGTTGGAGTTCAGCCGCGAGCAGCTGCGCCGCACGGAGGAGCTGTTCGCCCAGGGCTATGTTTCGCGCGTCCAGCTGGACTCGGCGCGGCTGGATCTCACGGTCCAGGAGGCGCGGCTGCGCGGGGCGGAGGAGCAGCTGGCGCTGCTGCGGCGCGAGCCCCGGCCCGAGTCGGTTCGGATCGCCCGTGCCCAGGTGGCCGAGGCGGACGTCGCCTACCGGCAGGCCCGCGCGCGCCTGGAGGAGGCGCGGGTCGCCCTGCAGCGTGCGGAGAGCCTGCTCGCCGACAGCAGGATCACCGCTCCGGTGGACGGTGTGATCGGCCGACGGATGGTGGAACGCGGTCAGGCCGTTACGCCCGCCACCCCGTTGTTCCGGCTGATCGACGTCGACCCCGCGGTGATCACCATGCCCGTCATCGAGCGGGACCTCACCCGGGTTGCCGTCGGCATACCCGTGACGGTGCGCACCGAGGCGCTGCCCGGCGCCGTCTTCTCGGGCCGCGTCGCCAGCATCAGCCCGATCCTTTCGCCGACCACGCGGACCGCGGAGGTCCGCGTGGAGGTGCCCAACGCCGACGGCCGCCTGCGGCCGGGGATGTTCGTCAACGTCGAGATCCAGCTGGCCCGCCGCGAGAACGTGGTCGCCGTGCCGCTCGACGCGCTGCTGGAGCGGCCGGCCGGATCGGTGGTCTTCGTCGTCCAGGACGGGACGGCCCGGGAGCGGGTCGTCCGGCCGGGAATCTCGGACGGCGCCCGGGTGGAGATTATCAGCGGACTGAGCGCCGGCGAGACCGTCGCCGTTGCCGGACACCGCACGCTTCGCGACGGCGCCCCCGTCACCGTTCAGGGGTCCGGCCGAAACGGCGTGGGCCCCGCCGTGCCGGGCGCGGGCGGCCGGCCCGGCCCGTCCAATGACAGAGGGCGGAGGCGTCAGCCATGAACCTGATCCGGACCGCGGTCTTTCGGCCGATCGGGACGTTGATGGCGTTCATGATCGTCGTCCTGCTGGGGATTACCAGCCTGATGGGTCTGCCCCTCGACCTGCTGCCCGAACTACAGTTCCCGCGTCTGACCATCGTCACCGACTATCCCGGTGCCGGCCCGGAGGAGGTCGAGAACCTGGTCACCCGCGTGATCGAGGAAACGGTGGGCACCGCGGTGGGCGCGGAGGACGTCATCTCCACTTCGTCGGAGGGGAGTTCGCGCGTCACCGTGACCTTCCCCTTCGGGACGAATCTGGACCTGGCCGCCGCCGATGTGCGGGTGGCCATCGAACGCGCGCGGCGTCGCCTGCCCCCGGCCGCCTCGACCCCGGTCGTCTTCAAGTTCGATCCCTCCCAGTCCCCAATCGTGTGGCTCGGCCTGGTGAGCCGGTCGCCTGAGATCGGTCCCCTCCAGCTGCGGCAGATCGCCGAGGACCAGGTGCAGTTCCGCCTGGAGCGGGTGCCGGACGTGGCTGCGGTGACGATCTCCGGGGGGCTGCGCCGTCAGATCCTGGTGGAGATGGACCCCGTGCGGGCGCAGGCGCTCGCCGTATCCGAACGGGACATCCGCTCGGCGCTGGCCGGCGCCAACCTGGTGGAAGCCGGCGGCCAGGTCGTCGAGGGGACCCGTCATCTGGGCCTGCGGGTGCTCAGCCAGTACCGGGACGTGGGAGAGATCGCCCGCACCATCGTCACGGTGCGCGACGGCGTGCCCATCTACGTGGCCGATGTCGCCCGGGTCTCGGTGGGCCAGGAGGAGCCCACCAGCCTGGTGCGGGTGAACGGACAGCCCGGAGTCATGATCCAGGTGCAACGCCAGTCCGGCGCCAACACCGTCGCCGTCAGCGACGGCATCCTGCGCGCCGTGCGCGAGACCGCCCCGACGCTGCGCGGGGCGGAGCTGCTCGTCCTGAACGACTCGGCCCGCTTCATCCGCTCCACCCTGCGCTCCGTCCAGCAGGCCATTCTCATCGGCGGCGGACTGGCCGTGGCCGTGCTGTTGCTGTTCCTGCGCGACGTGCGCAGCGTGCTGGTCATCGCCGCCGCGCTGCCGACCTCGGTGGTGGCCACCTTCGTCCTGATGTTCTTCGCCGGGTACTCCCTGAACCTGATGACGCTGGGGGCTCTGGCCATGGGCATCGGCATGCTCGTGGACGCCTCTATCGTCGTGCTGGAGAACATCTTCCGGCATCGCGAGATGGGCAAGAGCGGGCCCGAGGCGGCGACGGTCGGAGCGCAGGAGGTGGCCGCGGCGATCCTGGCCTCCACGCTGACCACGGTCGTCGTCTTCCTCCCCGTCATCTTTCTGCGGGGCAGCGTGATCACCACCCAGCTGTTCTTCCAGTTCTCGGTGGTCGTGGTCTTCGCGCTGCTGTGCTCGCTGGTGGTCGCCGTCACGCTCATCCCGTCGCTGGCCGCCCACCTGCCCCGGCTGGTCCGGCGGGAAGATGCGGCCCGGATGCGACCCGGCGGTTTGCTGGCCACCTACCGGCAGATCCTGACCTGGAGCCTCCGGCACCGCCGCCCGGTGTTCATGGCCAGCGCGGTCGTCTTTCTCCTCGGGCTGGCCACCTTCTCCCTGATCGGCCGGGAGACGCTGCCTGCGGCCGATGAAGGTGAGTTCTTCGTGTCGGTGACCATGCCCATCGGGACGCGGCTGGAGGTCACCGACCGGGTCCTGGCGCGGTTCGAGGAGGTGATCCGCTCGGCCGTGCCCGAGGCGGAGTACGTGTCGGTGACGGCGGGGACGACCACCTTCGGCGGCGGGTCGCACCGGGGCTTCATCCGCGTGCGCCTCGTCGACCGCGGCAGCCGGTCCCGCTCCACGGAGCAGATCGTCGCCGCCCTGAGACCCCGCCTGCAGGAGCCGGGAGCCCGGGTCTTCGTCCGGGGCAGCGCCGGGGCGCTGGGCATCCTCCGCTTCGGGGGCGGTGACGCCGACCCCATCGAGGTGGAGATCCGCGGCTTCGACCTCCGCCAGGGGCTGAGTCTGGCGCAGCAGGTCCGGGACCTGCTGGAGCGCATCCCCGGCGTGATCGACGCGACGGTGGCGCGGGAAGAGGCGCTGCCCGAGGTCGTGGTGCGGATCGACGTGGAACGGGCCGCCGCCTTCGGCGTCAGCCCATCCCAGGTGGCCAGCGCCCTGCGCACCGCGGTGGAGGGCGAGGTGGCGACGACGCTGCGCGCGGCCGGGCGGGAAACGGACATCGTGGTCAGCCAGGAGGCGGGCCGGGCCCTGACGCCGACCCAGGTCCTCTCCATCCCGATCATCTCGCCCTCGGGGCGGCGGGTGCTGCTCGGCCAGGTGGCGGAGCTGGTCCGCGGGGAGTCGCCCACCCAGATCTTCCGCCGCAGCCGCCAGCGCGTGATCACGGTGACCGCGGGGATCAGCGGGCGCGACTTCGGCAGCGTCATGGCCGACGTCCGGTCGGCCCTGGCGGGGCTGCCTCTGCCGGAGGGGTTTTCCCTGGCCCTCGGGCAGACCTACGAAGAGCAGCAGCGGTCCTACCGCCAGCTCTCCATGGGCTTCCTCGTGGCCGTCCTCCTGGTCTTCGCCGTCATGGCCGTGCAGTTCGAGGCGTTGCTGGCACCGCTGTTGATCATGGGGTCGGTGCCCTTTGCCCTGAGCGGCGGGCTGCTGATGCTGTTTCTGACGGGGACGACGCTCAACATCCAGTCCCTGATCGGCCTGATCGTGCTGGCCGGCGTCATCGTGAACAACGCCATCCTGCTGATCGACTTCATCATGGTCCGGCGGCGCCGTGACGGGATGCCCCTGGAGGCGGCCACCGTGGACGGCTCTGTGGCCCGCCTCCGCCCGGTGCTGATGACGACGGTGACGACTGTGATGGGACTGCTGCCGACGGCGATCGGGATCGGCGAAGGGGCCGAACTCCAGGTTCCCCTCGCCCGCGCGGTCATCGGAGGACTGCTTATCGGGACGATGGTCACCCTGGTTTTCATCCCAACGCTGTACGTCAGCGTCGAAGGATATCGGGCAAGGCGGAAGGCGCCGCAAACCGAGACGGCACCAGTCTCCGCTCCCGCCGCCGTCGCCGGGGGCCAGAACGGCGGGAACGGCGCAGATCAGATCCGGGCATGACCCGTCTGACGCCGGCGCGGACCCAGGTCGCCATCGCGGGCGCCGGTCCGGCCGGGCTCGTCCTTTCGCACCTGTTGGCCCGCTCCGGTATCGATTCCCTCGTGCTGGAAAACCGCACGCGCGAGTACGTGGAGCGGCGGATCCGCGCCGGGGTGCTCGAGCAGGGCACCGTCGACCTCCTCCGCGCTTCGGGGGTCGGAGAGCGTCTCGATCGCGAAGGGTTGACCCACCACGGCATCTGGCTGCGGTTCGAAGGCGAGAGCCACCGTATCCCCTTCAGCGAACTCACCGGCGGGCGCACCATCACCGTCTACGGCCAGCAGGAAGTGGTGAAGGACCTCATCCGGGCCAGGCTGGATGCGGGCGGGCAGATCCTCTTCGAAGCCGAAGCCGTGGGCCTGGACGACCTGCAGACGACCACGCCGGTCGTGCGCTACCGGTACCGGGGGGCGGTCCGTGAGCTGCGGGCCGACTTCATCGCCGGCTGCGACGGGTTCCACGGCGTCTCCCGGGGCGCGATTCCTCCCGGTGTCCTCACCGTGTACGAGCGGCACTATCCCTTTGCCTGGCTGGGCATCCTGGCCGCCTGCCCGCCCTCCAACGAGGAGCTGATCTACGCCTACCACGAGCGGGGCTTCGCCCTGCATAGCATGCGGTCGCCCCAGCTCACCCGGCTCTATGTCCAGTGCGACCCCGAGGACACGCTGGAGCAGTGGCCGGACGAGCGCGTCTGGGAGGAACTGCGGGCCCGCCTGGCGGCGCCGGGGTTCACGCTGAACGAGGGGCCCGTCCTGGAAAAGGGGATCGCCGAGATGCGCAGTTTCGTCGTCGAGCCCATGCAGTACGGGCGTCTCTACCTGGCTGGCGACGCCGCCCACATCGTTCCCCCCACCGGTGCCAAGGGGATGAACCTGGCGGTCAACGACGCGCGCGTCCTGGCCGAGGCGCTGACCGCCTGGTATCAAACGGGGCGGACCGACCTCCTGGAGGGCTACTCCGCCACCTGCCTGCGCCGCGTCTGGCGCGCCCAGCACTTCTCCTGGTGGATGACCTCCATGCTGCACCGGTTCCCCGGCGACGACGCCTACCAGCACCGTCTGCAGCTCTCTCAGTTGCGCTACGTGACGAGTTCGCGGGCCGCCGCCACCAGCCTGGCCGAAAACTACGTGGGCCTGCAGGAGGTGTGACCCCAGGCCTCCAGAAGTAAGGGGCCGGTCTTCTCACCGAAGAGCATGAAGACGCGAAGAGCATGAACACGCTCACCGTTGAGCAGGTCCTCCGGACGGCGGCCGGCATCCTCCGTGCGGCGGAGTACGCGTTCCTCGTCACGCTGGGGGCGACGCGCGAGATCCACGCCCGGTTGATGCAGCACTTCAAGCCCGAAGATGACCTCACCCTCTGGTTCGGAGCCAGCCGCGGGTCGCGCAAGGTGCGGGAGGTAATGTTTGCGCCCCGTGTCGTGGTGGCGTGCCACGATCCCGGCCGGTCCGGGTATGCGGCCCTGACCGGAGTGATCGAGGTCGTCGAGGACGCCGAGCTCAGGCGCCGTTACTGGCGCGACGACTGGGCGGCCTTCTGGCCGGCGGGGCCTCTGGGCAGCGACTACGTGCTCCTGAAGTTCACCTGTGAGCGGGTCGAGGTGATGCACCTGGAGGAGGGTGTGGCGCCCGAACCGAGGGGGCTGCGGCCCGCGGTCGCGGTGCGCCGCGGCGAGGCCTGGCATCTGGAGGAGTGAGCCGGCCGGCTGGTGCCCCCAGCGGGATTCGAACCCGCGTTACCGGCTTGAAAGACCGGTGTCCTGGGCCTGGCTAGACGATGGGGGCCGCAGACGCCAACACTGTAGCATCCGGTCCTTGGCACGGTCAACGAACGATGACCGCATCCAACGCTGACGACATTGCCCGCTGGCGGGCCGCGCACGCCGAGACGCTGCGCTTGGCCCGCGCGCTGGAGAGGACGGCGGCGATCTTCCGCCGGTGCGCCGGTGAACTCCGCTACCATCCCCAGACCGGACTATCCACGCCGCTTCCGGCGGACCTGATCCAGGCCGCGCAGGCGATGCGGGAGACCCTGGCCGCCGTCTCCGCGGCCATGGCGCGCTGGCACGAAGAGGTGACCTGGATCCGGTCCCTGGATCCAGCCCGGACCGTGGACGAGATCCAGCAGGGACACGCCGCCGGGTGGGAGGCGGCGCGGCTGCTGAAGGCGACGCTGGAGGTCTTCGACCAGGCGGTGCTCCACCCGGAGGTGGCGCCGCTCGATGCGCCGTACGGAACGGGGGCGCCGAAGCGCGTCCATCCCGGCGCCCAGTGCACGTGGGTGGCCGAGCGTGGCGACGCCCTGGCCCGGGAGGTGGCGGACGTCACGCTGCGCAAGGAGAACCTCCTCCAGGCCCTCGCGCCGCGGCCCGCCTGAGTGCCAGCCTCCCGATGCCGGCGCGGACGTATGCGCAGTGGGGCGGCGCCGCCCTCGTCGCCCTCGGGATCGGCGGCCTGTTCGCCGGGCGGATGTTGCTCGTGCTGAACGCGGAGTTTCCGATCGACGCCCTCCGCCTGCTGGTCGGAGGTACGCTGGTGTGGGCGGGCCGGGCTGGCCGCGGCCAGGCCCGGGGGTGGGCGGCGGTCGCCGGAGTCATCTTTGCCGCGACCGGGCTGACCGGACTCTTCACCCGGGACTTCTACGGACTGTTGGATTACGGCGTGAACCCCTTCGACAACGTGCTGCACCTGCTGCTCGGCATGTTGGGTCTGTGGGCGGGATGGAGGCCCCCCTCCGCGTAGCCACCGTCGGACATTCCACGCGGACGCTGGATGCGTTCCTCGAGCTCCTGCGCGCCCAGGGCGTGACCTGTCTGGTGGACGTGCGGGTTGCCCCCGGCTCTCGCCGCCATCCCCACTTCGCCCGGGAGGCGCTGGCCCGCGCGCTGGAAGCGTCGGGCATCCGCTACCTCCACATCAAGGATCTGGGGGGCTGGCGCCGGCCCCGGCCCGACTCGCCGCACATCGGGTGGCGAAGCGAAGGGTTCCGCGGCTACGCGGACCACATGGAGACGCCGGCCTTCGGCAGAGCCCTGGACGAGGTCATCGCCCTGGCCGCCTCGGAGACGGTGGCGTTGATGTGCGCCGAAGCGGCGCCGTGGCGGTGTCACCGCCAGCTCATCGCGGACGCCCTGGTCGCCCGCGGGGTCGAGGTCATGCACCTCCTCGGTCCGGATCAAGTCCGGCGGCACGCCCTCACCTCCTTCGCCCGTCTGGAGGGCACCCGGGTGATCTACGACCGTCACCTGGGCACTGCGGCCGGCCGGGGCACGCCGCGGAACCCCAGGCCGCGGTAGACGGCGAAACGGCGCACCACCCGCCCGTGGAGCACGACCTCGATGTCCGGGAGCCGCTCCACCGTGCGGAACATGCGCGCCAACGGCACGCCGGGCGGGGCACGGAGGTCGTTGAGGTAGACGGCGTTCCGGTCGATCAGGTGTTGGGCCGGCACCCAGAGGTCGTAGGCGTCGCCTCCTTCGTTGGGGGTGGCCACGGTGTAGCGCCGCCGCAGGTGGTACTCGATCTGCCCCGCCGTCTGATAGGCGGCCGTCATGACGAAGCGCCCCGGCCGCTCCGGCGTGGCCTCCATCAGCGGCTGCAGACGGGCGGCGAGCTGGTCCCATCCCCACAGCTGGCCGGCGCCGGCGTAGTCCGGCCGGAAGGGGAGCGCCGCGAGTGCGGCGACGGCGGCCAGATTCACGGCGGCGGCCGCGCCCGCCGTGATCCGCCACGGGCGGCGCGTCCGGACCTCCGCCCACAGCGCCCCGGCGGCGATCAGGGCGACCAGGAAGCCCGGCGCGTGCCAGTGCGGTTTGGGGATGCCGTCGAAACTGGCCGCCCACGTCACGCCCATGAGGGGCAGGGCGCTCCAGAGGAGGAAAAGGTGGCGCGGATCCCGCCGCCGTGGGACGGCCGAGGCGGCCAGGGCTGCCACCAGCAGGGGCGCGGTGACGGGGCCGTAGTAGGCGAGCTGCGCGGCCAGGAAGGCGGCGGCGCTGAGCGCCGGCAGGTCGGTGCGGATCCAGGCCAGCGGAGCCCGGGCCCGCTGGAAGGTGGCCCAGTGGTGGGTCGCATTCCACGAGAGGAACGGCAGGAGCACCAGCAGCGCGATTGCGGCGGCCAGGTAGGGCTCTGGACGCCGGAACCACCGCCGCTCCGAAGGCGCACCCAGCAGGAAGCCGGCGACGGAGATCAGCAGGAAGACCGCCGTCATCTTGCTGAGCATCGCCAACCCCGCGCCCAGGCCGGTCAGGACCCAGTCCAGGGGGCGGCCCGCAGATCGGGCCCGCCACAACGCCCACAAGGTGAGGATCCAGAAGAAGATGAACGGCGCGTCGGGGAAGGCGAAGAGGCTGCCCAGAGTAAACGAGGGGATGAGCTGAAAGCCGATCGCGGCGACCAGGCCGGCGGAGGCGCCGAACATCATCCGCCCGAGAGCGAACACCAGCGCCGTCGTGCCCGCGGCGAGGAGCACCGCCCCGAACCGGACCCCGAGCGGGGTGTCGCCCAACAGCGCGGTCGTCACGCCGATCATCCCGGCTACGGCCGGAGGATGGTCGGGATAGCCCCAGGCCGGGCGCTGCGCCCACGCCCAGTAGTAGGCTTCGTCGTCCACCAGCGGCAGGGCGGAGGCCAACCACAGACGACCTGCCGTAGTCCCCGCCACCACGACGAGGAGGGTGATCCAGGCCCTCCTATCCACGCCAGTCGTCCTGCAGGGCGGATCGGGCGCGGGCGAAGATCGCGTTCAGCATCCGGGCGGTGAGCTTTCCGGTCTGCGTGTTCTGCCGGCTCGGGTGGTAGGAGGCGATGACGCGCAGCGTCTGCCCCGCGGGATGGCGCAGGACGATGGACAGCCCGTGGGCGAAGCGCGGGCGCGGACGGGGGACGGCGTAACCGCGCTCGGCGGCGTGGGCCAGGAAGCGCGTGTACGCGATCTGGCCGAGGGTGACGACGACCCGCACCCGTGTCAGCAGGTCGAGTTCCTGCCGCAGGTAGCGCGCGCAGCGGGCGAACTCCGAGGGCAGCGGTTTGTTGTCCGGCGGCGCGCAGCGCACGGCGGCCGTGAGGTAGGCGTTGCGCAGGCGCAATCCGTCCTCCCGGTGGGTCGAGGTGGGCTGGGAGGCGAACCCGGCGCGGTGGAGGGCCCGGATCAGCCAGTGCCCCGAGCCGTCTCCCGTGAACATCCGGCCGGTCCGGTTGGCCCCGTGCGCCGCCGGAGCCAGCCCCACGACGAGGACCTCGGCCCGGGGATCCCCGAAGCCCGGCACGGGCCGGCCCCAGTACGTCCAGTGCGCGAACTCCCGCTTCTTCCTGCGGGCCACCGCCTCGCGGTAGCGCACCAGACGGGGACACAGCCGGCAGGCGCTGATCGTCTCGGCCAGGGCTGCGAACTCCTGATCCATGCCGATCGGGTATTCTGGGAGGTTGATTGACGCTCCTCGGGACGCGGGCCTATAATGACTCTGCCCGGGGCGGTTAGCTCAGTGGTTAGAGCGCATGCTTCACACGCATGAGGTCGCAGGTTCAAGTCCTGCACCGCCCACCACGAACCCCCGCGTCTATCAAGGCTTTTCGCGCATTCCCCTTTGCGGGGTCCCTGCTTGGACCCATGGACTGCTTGTCTCGGAGTTGAGAGCGTAGTTCCTGAGTGAAGCCCTATGTCATCGTAAGCGATTCGGCTCAACAGGGGCCAGCACCCCGGCATCTGCGCGAGCACCTCTCGTGCGGGTTCTCCCGCATTAGGTAGCTGCACGCTGTCTCCAATCGGCGCCAATTGGGTAGTAAACAAGTTGACTGATGCAGGAAGTGAGCTAGTGTTAGATGTGCTTAAATTGTGCAGCATCAGGCCAGCGCGAAACCAGAATCGACGCGCAGCGCGGACGACCGGAGGAATCCGTAGCAAGGGGAGGATCTCGATGAGCAAGCCCACCGCACCTAGGAGGTGTCCTTTCTGTGGTCAGCCCTTGGTCAACGAACAGGCGATTGCGCACCTGTACCGTGCGCAGGCAAGCTTTGAGCGACGCCTGAGGGCAGAGGCTGAGAAGGAGGCCCGGTCGCTGATCCGGGCGGAGTATGACGCGAAGATCGCTGCCGTGAAGGCTCAGGCTGCGCGAGAGGTCAAGCGGGAGATGCGCGCGCAGCTTGCTGCTGAGCGGAAGAAGATGCGTGTGGAGATGCGCAGGGAGTATGAAGCGCAGCTCAAGGCAGCTAGGAAAGATGACAGACGTGTAAAGCAACTGGAGGTGATCGCCAGGCGCTACCGGGAGCAGGCTGAACGGCAACGAGCAGAAGCGGACCGGCAACGCGCCGAGGCGGAGCGACTTCGCCGCCAACTCGATGGCCTTCAGCCCGGCGACCGTGGTGAGTTCAACGAGGAAGACTTGAAGCGCCAGTTGGAAGCGGCGTTTCGGGACGACGAGGTCAAGCGCGTCGGACGGGGCCGCGCTGGCGCAGATCTCATTCAAACGGTGCGATACCGGACCGGGGAACAGCTGGTAGCTGCTGGACAGATCGTGTACGAGTGCAAAGATGCTCAGGATTGGAAGAACGAGTTCGTTGCGCAGGCCAGGCAAGCCCAAGAGACGCACAGGACGCCTCACGTCATCCTCGTTACCAGAGTCTTTCCTCGCAAACACAGGCACTTCTGCCTGCAGGACGGCATCCCGGTGATCCATCCCGACGGAGTATTGCACCTTGCCGAAGTGGTGCGGCGGATGGTCATCGAGGTGCACAGGGCGGGACTGTCGGTAGTGGACCGCAGCCAGAAGACGGCGGAGCTATACCAGTACCTCTCCGGCGTGGAGTTCCGGGATACACTTGCAGACCTCATCGGGATCAGCTCGAAACTGCAGACGGAGCTTCAGAAAGAGCGTCGAGGGCATGAGCAGACTTGGGCGCGCCGAGAGGCCGCCTACAAGGCTCTGCTGAAGAAGAGCGGCGCAATCGACGCATCGATCCGCGCGATAATCGAGCGCCCTGTCCGCGATGTAGGAGCCGAAAAGGTCGTGCAGCTACGATCCTGAGCGCCCCAATATGACTGCTGCACGGACAAACCGCGGAGGATGAGACCCGAGAAAACAATCCTCCTAGTCGCGCTGACTTTGGTCTTCGCGCTATCGGGTTCACGCTTGGGGGCAGCACGGGTTGCCTGCCAAAACCCACCGGTGCCCGAAGAACTCTTCGCGGCCACGATTGGGTGGGTTGTGGACGGCGATACCGTGCAGGTGAGGCTGGACGGCCGCCGGGAGCGCGTTCGGTTGATCGGGATCGATACACCGGAGGTCCACGAGAGCGCCAAACTGAACCGCGATGCTTACGAGTCGGGGGTACCGAAGGAAGTCATCCAAGAATTTGGCTGGCTTGCCTCACAGTTCACGAAGAAGCATCTCCAGGGCAAAGAGGTAGGGTTGGAATTGGACGTGCAAGTCCGCGACCGCTACGGTCGCGTCCTCGCTTACGTCTGGCTCCTCGATGGTAGGCTGTTCAACATGCTGATATTGCGGGCGGGCTACGCTCAGGTGCTGACCATCCCGCCCAATGTGAAGTACGCTGAACTCTTCCTCGCCTGTCAGCGGGAGGCCCGCGAGAAGAGGCGCGGCCTTTGGGGAAGGTGAGGCCGAGCCTCCGATTGCCCCGGGGTGTCGAACGAGAAGCAGCGGTTGGCAACGTTTCAAAGGGTCCTCCGCGAGGACATTTGAAGCTCTGACGGACCTCTGAGGAGGCTGCAACGAACCCTTACGAGCGCAAGCGATTGCCGCCATATCTGTGTGCCGTCTGCGGGGACGAGGAGGAATATTGGCTCGCGCCGCCAAGCAACATGCGTCGGAGCATGAGCGCCGGATCGACAAGGAAGCCCCGCCTCACCCCCGGGTGGGCGGGGCTTCTGCTTT
This sequence comes from Armatimonadota bacterium, assembly GCA_031459765.1. Classification (NCBI taxonomy): domain Bacteria; kingdom Bacillati; phylum Candidatus Sysuimicrobiota; class Candidatus Sysuimicrobiia; order Candidatus Sysuimicrobiales; family Candidatus Kaftiobacteriaceae; genus Candidatus Kaftiobacterium; species Candidatus Kaftiobacterium secundum. The sequence goes on along the minus strand of JAVKHY010000001.1, from coordinate 165,105 downwards.
GACCGCGAAGGACGGGGTGAGGCAGGCATGGCAAAGCAGCTTCGAACCCCGAGGGGCGAAACACAGATTGCCGCCCTGGCGGCGGAGTTCTACGTTGCCGCCTCCCTGCTCCGCCTGGGGCACCGAGTCTCGCTGACCCTCGGTCATACGAAGGAGATAGACCTGAGCGCCCATCATGCGGACGGCCGAACCGTGACGATTGACGTAAAGGCCCTCAAGAATACGACCAACTGGCCACTCTCTCCCAAGCGGAGGGACCCTGCTCACTTTTACGTTCTCGTTTGCTACAAGCATCGATTCAAAGAGCCCCATGCATCGCCAGAGGTCTTCGTAGTTCCTTCGAGCGAAATCGACGAGATTCTAGAGCGATGGTCGGGGTTGCCTAGCGTGACGTGCGTGAACTACAAGCGAGTCAAAGACTTGCGCTACCGCGATGCTTGGCATTTGTTGTTCGCGGAGCCGAGAGCCAGTAGCCGTCGGCCGAGGTGATTTGTGTCGCCGTTCGAGGTTCGGGAGGAGGTCCTCAACGCCGTTCTCGCCGACCTGCTTTCGCAGCACGGCCTGCTATCTGTCCCTGAGAGTATCCTGATCGAGAGTCGGATCGGTGATGGCGGGATCCGTGATTCGCTCTTCCGTGACGCCCTTGCGCGGGTCCAGCAAGGGATTTCTCCTTATGCCTTGGTGATCGCTTCGAAAGATTGCCGGCAAAATCGATGTGACCATTCTCTCGATGAAACCTATCGTCTCTGTGTGGTGCCAAGTGGACGATCTGAACGATGAGGATGCGCCCCCCGCCACAGCAATGTAACCATCCGTCCAGCGCACCAGACCTGCCGAGGCGTGAACACGCAGCAGCACTAGTTGCTTCCAGGTACCCCGTTCCCAAATCCGTACATTCCCGTGGAACTGAGCCGTAGCGAGGAACCGGCCGTCAGGGCTCCACTCTACGGCGATCCACGCGTTTTCGTGCGGGCCAAGCTGCGCGACCGGCTTGCCATCGGCTGTCCACACCACGGCGATGCCATCGCCGGAGCCGACGGTGCGGGTACGTCCGGCGCTTCCGCGGGGCGGCCGCAGACAGGATACGGGACCACGGGGAGCCGAATAGTCCACCCACCCGAGGCCGGCGCAGCGCCGTCCTGTTTCGCCCCACCCCGCGCCGGTCCGCGCTTCCTGAAAGGACGGCCGGGGAATGCACGAAGTCCTCAACCACATCGCCGGCGAGTGGACGAGGGCGACCGGGGGCCGGGGCCTGGAGGTGTTCAATCCGGCCAGCGGCGAGGTGATCGCCCGCGTACCGCTGTCCAGTGCGGCCGACGTGGATCACGCCGCGCAGGCCGCGGCGCGGGCCTTCCGGGAGTGGCGGCGCACCCCGGCGCCGGAGCGCGTCCAGCCCCTGTTCCGTCTGAAACGCCTGCTCGAGGAGCATCTCGACGACCTGGCCCGTACCGTCACCGAGGAGTGCGGCAAGACGTACGACGAGTCGGTGGGCGAGCTGCGGCGGGGAATCGAGAACGTCGAGGTGGCCTGCGGCATCCCCAGCCTGCTGCAGGGCTACAACAGTGAGGACGTGGCCCGCGGCATCGACGAACATCTCTTCCGCCAGCCCGTGGGGGTGGTCGCCGCCATCACGCCGTTCAACTTTCCCGGGATGATCCCGCTGTGGTTCCTGCCCTACGCCGTGGCCTGCGGCAACGCCGTCATCGTCAAGCCGTCCGAGAAGGTCCCTCTGACGATGCAGAAGATCATGGCCCTGGTCGAGCGGGCCGGCCTTCCGCCCGGCGTGGTCAACGTGGTTAACGGGGCGGCGGAGACCGTGGACGCGCTCTGCGATCACCCCCTCGTCCGCGCCGTGAGCTTCGTCGGCTCCACGCCGGTGGCGCGACACGTCTACGCGCGGGCGGCGGCGGCCGGCAAGCGGGCCCAGTGCCAGGGCGGGGCCAAGAACCCGGTGGTCGTCCTCCCCGACGCGGACATGGCCACGGTGCCCCAGCTGGTCGCCGACTCGGCCTTCGGCTGCGCCGGTCAGCGCTGCCTGGCGTCGTCGCTGGCCATCGTCGTCGGCGAGGCGCGGGAGCCGTTCACCGAGGCGGTCGCCGCACTGGCCGCCTCCCGCCGGGTAGGCGACGGGCTGGAGCCGGGGGTGGAGATGGGGCCGCTGATCCGCGCCGAGAGCCAGCGGCGCGTCGAAGGGCTGATCGGCCAGGCCGAGGCGGAGGGCGCCCGAATCATCGTGGATGGACGGGGGGCGCGCATCCCCGGCCGCGAGCAGGGGTTCTTCGTCCGGCCCACGGTGCTGGACGAGGTGCCCCCCGGGGGGACCATCGCCCGCACCGAGATCTTCGGACCGGTGCTGGGGTTGATCCCCGTGCGCACGATCGACGAGGCGATCGCCCTGGTCAACGCGCAGGATTACGGCAATATGGCCTGCCTGTTCACGCGCAGCGGAGCGGCCGCCCGGCGGTTCCGGTACGAGGTGCAGGTGGGCAACATCGGCATCAACGTCGGGGTCGCCGCGCCGATGGCCTTCTTCCCCTTCGCCGGCTGGAACCAGAGCTTCTTCGGCGACCTGCACGGCCAGGGGCGCGACGCGGTGGAGTTCTACACCGAGAAGAAGGTGGTGGTGGAGCGGTGGCCCTGAGCGTGACGCGCTCGCTCTCCACCGCCCTGTCGAACGGGCGGGCCCTGTTCGAGCGCGAGCGCGTGCTCGGGCCTCTGCTGCTGACCCCCGCCGTGCTCTACATCGCGCTCCTCGTCGGCTTCCCCTTCCTCTTCGCCCTCTACCTCAGCCTGACCGACGCGACGACGGGCAACCCCTACGGGCGCTATATCGGCCTGGACAACTTCGTCGAGGTCTTCCAGGACCCGGTGGCGATGCGCGCCCTGCGCAACACCTTCACCTTCACCGTCCTGGCCCAGGTCGCGGTCCTGGTGCTGGCCAACATCCTGGCCCACGCCCTGCAGCGCCCCTTCCGGGGCCGCGGGCTGGTGATGTTCCTCGTGCTGCTGCCCTGGGTCGCCCCCGTCTCCCTGACGACGATCGGCTGGCTGTGGATCTTCCACGCCCGGTTCAGCATCCTCGACTGGATGCTGCGCGGCCTCGGCTGGCTGGGACCCGGCGAGAACATGTTCTGGCTGGGCCGGCCGAACCTGGCGATGTTCTCCGTGGTCACCGTGCACGTCTGGCGCATGCTGCCCTTCGCCACGGTGATCCTCCTGGCCGGCCTGGCCGCGCTGCCCCGCGACGTGCTCGATCAGGCCGAGGTGGACGGCGCCGGCTTCTGGCGGCGGCTGTTCCACATCGTCCTGCCCCTGATGGCGCCCGTGACCGCGGTGGCCGTGCTGTTCGGCACGATCTTCACCTTCACAGATATGGCCGTGGTGTATGTCCTGACCCGGGGCGGCCCCTTCGACACCACGCAGGTCCTCTCCAGCCTGGCCTTCTTCAAGGGGATCTTCGGCGGCAACCTCAGCGTGGGCGCCTCGATCTCCCTGCTCCTCTTCCCCGTGCTCCTGGTCGCCGCCGTGATGGTGCTGCGCCTGGCGCGCCGCGTGGAGGTGGCCTAGGTGCGGGCGCGGCGGCGGGCCCTGGCGCTGGGCCGGGCCGGCATTCTCGGCGCCTTCGTCATCGTCGCGGCCACGCCGTTCGCCTGGATGCTGATCACGGCCTTCAAGCGCAACTCCGACCTCTACAACCCCCTGCACAACCCCTTCTGGTTCCACGAGCCGCCGACGCTGGAGCACTGGCAGTACGTCTTCACGAAGACGCTGTACGCCCGCTGGGTGCTCAACACGGCGCTGGTGGGCGTGGCGGTGGTGGCAATCACGCTCCTGCTCGCCCTGCCGGCGGCCTACAGCCTGGCGCGCTTCCTGGGCCGCTGGGGCGAGCGGGCGAGCATCGCCATCTTCCTCGTCTACCTCGTCCCGCCGACGCTGCTGTTCATCCCCATGGCCAGGGTGGTGACGACGCTCGGCCTGCAGAACACCCTCTGGTCCCTGATCGTCGTCTATCCCACGATCACCGTGCCGCTGAGCGTCTGGCTGCTCACCGGCTTCCTGCGCGGCGTGCCGCGGGAACTGGAGGAAGCGGCCCTCGTGGACGGCTGCACCCGGCTGCGGGCGCTGTGGCAGGTGGTCATCCCGCTCACGCTGCCGGGCATCGTCACGGTGGTGATCTTCGGCTTCACCCTCTCCGCCCAGGAGTTCGTCTACGCCCTGACCTTCGTGACGAGCACCGCCCAGAAGACCGTCAGCGTCGGTGTGCCCGCGGACATGGTGCGGGGCGACATCTTCGACTGGGGGCCGCTGATGGCCTCGGCCTTTCTGGCCAGCGTGCCCGTGGCGGCGATGTACTACGCGGTGATCGAGCGGTTCGTGGGCAGCTTTACCGTCAGTGGGGCGATCAAGTGATCCCGCGGCCGGTGCGGCCGCGACCGAAGGGAGGCGGGGAGGATGGCTGATGGGGAGTGGGTCTGGATGCAGGTGGCCGACGGCCGCTGGCGGCTCACCCGGCGGGAACTGCTGAAGACCGCCGGCGCCCTGGCCGCCGCGGCAGGGCTGGGACCGCTGCTGCTGCCCCGCGGGGCGTCCGCGCAGCCGGTCACGCTCCGCATCCTGCAGTGGCGGCATTTCGTGCCGCCCTACGACGAGTGGCTGGACCGCGTCTTCGCCCCGAAGTGGGGGGAGAAGAACGGCGTACGCGTCGTCATCGACCACATCGGCCTGGCCGACATCCCGGCCGTCGCCGCGGCGGAGTCGTCCCGGGTGGCCGCCGGCGCCGATCCCGGCCACGACCTCATCCAGCACCTGAGCCCCCCGGCGACGCTGGAGCGCCAGGTGGACACCGACGCGCATCGCGAGGTCGTCGAGGAGCTCAAGCGGAAGGCGGGCAACTACATCCCCCTGGCCGAGAAGAGCACGTTCAATCCGGTGACGCGGCGCTACTTCGGCGTCTCGGACAACTTCGTCCCCGACCCCGTGCACTACCGGGCCGACCTCTGGCGGCAGGTCTCCGCGCGCATCGTGGGCACGGAGCGCGTCCCGCTGCGCGGCCCGGTGACCTGGGATCACATCCGCTGGGGCGGCCGGGAGTTGAAGAAGCTCGGGCACCCGGTCGGGCTGGGGCTCTCTCAGGAGATCGACACCAACATGTGGCTGCACGCCCTGATGTACTCCTGGGGCACCTCGGAGGTGGACGAGGAGAGCAACGTCGTCATCGACCGGCCGCCGTTCCGGCAGCGCACTCTCGACGCCCTGCGGTTCGTGAAGGCGTTGTACGAGGAGGCGATGTTCCCCGGGGTTTTCGCCTGGACCGCGGCCTCCAACAACGAAGAGTTCCTGGCCGGGCGCATCTCGATGGCCGCCAACGCCATCTCGATCACCCGCACCGCGCAGGCCCAGGCCATCGCCGCCCTGCGCCGGGGCGAGGCCCCCAACAGCTCCCCCGCCGTGCAGTTCGCGCGCAACACCTGGGTCACGGAGCGCGCCCCGCAGGGCCCGGCCGGAGCGCGGGGGTTGGAGCACGTCATGGGCGTCTACACCCTGTGGCGGAACCGACCGGCGCCGGTGCGCAACGCCGCCCAGAAGTTCCTGGTGGACCTCATCTTGAGCTACGACCCGGACGTCGCCGCCCGCGAGGGGTGGGCGCCGGGGAAGTTCCACGCCAGCCAGGCCTACGACTTCCCCACGTTCACGGGGGCCATCTCCAAGGAGAAGCGGCTGGCCTATCTGCGGGACGACCCGATCTCCAAAGCGGCCGGCGACCGCAAGGACAAACTGGCCACGATCGAAACGGCTTTTGACTGGGCCTACCATGTCGGCTGGCCGGGCCCGTCGAGCGCGGCGATGGACGAAGCCTTCAACACCTGGGTCATCCCGGTGATGTTCGCCCGGGTGGCCCAGGGTATCGACACGCCCGAGGCGGCGCTGTCCAGCGCGGCGGCACAGTTGCGGCGGATCTACCGCAAGTGGCGGGAGCAGGGCCTGGTCGGCGGGCGGTTCTAGCGCCCGGGCGGGGCACAGGACGGGCGCCCGCGTTCACACGGGCGCCCGTCCCGATGAGCGGGCGAAGGCCCTGACCCGGAAAACCGGGACAACAGCATGGCCGGGACGGGACGCCAGCCGGTTGGCCTAGAGGAGGCCGGCGCGTAGCCTGAGCCATGGAACGGCGCGCGCGATGGGCCAGGGCGTGGGCCGTCCTGGTCGGGGACCCCCCGCGCACTCCCTCGAGGATCTCTCCCGGATCTTGGCCAATCTCGACGCACTGGTCACCGCTGTGAGCTCGGCCGGGGACTCGCGCGGAGGGTTCGCAGGAGAAGGGGGCGGCGGTGGCGGGGGCGGCGGCAGCAGTGCGGGTTGAACGGCGCGCGGCGCGCCGGCGGCGGCTACGGGCTGAGCAGGGCGCGCAGCTGGTCCGGGCTGACGTTGCCGCCGCTGCAGATCAGGGCGACGCGCCGGCCGGCGAGCTGCTCCCGGAGGCTGAGCGCCGCGGCCAGGGGCGCCGCCCCGGCGGCCTCAACGAGGTTGCGGGTCTTCTCGATCATCGCGCGCTGTGCGGCGCGGATCTCGTCGTCGCTGACGAGGACGAAGTCGCGCAGGTGCTCCCAGAGGATGCGCTGGGGGAGCTCGAACGCCGTGCGGGTGGCCAGCCCCTCGGCGTAGGTGCCCATGCGGTCCTCGACCAGCCGACGGGCCCGCCAGGAGCGATAGGCGGCGGGCGCTTCGGCGGACTGCACGCCGATCACCCGCACATCGGGGCGCATCGCGCTGACGACGACGCAGGCCCCGGCCGCGCCGCTGCCCCCACCGACAGGCACGATGATCGCTTCGACGTCGGGCCGCTCCTCCAGGATCTCCAGCGTGACGGTGGCCACGCCGGCGATGAGCAGCGGCTCGTTGCCGGAGTGGATGTAGCGGTAGCCCTCCGCGGCGGCCAGGCGCTCGCAGTGCTCCCGCGCGTCGTCGTAGTCGCGACCGTGCATAACGACGTCCGCGCCCAGGTCCCGTATCGCCTCCACCTTGACCGGGTTCGCGCCCTCGGGGACGCAGATGATGGCGCGGACCCCGAACAGCCGTGCGGCGAAGGCGACGGACTGGCCGTGATTGCCGGTGGACGCGGCGATGACGCCCCGCCGCCGCTCGTCCGCGGGCAGCTGGGAGAGCAGGTTCACGCCGCCCCGCACTTTGAACGCGCCGACGGGCTGGTGGTTTTCGTGCTTCACCCAGATCTCCGCGCCGACCAGGCGATCGAGCGACGGATAGGCGTACAGCGGCGTCGGTCGGAGGTAGGGACGGATCCGCAACCGGGCGCTGAAGACGTCGGCCAGCGTGGGGACCTGCATAGTGGATGAGGATTACAGGCGGAGGCGGCGCGCTCCTTCCCCCGCCGGCAGGACGGAGGCGAGAGGAGAGGAGGCGGAGGCCGTCTGGAGGAGACATCCGGAGCCGGTCGAAGGGACACTCGACTCCGGCGGGGTTGATTCGGGCCGGATGGCGTCTCCCCGCGACCGACCTGGCCGTCGCCCACGGGCCGCTGATGGTCTCGGGATTCCTGGGCGCGTTGATCGGGATGGAACGCGCCGTCGCCCTGGGTCGGCGCTGGGCCTTCGCCGCTCCTCTGCTGGCCGGAGCCGGCTCCGTGCTGACAATCCTGGGCCTGCCCCAGGTGGTGGCCCGCGCGGTGTTCGCGCTGGCCAGCGCCCTGCTGGCCGCCGTTTTCGCCGCCCTTTACCGCCGCCAGCCTGCCCTGCCTCCCGCGGTGATGGGCGCGGGCGTCCTGAGCTGGCTGGGCGGGAACCTCGTCTGGATGGCCACGTGCTCCCTGCCGCTGACCGTGCCGTGGTGGACGGCCTTTCTCGTGTTGATGATTGCTGGCGAGCGCCTGGAGTTGAGCCGGGTTGCCCGGCCGCCCCGGTGGGCGACGACGACCTTCGTCCTTCTTGGAATCCTGCTCCTGACAGGCCCGCCGCTCGCTCTGGTGAGTGCGGCCACCGGAATCCGCACGTCGGCCGCGGCGATGGTCGGGATGGCGGCCTGGCTGCTGCGCTACGACCCGGCCCGTCCACTGCTGCGGCTGGCCGGTCTGCACCGGTTCACCGCGGCGAATCTCCTCGCCGGCTACCTCTGGCTACTGGCCGCAGGGATCCTGTGGTTCGCCGCGCCCGGCCCGCGCGGAGGCTACCTCTACGACGCGCGCCTGCACGCCGTCTTTGTCGGCTTCGTCTTCTCCATGGTCTTCGCCCACGCCCCGATCATCCTGCCCGCCGTCCTCGGCCGCACCGTCCCCTATCGGCCGGCGTTCTACGGGCACGCGGCGCTGCTGCACGCCGGCCTGGTGTTGCGCGTCGCGGCCGACCTGATCCCCTCACCGCCGGGAAGGCGGTGGGGCGCGTTGCTCAATACATTGGCTCTGGTGCTGTTTCTCGTCAATACGGCGCGCGCGGGCCCGCTGACGGGCCTCAGAACTGCACTTTGACCGGTTCGCGCGAGACCGCCTCCGCCTCGAAGTACTCCTTCGGCCCGAAGCCGGCCAGCCGGGCCACGATGTTGGTCGGGAAGGACTCCCGCGCGTTGTCGTACTGCATCACCGTGTCGTTGTAGAATTGCCGGGAGAACATGATCTTGTTCTCGGTGTCGGAGAGGTCGGACTGCAACTTCTGGAAGTTCTCGCTGGCCCGCAGCTGGGGGTAGTTTTCCGCCACGGCGAACAGGGAGCGCAGGGCCTGGGTGAGCATGTTCTCGGCCTGGGCCTGCTGCGCCACCCCGCCCGCGGCCAGGGCCCGGGCCCGCGCTTCGGTGACCCGTTCGAAGACCGCGCGTTCGTGCGCCGCGTACCCTTTGACCGTTTCGACCAGGTTGGGGATCAGATCATAGCGGCGGCGCAGCTGCACGTCGATCTGCGACCAGGCGTTCTCGATGCGGTTGCGCAGGACGACCAGCCGGTTGTACATCGCGATGAAGAACAGCACGAGCAGGGCGATGATCCCCAGCACGATCAGCATCTCCATGAAGACCCTCCCTATCCGGTGTCCGGCGTCCTGTCAGGTGCCCGGTGTCCCGGCGCGAACCGCCGGAGGTTCCCGCCTCCCCTTGTGGGGATAGGACACATCCGGGGGACCTCCTGCCTCGCCGGGCCGCTGGACAGGAGGGCGGGGGACGTGTCACCATCAAGCGAGCACCATATCTTGGGAGGAGAGGATGGTTGACCCCCGCATCGACAAGCTGGCCAGGGTTCTGGTCCACTACTCGCTCAAGATCCGCCCCGGCGATCTCTTTCGGATCAGCGGTCCCGCCCTGGCCGCTCCGCTGATTGTCGCCGTCTACCGCGAGGGGCTGGCGGCCGGCGCCCACCCCTTCGTCCGGGTCGGTCTGGACGGGCTGGAGGAGATCTACTTCAAGCACGCTTCGGAGGAACAGCTGCGGTTCGTGTCCGAACTCCAGCGGCAGGAGACCGAGCGCATCACCGCATCGCTGGGCATCTGGGGCGAGTGGAACACGCGCGAGCTGACCCGGATCGATCCCAAGCGCGTCGCCCTGCGTCGCGAGGCCACGCGCGAGCTGCAGCAGCGGTTCCTGGAGCGGGCCGCGGCCGGGGAACTGCGCTGGTGCGGGACGCAGTACCCGACCCATGCCGAGGCCCAGGACGCCGAGATGTCCCTGGCCGAGTACGAGGACTTCGTCTTCGGCGCGGGACTGCTGGACCGCGAGGACCCGGTCGCGGCCTGGGAGCAGGTGCGCAGGGAGCAGGACCGGATCGTGGCCTTTCTCAACCGCCGCAACCGTCTCGTCGTGCGCGGGCCGGACATCGATCTGGAGATCTCCGTGGAGGGGCGGAGGTGGATCAACGCCGCGGGCGAGTCCAACTTCCCGGACGGCGAGGTCTTCACGGGGCCGGTTGAGGACTCGGCGAACGGCCGCGTCCGCTTCAGCTTCCCCGCCATCTACGACGGCCGCGAGGTGGAGGGCGTGGAACTGGTGTTTGAGCGCGGCAAGGTGGTCCAGGCCCGCGCCGCCAAGGGGGAGGAGTTTCTGAAGGCGATGCTGGATACCGACGCCGGCGCGCGCTACCTGGGCGAGTTCGCCTTCGGCACGAACTACCACATCACGCAGTTCACGCGCAACATCCTGTTCGACGAGAAGATCGGCGGGACGCTGCACATGGCCCTGGGCGCCGGCTACCCTGAGACGGGATCGAAGAACGTCTCAGGGCTGCACTGGGACATGATCTGCGACCTGCGCACCGGCGCCGAGGTGATCGCGGACGGCGAGGTAATCTACCGCAACGGCCGGTTCCTGATCTAGGGCCGGCGCACCTCGTCGATCAACTCCTCGAACATCCGCTGGGTCTGCTCGGAGACCTCGTCGGCCATCTCCGCGTAGGCTTGGTGCTCCATCGTCTTCATCTCGATGTTCTGGAGCATGTTGGCCTCGATCTCGCGGAGGAAACTGACTACGTCCTCGGTGGGGAAATCGCCGAACTCGCCGGATTTGAGGCGCCGGACGAACTCTTCCAGGCTGACCATCTCCACGAGGCACAGCTGCTCGTAGATCTCCCACAGCCGCTCGTTCATCGGCGGGCCTCCGCAGGCCGTCTTCGCTGGGCCGTGTTCGCGCTCCGAATGCGGTGTACCTTCACGAAGTTGGTGCGCCCTCGCGCCACCACCGGGGCCGAGCCCACCAGGACGATGGTCTCTCCGGCCGCGGCCAGCCGGCGGCGGAGGAGCTCGCCTTCGACGTGGGTGAGCATGGCGTCGGTGTTGTCCAGAAACGTCGTGGCGTAGGCCCGGATGCCCCACCACAGCGTCAGGCGGCGGGCGGTGCCTTCCTCCTCGGTGAAGGCGACCAGCGGAGCGCGGGCCCGCTGCTTGCTGACTAGTTCCGCGGTGCGGCCGGTGCGCGTGATGACGACGATGGCCCGGACGTTCAGCTCGTCGGCCAGCCCCGCCGCGGCGCGGGCCACGGAGGCGGCCGTCCCCCGCCGGGCGCCGGCGCGGGCCGTGAAGATGGCGGGGTTCGTGGATTCCACGACGCGGGCGATGCGGTCCATCATGGCCACGGCTTCCACGGGATACTTCCCGACGGCGGTCTCCTCCGACAGCATTACCGCATCGGTCCCGTCCAGGATGGCATTGGCCACGTCCGAGGTTTCCGCGCGCGTCGGCCGCGGGTGGTCCACCATCGAGTCCAGCATCTGCGTGGCCGTGATCACCGGGATGCCCACATCGTTGGCCCTGGCAATGATGGTCTTCTGCAGCACCGGCACCTGCTCGGCCGGCAGTTCCACCCCCAGGTCGCCCCGGGCCACCATCACCGCGTCCGCCGTGCGGAGGATCCCCTCCAGGGCGACGATCGCGCCCGCCTTCTCCAGTTTGGCCACGATGGGCACCTGGCGGCCCAGACGGGCCATGGCCCGCCGGCACGGGACGAGGTCTTCCGGGCGCTGGACGAAGCTCATCGCCACATAATCGACGCCCAGTCGGATCCCGAAGGCCAGGTCGTCGTAATCCTTCTCCGTCATCACCGGCACGCGCAGGGGCACCCCGGGCACGTTCAGCCCCTTGTGCGCGTAGAGGATTCCCCCGCGGACCACGCGCGTGCGGACACCCTCTCTGCCGGTCGCTTCCACCAGGAGTTCCAGCGCGCCGTCGTCCAGGAGGATGCGGTCGCCCTTGCGCACATCCCGGACCAGCCCGGGGTGGGTGGTCGCAATACGCCGCCCCCCGTCGCCCGCGGAGTCCGCCGAGAGGATGAGCGGCTCTCCTTCGCGCAGCGCGACGGAGCCGCCCGGCAGCGGTCCCACCCGCACCTTCGGCCCGGCCAGGTCCTGCAGCACCGCCACCGGCCGCCCCACGGCCCGCTCCGCCTCCCGGACCAGGGCGTACGCTTCGGCGTGCGTCTCCTGCGTGCCGTGAGAGAAGTTCAGGCGGAACACATCGGCGCCGGCCTCGATGAGCCGGCGAACGAGCTCAGGGGTACAGGTGGCGGGGCCCAGCGTGGCGACGATCGTCGTGCGGCGGTCCCACTGCCGCGGCGTCCGGAGCAGTTTCACACTGAGGGGGGTTCGTCTTGAGCCGCCCGCAACTCCTTGCTATGATGCTTCTGTCCGAGCCGGCGTAGCTCAGTGGTAGAGCAGCGCACTCGTAATGCGCAGGTCACGAGTTCGAATCTCGTCGCCGGCTCCATACCTTCGGTCTCTTAGGTCGCGACCGCGTCTCTCAATCCCCTGGCTTCGTTCTGCTCTTGAATCGCTCGTCGCCGGGTTCGCCGCTCGACGCAGTGTCTATGCCGGAGACGACCGGGGCGAGCGGTCCCTCGTCCCGGCCGGGCGGGGTTCCATGTGGATGCGCATGCGCGTGATGCGGTGCGCGCCGTGGAAGAGCACGGCGACGGCGCCGGGAGGGCAGCGCGTCGGCGTCTCCGGCGCGTTTTCGATGCGACCTTCGATAATCGACACCGTGTGGGAGGCGACGACACGATCCGGGTAGACGACGGTGCCGGCAAGAACGTCGCCCCGCACTTCATCTTTCCAGGAGGCGATGCCGGAACGCGAGGATGGCGGCGCATCCGGGTAGACGAACGTAAAGCGCAGATCCGCATCGAAGAAGTCGAACGGCCGCGCGTCACCTTGCCAGAGACCGCGCCAGATCTCCCCCAGGGTCTTCACGGTAAACGTCGTTGTGCCGGCGGAGGCCTCCGGATGGGCCGGGCGCACGGCCTGCAGTTGACGCAGCAGCTGATCCTTCGCCGCGGCCAGGCGGCTCCGTACCGTCCCCACCGGCACCCCGAGGATCAGGGCGATCTCCTCATAGGAACGGTAGGAGGAGAAATAGCGCAGCATCACCGCTACTCTCAGATCTTCGCCCAGGCCGGACAGGGCCCGCCAGACCAGGTCTTTGAAGGCGACGGACTCCAGGTAATGCTCCGCCATCTGTTCCGGGTGGTGGAGGTATAAGTATCTCTCCAGCCCCAGGGAGGCTGCGCCCACTCTGCCGCCCTTTCGGAGCATACCGCGGCACACGTTCGTCACGACGGCATAGATCCAGCTCCCAAAGGAAGCAGGGTTTCGGATCTCGGCGATGCGGGAAAGAGCGATGACACAGGCGTCCTGCACCGCGTCCTCCGCCGCGTCGCGTGAGACCAGGAGCTGCAGAGCCCGCGCGTACATATAGGGGCGCCAGCGTTCCAGAAGGATGCCCAGGCTTTCGGTATCCCCTGCCTGGGCCTGACGGACGAGGTCGGTATTAACCCGCCTGCCTCGATGAGCCTGATACTCGTTGCCGCGCTGCAAAGTCGGCTCCTGGCCGCCCTCGGCGAAGATAGGACGAACTGTTCAAAGATCAGCGAGAGCCGGTCGTTTCAAGCTAGGCTGGAAGGTTCTGTTCCACGACGTTAATCACCTGCGCCAGCTGGTCCCAGGGGGCTGCACTCAATGATCTCGGTGTCCGTCTGCTTCAGACGCGCTCGCCTCTGCCCAGTAGTAATGCTCCACCTGGCAAACCTGCTGAAATCCAAGCCGACGATAGACCGGGAAGCCCATCGCAGAGGATTGCAGGACGCCAATGTGGTAACCTATCTGCCGCGCCTCGAGCAGAGGCATGAGAGACATCGCCCCGCCGAGGCCCTGCCCGCGCGCTTCGGGGAGCGTGGCAACAAACTGCACCCCGGCCACCCCGGCGCTCAGAAATAAGTTGGAAGTAGCAACCGGCCTACCATCCAGATAGCCCAAGTAGTTGCGCATGGGCAGGTCCAGCCCGAGGCCGGTCATCATCTTCAGAAGGGGCTTCTCCCAATCCGGCGGCAATCCATATCCGAAGATGAACGTGCGCGTCCACGTCTGTAAGGTCTTTTCGTCGGCCACCGGAGCAATATGAAGCCCAGGGCGGGTCCCGTCTTCTTTCAGCGCGTGCAACTCCACGGCCATGCCAGGCGGCCCGTCTGAAGATTGAAAGCCCTGCGCTCGGAGAAGCTTTTCCCAGCCCGTGCGCGGCAGCGTCGGCGTCAGCCACCAGGTAAACCGTGTCACCGCCCGGGCCTTGAACCAGGCAATCGCTGTCTGCACGGTTTCTTCGTCGCCGTTCGTCGGCGGGCGTGAAGCCAGCACGCCGTTGAACCAGGGGAAGGGCACCTGCGTGTGCCAGCGTGTCAGTTCCGGATCGCCAAGAGATTCCGTTGGCGTCGCGCGGGCTATATAGCGGAAGAAATTGTGCAGGTTGGTTTTGACGGCCTGGGCGAGCGCAGGCGGTGAGAAGTCGGCAAGGACAAAACCAGACATTTCGGTCTCTCTCGAAGCTGGGCGATGACCTCGGGTGAAGATCATCGCCCAGCCGTGTGTTCAGGTAATCGCAGGACGCGTCATCGGCATTTGCCGCGACCAGATGGCAAAGCCCGTAACAGCGAAGGCGAGCCCCAGGGCCAGACCGCTGATGAGCAGCACAGGATAGGGCAGAGGTGGAACCAGCGATACCGGCGCAGCACCAATCCACAGAATCCCGCTCCACTTGGGCAGGTCGCTCGAACGCAGGATGGCAATACCCAGCAGGATCGCGCCCAAGGTAAAAGCGAGACCGATGACCAGAAGAAAGACCCCCAGCGATCCCCCCAGCAACGGACCAGTAGGATCCAGTAACTTCCCGGCGTTGGGATCGGCGGCCATGACGGGTACGACAAAGGTTTCGAGCGCAAATGCGAAGATAAAGGAGGCAATGCTGCTGAAGGTCAGCAGGTAGGCGATGAAGCCAAGCAAGCCCTTCAGGCGCTCGTGAACACCCCCCAGCCCGAGCAGAGCCGGCACCGCGCCGACGAAGAGTAGACCGTGCGCTAAACTCCAGCGTCCGGTGATGACCACATTGGGGTCAGCCGCGTCATTGGGATGGATCAGCAGCCCGATCCCCGTCAGGATGCCGCCGAGGAATAACGCCAGCCCCCGCCAGCGAGAGGTCATGGTCATGGTTTTTCTTTGTTCAGACTTGGTTCATCATCTGCATGTTACGCTTGACGACTTCCATCGTCTTGGCCAGTTCCTTCATCGGGCTGAGTTCAACGTACTCGACGCCCGCTTCCAACACGGGAGTGTGGCCTGGGGGCGCGTAATAGGCATCGCCCGCTTCGTAGATTTCCTCGTGATCCTTGAAACGATAGCGCAGACGGCCTTTGAGCACATAACCCCAGTGCGGACACTGACAACGATCGTCAGGCAGGCCCTTGAAAAATGGAGCGGGGTCAACAGGCTGGTTGAACTTGCCGAACTCGACGATGTTGCCGCCCCATTCCACCTGCCAGATCTTGCCCTCGGGAACGTCGAGAATCACCGGCAGGTCTTTCATTGAACCGCGCATCGCAGCCTCCTTTGGGATTTGTGAAGGAAGAGGCGTCTCCGGCGCGATACACCTTCCCGCCCGCATTCCGCCTCACTGCGTCTCGCGAACCGGCGCAGTCTGTGTCTCAAGTACTGGCGCCGTCTCGTCGCGAGAAGCCCTCATGCCGTCCTCCCTCCTGTTCTTGAGGCGACTGGTTCCCTCTAGAAGATAGATGCGGAGGCCGGGGCAAAAGTTCGCCGCGGGCAAGGGGGTGCGCGTCTCAGCCGCTGGTGTACGATCGTTCAGTCGGGAAGGCAGGCCAGCGCATTCACTCCGCGGTCAAATGCGCCCTGGGGCCAGGGGATCTCCACGACCTGCCAGGTCTTCCCGGCGTCGGCGGTGCAAAAGGTCCCGTGGTTGTTGGCCGCGTAGATGATGCCCGGCTCGTCCGGGCTGGCGGCGAACCGGCTGGCCACCGTGCCTCGGGCGTCCGGCAGTCCGGCCATGGCCGGCTGGAATCCCCCCTTTGCGCTCTTGCGGTAGACGTAGGCTTCGGCGCGGCGGGGGCTGTACGCGACGTAGGGTCCTGATGCGGCAGAGACGATGACGGCATCCGGGTCGGCCGAGTGGACGGCGACCCCGACGAGGTATCGGTGTTGCAGGCCGTCCACCTGACGAGACCAACTCTCGCCCGCATCCGTGCTTTCGAAGTAGCCGTCTCCCGCCGCGGAGTACAGCCGGCCGGGCGCCAGGGTGTGCGTGGCGGCCGTGTGCGTGTCGATCGGCCCTTCGCGCACCCGGTCCAGCCAGGTCCGGCCGCCGTCGAGCGTCCGGACCAGCGCGCCGGCTTCGATGGCCACGAAAACTCTGCCGGGGACGGCCGGATCGGTCTCGATCCAGCGGACGTGGTGGGTTTCGGGACGGGGCGGGAACGCCCACGATCGGGACGAGGGAAGCGCCCGCAGTCCCGGCAGCTCGTTCCACGTCTCTCCGCCGTCCTCAGAGCGAAAGGCCGCGCTGGGTTCCGTGCCCGCATACACCACGCCCCCTTCAGCCGGGCTGACCGCGACGGCCGTGACCTCGCCGTAGGCAATCCCCCGGCCAGCCGGATGCCAGGTGCGGCCGGCGTCGTCGGTGCGCCACAGGCCGTGACCCCAGGTCCCGGCATAGGCACGCCCGGGATGGTGCGGATCAACGGCGAGGGCATCGGGGGATTTGCCCTTCAGGGATTCCTCCACAGACCAGCGTGATGCCCGTCGCGCAACGAACAGCGCCCGCTCCGTGGCCACGAGCAGCGCGGTCATGCCCGCCACCTCATTCCGTAGGCGGCATCGCCTACCGCCCCGCCGGCACAGCCGATCTGGTCTCCTGCAGGTGCTGAGCATACCATTCCAGCAGGCGCTTCAGCCGCTCGAGTCGCGCTCTGGGCCGGCCGCTGCTGCTCATGGTGTGGCTCTCCCCCGGGAAGCGAAGGAAGACGGCGTCCTTTCCCAGCTTCTTCAGGGCGATGAAGAACTGCTCGGACTGCTCGACCGGACAGCGATGGTCGTCCTCATTGGCCGTGAGCAGGACGGGGGTCTGGACGTTCCGGACGAAGGTCAGCGGCGAGCGGGCCAGCAGGGTCTGCGGATCGTCCCACGGCGTCGCCCCCCATTCGGCTTCGCCCCAGGTCGCGCCGATGTCGCTCGTGCCGTAGAAGTTGTGCAGGTTGCTGACGCATACCTCGCTGACGGCGCAGCGAAACCGCGGGGTGTGCGTGATCAGCCAGTTCGTCATGAACCCGCCGTAGGAACCTCCGGTGACCGCGACGCGTCCGGGATCGACGAAGCCCCGCGCCAGCACGGCCTCCAGGCCCAGCAGGATGTCCTCAGCGTCTTTGCCGCCCCAGTCCCCGACCACCGCGCGGGTGAACGCCTCCCCGTAGCCCTGGCTCCCGCGCGGGTTGGTCATGATCACGACGTATCCGCGGGCGGCGAGGAGCTGCGCGTAATGGCTGCAGGCGTCGCCGAAGGCCGCGTGCGGTCCTCCGTGGATGCGCAGGACGGCCGGGTAGCGCCGGGAGGGGTCAAAGCCGGGCGGGGTCAGGATCCAGCCTTCCATCGGCCAGCCGTCGGCCCCGAGGTAGGAGAAGCGTTCCGGCGATCCGAGCGCGACCTCCCCGGCCAGGCCGTCGTTCACGCCGGTCAGGGGGCGCAGGTGCCCGTCGGTCAGCGCCCACAGCTCGTCGAACGAGGCGGAGCCGATGCGCTGGACGACCGTCGTCCCGCCGCCGACGTGGAAGTCCGCGACCACTTCGGCCCCGGCGGTCATCTGCCGCACCGTCCCTTCTCCGGGCCGCACCGCGTAGAGGTGCGTCTGGCCCGCGTCGCTGGCCAGGAAGAGGATCGCCCCGTCGCCGTCCCAGGCCAGTCGGGGGACGAGAGGGGTGAGCCGCAGGTCGCTGCCCACGGCGTTGCCCACCGAGCGGTCGAAACGTTCCGTGAGATTGGTGACCGGCCCGCCGGCAGAGGGGACGACGTAGACCGCCATGTTCGTCGCCGGCCCCGCGTGGAGGTCGTGGCCGATGAAGGCGATCCACCGCCCGTCCGGGGAGGGGGTGGGCGAGAGGCAGGGGCCGCCGTGCTGCGTGATCTGCCGCATCTCACGCGTGCGCACGTCCACCACCCACAGGTCGCGGGCCAGGCTGAGATCCGATGCCGGGGTGCGGTTGGCCACGAACACGACCTCGTGGTCGTTCAGCCACACCGGGAACTCGTGGTCGAACTCGCCGTCGGTGAGCCGGACGGGGGTTCCCCCATCCCGGGAGACCGTCCAGATGTGCGCCGGGCGCTCCACCCAGCCGAGGCCGTCGAACTTGTATTTCGCCCGGCGGATCTCCCGGACGACCACCTCCTCGTCCTCCCGCCGTTCGAGGTGCTCCGGGCTGCCCCGCGAAGCGAAGGCGAGCAGGCGTCCGTCCGGCGACCAGGCGGGCTGCGCGACACCGTCTCGGAAGAAGGTCCGCTGCACCGCCTCCCCGCCGCCGGCAGGCATCACCCACAGCTGCGGCGCGCCCCTCTTCCGGCCCAGGCGCCTGCCGCCGCGCGTGGAGAGGAAGGCGATCCGGCGTCCGTCGGGAGACCAGATGGGCTTCGTGTCACGGGCTTCCTCGCTGGTGAACGGGACCGGCGGGCCGCCGCCTGCCGGCACCATCCACAGCGCCGATCGGATCTCGTTCGACTCGACATCGAGCCGACCGAGAGCGAAGACGACCTGTGTGCCATCGGGGGATACGGCGGGATCGTGCGGGAAGCGGACGGCCAGGAGATCCTCGATCTCGATCGGACGGGGACTCATCATCGCCTCCTGAGACGGGCTGCAGGGGACCACTACGGCGCGCCTCCCCGGGTTCCTACTGACGGGGGGCTCGAGACCTGCGGTGTGGCGCCGATGTCAGAAGGCCCGGGCGGTGATTGCCCGGGCCTTCGCCTGCGATGCTGGCGGTCGGAAGGACGTTATCCGATAGGTCGCACTCGGGTCGCCTGGGGACCCTTCTGCCCCTGCCCCTCGGTGTATTCGACCTTCTGCCCCTCGTTCAACGACTTGTAGCCCTCGCCCTCGATCGCGCTGTAATGCACGAAGAGGTCCTTCGAGCCGTCCTCCGGGGTAATGAAGCCGTACCCCTTCTCACTGTTGAACCACTTGACGGTACCTGTCGCCACGATCTTCCCACCTTCGTCCTGCAGACTATCACAGAGGAACCAGCTTCTGCGACGCCTGCTCATTGTCTCATGGATTCCGCAGGGGCACAACCACATCTTCGCCCCCTATCCGGCCTTCTTCAGCCGGCGCCGGTACATCTCCACGAGCTCGGTCACGGTTGTGGCGTCGGCGGGGCCCTTGTCGTCCCGGACGCGTGTGAACCGGGGGAAGCGGATGGCCAGCCCGCTGCCCTGGCGGAGGACGTCCCACCCGGCGGTGTGCACGGGGCTCAGGGTGATCTCCGCGCCGATGACCTCGTAGACGACCGCCGGTTCGATCCAGACGTCGGGCGTCAGGCGGGCCGTGACACGCGCCGGCCGCTCCGCGCGCTCGTGGGGGCGGAGCATCGCGGGGAGGCTGGCGAGGAACTCGTCGGAGAAGCCCGTGCCCAGCTTGCAGACCGTCTTGAAGTCGTCTTCCTTGTCGTCGTAGGCGGCCATCAGCAGCGCCCCGTAGGTGCCGCCGCGCCGGCCCCGGCCGTGGAAGGCGCCGACGACCACGAGGTCCACGGCATCGGTCATCTCGCTGCGGTACTCGCGCTTGAATTTGATCCACTGCCATCCGCGGGCTCCGGCCTGGTAGATGCCCCCCGTGGCTTTGCAGACGAGCCCTTCGCAGCCGTCCTGCACGGCCTGCTCGAAGATCCGCTCCAGTTCCTCCACCGAGGAAACCTCAGCGGAGGTCGCCAGCTTGAACTGCTCGGCCGGTCGGAGGATGCGGGCGAGGACCGCCCGGCGCGCCTGGTAGGGTTCGGTGGTCAGGTCCCGCCCGTCCACATAGGCGGTGTCGAAGGCGAAGAACGTGGCGGGGATCTCCTTCACCGCCTCCTCGATGCCGTACTTGCGCCGGCGCGGCATGAGGTCCTGGAAGGGGCGCAGTTCGCCCGTATCGGCGTCCACGGCCACGACCTCGCCCTCGACGATGGCCTCGCCTGCCTGCAGGCAGCGCCGGGCCAGGTCCACCACGTCGGGGTACTGGGCGGTGATCTTCTCCATGCGCCGGGAGAAGATCTCCACCTCCGACTCCTTCTTGTGGATCTGCAGTCGCTCGCCGTCGTACTTGTACTCGGCGATGCAACGGCCTCCCAATTTGGCCAGGACCTCCGCGGGATCGCCCAGGCGCTCGGCCAGCATCGGCCGAATCGGCTTGCCCACGACGACGTGAACCTTGCGGATCGCCTCCAGGCCGCCCGCGGCGACGGCGGCGGCAATCTGACCCAGGTCGGAGGTCAGGTTGTAGGCGCGCTCCAGTTCCTTGCGGGCCTGTTTCCCCCCGGCGAAGACCTCGGCCAGGGCGTCGAGGATGGTCATGTCCCCGACACCCAGACGGAGCTTGCCCGTGGCCATGCGCACGATG
This sequence comes from Armatimonadota bacterium, assembly GCA_031459765.1. Lineage (NCBI taxonomy): Bacteria > Bacillati > Candidatus Sysuimicrobiota > Candidatus Sysuimicrobiia > Candidatus Sysuimicrobiales > Candidatus Kaftiobacteriaceae > Candidatus Kaftiobacterium > Candidatus Kaftiobacterium secundum. The sequence goes on along the minus strand of JAVKHY010000001.1, from coordinate 144,715 downwards.
TACTTCGCCTCGGCCGGTGCCGCTTTGGCCAGCAATCCGGCCACCGCTCCGATCCGCACGGACTGCGCCCCTTCGCCGGCGGCCCGCGCCGCGCGGTCCAGCCCGTCGTACACTTCATCGACGGTCAACGTGGCCCGGCGGCCTGCGCTCTTGGCCAGCAGCGTCTCGGCGACCGATCCGAGGTCACCGGAGGCGGCCAGCTGGCGCGTCACGACCTCCGGCGAGACGCCCGCCGCCTGGGCCACGGCCCGCACCGCCATCTTCTCGGCCACGCCGATCTCCACACCCTCGAAGTCGGGGTAGAGTTTGCCCTGCGTCAGGTAGGTGAGGCGGGCCAGGACGGAGTGCGGCGCCTGGCGGAAGAGGTCGGCCAGCAGCCGGGTGATGGCCAGGCGCGAGGTCGTGGTTTCGATCTCGGCGTAGGCGTCGGCGAGCAGGCGGTACTTCATGGCCCCATTATGTCACACTGCGGTGATCACTCCTTCCGTGTGAAGTCCCTAGGCTTCGACCAGGACCTTGAACCCGCCGTAGGCCATGCGCTTCATGTCGAACGGCATCGCCTGATTGGGCGTGTCCAGGGACGGATCCTTCATCACCCTGGCGTTGACGCGGTCGCGGTGCGCACGCGACTTGAACACGACGAATGAGAACACCACCGTCTCCCCGGGCTTGGCCCGCACAGTCCTGGGGAACGTGAGAGCGACATGCTTCGGGTGAAGATCATCACCGACGCACTCGAAGTACTGGAGGGCGCCGTACTTGCGCCAGATCTTTCCTGCCAGGCGTGCCATCCGCCGGTAGGCGCCTAGATTCTTCCTGGGCACCGGCAATACATAGCCGTCCACGTATGCCATGCTTCCCCTCCTCTACAACTTACACTGCCTCATTCTCCCGTCCATCCGCGCCGGAAGGTGACGGCGCCACGGCCAGCGTGCCGTAGGGCTCCACTCTACCAGAAGCCCGGCTTGGCCTCCTGTGACCAATGTCACACAGAGGCGACCGGTGCGTGGGGAGGCCGCTCAGGCAGAGCCTCCTGCCGATCAGTAGACAAACACCATCGTCACCCGGGCGGTGACGGTGATCAGTCCCGGTTCGATCGGCATCGGCACCGGCTGGGGGGCCGGGGCGGCGCGGCTGAAGGCCCGGACCTCAACGTCCACGGACTCCTCGGAGATCTGGGCGATCCCCTTGATCTGCAGGCCCGCGGCGCGGGCGATGGCCTCGGCTTTGTCCCGGGCTTCCCGCACGGCCAGGGTCAAAGCTTCCCGCCTCGCCTCCGACGGATCGCGCAGCCCGAAGGTCACCCCGAGGATCTGGTTGGCGCCGGCTTTGACGGACTCGTCCAGGACCTGCCCAACCAGGCGGAGGTCGGTGAGGGTGAGGGTCAGCAGATAGGTGGCGCGGTAGCCGACCACCTGCGGTGTTCCGTCCCGCGGGGCGCTGTAGATCGGGACCAGCTGGACCCCCGAGGTGCGGATCTCCTGGCGGCGGATCCCCAGGGTCAGCAGGCGGGCCAGGATCCGGTCCGCGATGCGGGAGACCTCCGCGCCGGCGTCTGCGGCCTCCGGGCGCTGGTGCTGCGCGCCCACGGTCACCACCGCCTGCGTCGGCGGGACTTCTACCTGTCCCCAGCCGCGGACGATGATCTGGTTTCGCGTGCCCTCCGGTGCCTGGGCCGCCGCCGGGAAAGGTGCCAGGATCATGACGAAGACAGCCGCGACAGCAGCGATGCGCATCCTCCCACCTCCCAGAGTGTGACGTGCGACGGGACCGATAGGTTCGCAGGAGGGGAAGGCGTCGCTATCCGGCGCGGCTCGAGCCGCCGCCGCCGCCCCCACCCCCGCCGCCGCTGAAGCCCCCGCCGCTTCGGGTAGAGGAGGAGAGGGCGCGGGAGAGGTTCTGGAAGTTCTGGAAGGACCGGGTGAGCGACTCCAGCGATCCCACCGATCCCGCCAGCCCCCGGCCCATCGACGGGGAGCGGAACCAGCGGGGAGAGGTGACCGGCTGGTGGAGTTCCGCGGCGACCAGTTTCAAGTTGTTGAGCAGGCGGTCGGCCACGCCCAGCGCCGTGGCGTAGACCAGGTAGTGCTCCCACAGGTGCAGCAGCTGCGGGCCGGCCTCCTTCATCGCCGAGAAGTCGGTCATGAAGCGGCGGAAGGCCTCCCACCTGCGCACTTCGAGCGCAGCCTCGGGCGTGCGCCGGGAGAGGCTGCGTACGGCGAGGTAGAGGAGAACCGCCCCGACCGGACCGGCGAAAAAGAGCGAGACCCCCATACCCACGAAGAAAGCGAGGAGCAATCCCACCACCGTGAGGCCGATGTAGATCACCTTCGCCCGCTCACTGGTCGCATCATCCAGCTTGAAGAAGGTCCGCTCGAACCAGCCGCGCAGCTGCGGTCCCCAGGACTCGACGAAGCGCAGGAAGTTGCTCTTGGAGCCCACGATGCGCTTGCCCCACGCTTCGATCTGGTCGCTGGTGGCCACCGTGCCGTCCCCGGCGTGCTTGAACACGGCCTGCAGCACGGCGATCTCGAAGGGCAGAAGCGGCCGCTCGTCGGCAGGCGGGGTGAAGGGGCGTCCGCCGTCCAGCAGATCCACGCCTTTGGACGTGAGGCGGTAGATGAGGTCGGTGTCCTTGAACAGACCTGTGCCGAGGAGGCCCTGGTCCTGGACCTCCTCGATCTCGAGGTACCCGAGGCGCGCCGCTTCGAGCAGCGTGGCCGCGAAGCCCTTGGGCAGGTCGTTCCGGTTGACCTTCCCCTGGGTCATGATCGCCGGCACCACCGCGGGCGGCAGCGGCCGCGGCGGCTCGCGTTCGTACAGGCCGTCGTAGGCCACCGGCGGCTCTTTGCCGTAGCGCCGGTAGGTCCAGATGTAGCCGACGATGAGCAGCAGGGTGATGAACACGGCGAGGCCGACGCCGGCGAGGAACAGCCGCCGCTGCCGCAGCTCGCGTCCGGCCTGCCGCCGTTCGTCCTGCAACAGGCTCTTGTAGGTCTGGCCGCCCTGGACGCGGGCCTGCGGGAAGGTGGCCGGATCCAGCAGCGCCCGGACCTCCACGAAGCTCGTCTCCGGGATGCCGTGCTGCGTGACGACGGCGCGGCTGCCGTCCGGGGCGAGGTCGAGCGATCCCGGCGCGGCGCGGCTGTGCACGAAGACTTTGAACAGCGCCACGCTGGGTGCCGGCGGGAGGAGGGTGATCCGGACGCGGCCGATCGGGGCGTGGTCGCCCTCCACGGCCTGCCAGTAGAACTGGGCGACGTCCTCGTAGCGCTGGACGGCGCCGCCGATGCGATAGCGGATCAGGAAGCGCTTCGTGGTATCCTGCGCGTCGTAGATCCAGGTGAGCTCCACCTTGTCCCCATCACGCTTGACCACGTGGCGGAGCGCCTGACGGGTGTCCGCATCCCAGACGCCGTGGTACTCCAGCGTGTAGCGCCCGTACTGCCCGCTGATATCGCGCGTGATCGACGCCCAGGAGAAGGTCCCGTCAAACCGGAAGGTGCGGACCTCTTCCACCTCGGCGTCGCCGTTGGGCCGGAGGCGGAAGGTCTGCTCGATCAGCGGGTGGTCGTAGGATTTCGCCCACGCCGCGGAGGCGGCGAGGACGAGCAGAAGGGCGAGGGGCGCGACGCGCCTCAGGGCGGTCATCCCTCGTTTCCTTCTGCCCCGGGAGCCGTCCTCCTACACGGAGACCATCAGGCCTTGGTAACCTTGACCTGTGTATCGTAGAACACGGCGCTGCCACCGGTCAGGTCCACCAGCGTCGTATTCTTCAGGACGGGATCCACCCGCAGCGCGGCGTTGGCGTGCAGGCCGGTGCCGCGCCGCCGGTCCCCCTTGACCACCTTCCCGTCGATAATGACGTCGCCGGCCCCGTAGGCCCAGTGGCCGTGCCCGAGGGAGAATGCCACGACCCCCGGGCGGATCCCCTGGACGACCTTCAGCCGTCCTTCAATCGGCCGTGTGGCGCCGTTCTTGAAGTCCCAGACGCCGTCGGGGTTGGAGGCCGACCGGATCCGGACCCGGTCCCCGTCCCGTAGTCCGCGCGCGGCCGCATCCCGTTCGTTCATGAGCAGGCTGTTCTCCGGCAGCAGCGCCTGCAGCCAGTAGTTGCTGACCGTGCGGGACTTCGTGTGCATGACCTCGCGGTAGGTGATGAGGCGCAGATCGTATCCGGCCTGTTCATCGCGCAGAGCGCGGCCCGTCGCATCCACCGGCGAGGGGCGGAACACGGCCAGGCCGGGCAGCGGGGCTCCCGTCATGGAGTCCTTCGTCTTGGCCGTTTTCTCCTGATAGAAGTTGATCAGCGTCCCGTATTTGTTCTTGAGCCGTTCGCCGTCGTACCCTTGCTCGAAGTCGTCGAAGCGGCCGCCGCGATTGAGCAGGAAGACCACCCTCCGCCACAGCGTCTTGCCGACGATTCCCTCCCAGCGCGCCGGGTCGAACACCGACTTCGGCAGGTGTCGGCGCGCCTCCAGGAAGATGCGCAGTTCCTCGTCGCTGGCCTCGGGCAGCTCCTGTCCGGGTTTGTCCCCGACGGCCAGGTTCGCCGCCATGCGCAGGTACAGGTGGTCGGGATGCGTGAACGGCTGGCCGGGCCCAAAGCCGTCCGGCCCGAACCCCGGCAGCCCCAACTTCTCCGCCAGTCCCAGGATCATCGCTTCCAGCGACAGCGGCATCTCCTGCCCGTAGACGCGCACCGTCTCCGTCATCGGCGCCACGACCGGCTGGCGCACGGGCTGGACCTTCCAGATCATGTTGGGGTGCGATCCGGCGAACTCCCAGCGCTCCAGGTTGCTGAGATCGGGGAAGATGTAGTCGGCGTACATCGAGGTCTCGCCGATCACGATGTCGTTGGCCACGATCAGGGGGATCTTGGCCGGATCGGCCAGGATTTCGATGTTCGTGTGCCCGGCGGGCAGCGCGTAGACGGGCGAGCCCATGTAGATGAACAGCGCTTTGATCGGGTAGGGGTAGGCGTCGCCGGCCGAGGGGATGATCTCCTGGTAGATGTCGGAGGCAAGCGGGTACCAGGGCCGCTTCGCCGGATATCCGGCAAAGAGCGTGGTGTCCTCGTACTTCTCCCCGTGCCGGATCAGGCTGATCCCGAAGGGGCTCAGCTTGCCTTTGAAATCGGTGACGGGGAAGGGCTGCGCCCACTCGATCTCCTTGCCGTCGGGGCCCTTCACCGTGTCTTTCTTGGTGCCCGCGGGATCGTAGGTGGTCGCCTTGGCCAGTCCGCCCTTCCAGTCGTAGTTCCCGATCAGGAGGTTGAGCGTGTACCAGGCAAAGACCTGATAGAAGCCGTTCGTGTGCTGCGAAACGCCGCGGTGGATGTCGGCCACCGCGCGTTTGCCGTGGCTGGTGAACTCGCGGGCCAGGTCCACGATGTCCGCCGCGCGGATGCCGGCCAGGGCCGCCCACTGCTCCAGGGTGCGCGAGGAGGCTTCCTCCCAGAGGAGCTGGAAGGCGCTGCGGACCGGGATCTTGTTGATCTCGGTCTTCACCATCAGGTCCCCTTCGACCGCGACGGTCTCCGCGTACGGGTCGAAGGCTACCGGTTTCCCGTCCCGCAGGACGACGAAGGGGTCAAAGTCATAGACGGTCTCTTCCCCGGTCTTCTTGTCCTTGTAGACCCGCCGCTCCACCGGCAGGCCGATCTCTGAGGCCCGCAGGAACGCCCCGGGCCGGCCCTGCTCCAACTTGACCAGCCAGGTGGCGTTGCACCAGGTGGGTTCGCCGTCCGCGGCGGCGGCGGCCTTGTTGGCATTGGTCAGGTACCGCGCATCGTAGCGCCTGGACTCGATGATCCACCGGATCATCCCCAGGGCCAGGGCGCCCTCGCCCCCGGGCGCGATGGGCACCCAGCGCCAGGCCTTGGCCGCCGTCTTCGAGGCCCGCGGGTCCACCACGGCGATCTTCAGGTCGCCGTCGGCGATGCGCTGGGCGATCCGGCTGGCGCGATTGGTAACCCCGTAGTTGCCCTCCAGCGGGGAGGCGCCCACAAACAGCATGAACTCGGCCGACTGCTGGTCGCCCTGCCAGTAGAACTTGCTGCCCTTCGTCCACTTCATCTTCTTGTCGGTCTCGTCGAAGACGAACTGCTCGCTCATCGCCTTGCCGGTGAAGTACAGGGAGCCCTGGCAGACCGTGGTGTGGCCGTGGGCGTTGACCGAGCCCATGGCCTGTTCCGTAAATCGCCGGATGAGCTCGCTGCGCCCGCCCTTCAGGCGTCCCCACATGAAGACGAACTGGTTGTTCTTCGGCCCGAGGTCGGGGTGCTCGGGATCGATCAGGAGAGACAGGGCGGCGGCGTGCTTCGCGCGGAACGCCGCGAGCGGCATCTCCTTCTTGGCGACCTTCCTGGCGTCGGCGGCCAGGGCCTTCAGGACGTCCGGATCGCCGGCCGCCCGAATGGCCCGGAGTCCGTCCACGTGCCGGTGCTCTTCGCCCGGCACGTCCTTGAACAGGAGGCCGCCCTCGACGATCTCCGTGATCGCCTGCTCGAAGGGGATGGTCACCCACTTGTTCTCGCCCCGCTTCCCCGCGCGCTTGAGCACCTTGAGGAGGCGGTAGGGATCGTAGGTGGTCTGGATCGCCGCCTGGCCTTTGGGGCACAGGTAGCCGTCGACCGCGGCCGCCTGGGTCACCGGCGTGGCGAAGGGGAGGTGGGGGTTCAGGGTCCAGGGGGAGTACGGGTTCCCGTCGATCTTGGCGACCAGCCCGTCCTCGATCCGGACCTTGATGCCGCACTGCGTATTGCACTGCTGGCAGACGGAATACAGGAAGTGCTCGGGCCCGGTGACGGCGGGCGCCTGCCCCGGCGACCGGGGGGCGAGGGCGCGGGCCAGTTGGGGACCGAGCAGCGTCGATCCGCCGAGGAGTGCAGAAGACTTGAGAAAGGCGCGGCGCGAAAGTCTCCGCGGAGCTGCCCGCCGGGCCGCCATCTACGCCACCTCCCTTCGGGGCTGGAGGACGACGTCGCGTCCCAGGATGAAGGCCAGGACCGCCGCGCCGATGATGCCGACGGCGACCGCCCACTCCATGAGGCTGGGGAAGTAGTCGAACGTCAGATGGGGGCCGGAGAAGGCCGTGCTCAAGGCTTCGATCTCGGGCACGGCCAGGGCGGGGAACACGATGTTCGCCCGCGCGACCGCCAGTCCCGCCAGCACCAGCACGCCCATCCAGCCGGCCCAGGCTTCCTCCCGGGCCAGGCCGGGCCAGCTCAGGATGACGACCGGAACGAGCGTGCCCACGAGGATCTGGCCGATCCAGAAGGCCCACCAGTAGCGACCGAACAGGACCGCGTTCACCGCCTCCACGTTGTGGGGAATGTTGCCGTACAGGCTCTGGGAAAAGTCGGCCCACAGGAAGTACAGCTTGACCACAGCCAGCGCGACCGTGGCGATGGCGAGGATCCGGAGCTGCTCGCCGCGCCGGGGATCGTCGGCGGGTCCGAAGAAGGCGATCGCCGCCATCACGGCCGCCACCCCGGTGGCCAGGGAGAAGACGGGGAACTGCACCGGGAACAGTCCGACGTGCCAGAACAGACGGCTGGCCTGCACGCCGAGCAGCGCTCCGACCGCACCGCTCACGAACAGGGACAGCGGCAATCCGACCAGCATCAGCGCGCGGATCGCCCAGCTCTGCGGAACCCACAGCGCCAGGGACAGCGTGGCCGCGATCAGCAGCCCGAAGAGGGTGTAGCCCCAGACCATCTGGGCCATGACCGATCCCAGATTGGCCTGCAGGTAGACTTTCCAGATGCGGCTCATGTGGCCGATATCCAGCCACACCTGCAACAGCCCGGCGGCCAGGCTGACCAGGGCCACCCACAGGGCCAGCCGGCCGATCCCTCGAAACACCCCGATTTTGAACAACAGATCCAGGCTAGCGACCATGAACGCGCCCGCGGCGAGCCCGGCGAAAAACAGGTACATCGCCACCCACAGCCCCCACACGACATAGGAGCCGTAGGCGGCGGTCTGGTGCCCGTACCTGAGGCGGTCGACGATCCCCCAGGTTCCGATGATGAGGGACACGGCGCAGAGCCCGTAGAGCACCTGTCGCAGTCTCATCGTCTCCTCCTCAGAGCAGGTAATACACGCGGGGCCTGGTGCCCAGCTCCTCCTTCAGGCGCATGGTGTTCGGCCTGCTGATGACCTGAGCCACGAGGCTGTCGGGGTCGCTCGCGTCGCCGAAGTATGTCGCCCGGCCCACGCATGTCGTCACGCAGGCGGGCAGGACCCCGGCCTCGATGCGGTGGATGCAGAAATGGCACTTCCGCACGTTCCCGATGGGCGAGGCCTGGCCGCGCCGCTCCCGCCGCTGCTTGTACTCGTGGGCCGTGGCCCGCTCGTATCCCTCGGCGCCCGACCGACCGAGCACGGCCGGCGCGGCGTCGACGGTGCCTTCGGTGTAGGTGTGGCCGAAGTCGAAGGTCCGGGCTCCGTAGGGACAGGCTGTGATGCAGTACCGGCAGCCGATGCACTGGTCGTAGTTCATGGCCACGATCCCGTCCGCCCGGCGATAGGTGGCGCCGACCGGGCACACCGGCACGCACGGCGGGTTCTCGCACTGCATGCACGGCCGGGGCAGGAACCGCCGGGTGACGTTGGGATAGGTGCCGATCTCCTCCTCCAGAACCGGGCGGTAGACAATGCCCGGCGGAAGCTTGTTCTCCGCGACACAGGCGATGGTACAGGCGTGACACCCGATGCACCGGCGCAGGTCGATGGCCATCACCCACCGCCGCAGGTGGACCGGTTTGCGCAGGGCCCGGCGGAGGTCGGCCTGCATCCGCAGCAGCAGGTCGGGTTCGCCGACGTCGGGCAGCGGCGGGGCGGTCGCGGCCGCCGGCGGCGGGGCGGTTCCCCCGGAGACCGCCGCGGTCGTCTCCAGAATATCCAGCGCAACCATGGTCGCCGCGCCGGCCCCCAGGGTCTTGAGGAACGCACGGCGCGACGTGGCAGGGCGTGGATCGGGGGGATCGCCGGCGGGTGCAGTGTGATCCGCGGGCAGCTTCCTGGCCATGGGCTCCTCCTCGCGCAGCCTGGCAGGCTGTTGCCGCCAGCGTACAGGGGGGCCGTTGAGGAAGGGTATCGGGCCGGGACCGGATTGTCCTCCAGGCTCCAGCCGATAGCCGCGTCTAGCCCCCGGCTCGCCCGGGAGCCAGGACGTCCTCCACCCAGGTCCTGGCCGCCATCATCGACGGGAACCCGATGGTGGTCAGGGCCAGCAGCACCGCGTGCCGGATCTCTTCCGGCGTGGCCCCCGCTTCCCGGGCCAGCCGCGTGTGGGCGTGGACCGCACCCTCCAGGCGGGCACCCACGGCGATGCCCAGCTTGACCAGTGCTCTCGTCTTTGCGTCCAGGGGGCCCCAGCCGTGCAGGGCGGCACCGAGACGGTCGTAGGCCTGCCAGACCTCGGGATAGGCGGATTGAAAGGCCCGATAGGGCGCAGGGAGTTCCATCGCTCTCCTCCTTCCGGAATGGCCCGTCTGTCCAGCAGTACGCCGTGTACCGGCAACCTGCCTTCGTTGATCCCGCCGGACCGCGCCTCTGCGGGGCGCGCGCCTGATGGCCGATTCGGGGACGCCCGATCAGGTCGCGGCCCGATGCGGAGGACCCCATGGGCACCTACGATTTATGCAGATTCCTGCATGAATGCCAGGAGGAGGGTCTCTTTACCGGATGCCGTGATCGCCAGGCAGGCGCGCCTGCTCCGGACGCTCTCCCATCCCGGACGTCTGGCCATTGTTGCCGCTCTTGGCAGGGGTGAGGCCTGCGTCTGCCACCTGGCCGCGGCGCTTGGCCGCTCCCAGCCCTACGTCTCACAGCAACTGGCGATCCTGCGGGCGGCCGGCCTGCTCACCGCGCGGCGGCAGGGGACGTTTACCTACTACGCCCTGCGCGACTTCTCCGTCCTCGGCGTGGTCGATCTCGCCGGTCGCCTCGCCGGCGGCCCTTCGTTCACTCGAGCCCGACGGGCGCCGGTCCGGGGATGCGACTGCCCCGCCTGCAGGGTCGCCACAGGGGAGGAACGCCATGCTCAGTAGCGTCTTGCTCGCCGGCCTCCGGGCCGTCGGGGGCTACATCGCGTTACACGTCCTCACCTGTTTGATCCCGGCGTTCCTCCTCGCCGGGGCCCTGGTCACCTTTGTCTCAAAGGAGGCGATCATGGAGCGTCTCGGCGCCGGCACCTCCAGGGTCACGAGCTTCCCTGCGGCCGCCGGGGCGAGTTTCTTCCTTGCCGCGTGCTCCTGCACGGTCATCCCGGTCAGCAGCGGGCTGTACTACGGCGGGGCCGGCATCGGCGCCGCGTTTATCGTGCTGTGGGTGGCCCCTGCTTCCAACCTGCTGTCACTGGTCTATACCGGGAGCATCCTGGGCGGGCAGATGGTCTGGGCGCGCCTGATCACGGCACTCCTCATGGCCATGGCCGTCGGCTGGGTGATGACGGTGGCGTTCCGCAACGAGGAAGCCCGGCGCGCGAGCGCCACCTCCAACGGACCGAAGAGCCGGATCATCACCCCGGCCGACTCCGGCCTCCTGGCCCTGCTGGTCGTCTCCCTGCTGGCGCCCAACTACCTTGTGCGGTCGGGTCCCTACAGCCAGAAGGTCCTGGTCTGGGCCATCGCCACGGTGCTCGTCGCCGGCTATGGGGCCTGGAAAAAGACCCGGGCTGAGCTCCGCCGGTGGATGGAGGAGAGCTGGTGGTTCGTCCGCATGATCTTCCCCCTGCTGCTGGCCGGCGTCTTCGTGGTCGGCGTTATCGGCGCGCTGCTCCCGCGGACGTGGATCGAGAGTTATCTGGGCGGATCGGGTCTGCGGGCAGCGTTCTTCGCCACGTTGCTCGGGAGCGTGAGCTACTTCGCGACGATGACCGAAGCGCCGTTCGTACACACCCTCCTGGGATTGGGGATGGGCAAGGGCCCGGCGCTGGCCCTGCTGCTTACCGGGCCGGGACTGAGCCTGCCCAACTGGCTGGCCATCGGCCGGGTGTTCGGGGTGAGGAAGGCCGTGGTCTATGTGAGCACGATCATCGTGCTGGGGACGATCGGCGGATGGTTCGCCGGGACCTTCATCCTGCGCTGAGGGAGGGGCCACAATGATTACCGTCGAGGTGTTTGGACCGGGCTGCCCGCGCTGCCGGGCCGCGATCAAGGTCGTCCACGAGGCGCTGCGGGTGCTGGGGATGGACGCGCACGTGACGGAGATCAGCGACCCGAAGGAGATGGCTAAGGCTCGGGTGATGTTCACGCCGGCCGTACGGATCAACGGCGAGATCAAGTCCACCGGCCGCGTGCCGAGGGTGGAGGAGATGATCACCTGGCTGGCCACCGCGGCGGCGTCCGCAAAGGGCGCATGACAGCGCGCTGGAGAGATCACCGTGTCCGTCATCGATGACCTGCTCGCCTCTGTGCGGGACGGAGTGGTTCGAGATATCGTCGTCGGGGCGTTCAAGACTGCGGTGGTGGTGGAAGTGGAAGGCCTCCGCCGCTGCGGCCTGGCGTCTACTCCCAGGGACGACGATCATCACTACGGCGGTGGAGCGGCGGTGCCGGAGGCGGGCCGGCTGCTCGAGCGAAGCGCCCGCGCGCTGGCCGACCTGGCCCGGTCCCGGAGCCCGATGGAGGCCGCCATTGGCCTGGCCGCGATCAACGCCCTGCTGCCGGCGCACGAGTCGCTGTGGACGGATCTCAACGCGGAAGAGGTGATCACCGCGCACGGGGCCGGGAAGCGGGCGGTCCTGGTCGGCCACTTCCCCTTCGTCCCGGAGCTCCGGAAGCGGGCCGGGACCTTGTGGGTCCTGGAAGAGCGGCCCAGGGAAGACGACCTGCCCGCTGGCGCTGCGGCCGAGGTCATCCCCCAGGCCGATGTGCTGGCCCTCAGCGGCACGACGCTAATCAACCACACGTTCGATGCCCTGATGGCGCTCCGCCGGCCGGATGCCCTCGTCGTGATGTTGGGTCCCAGCACGCCGTTGTCGCCCGTCCTGTTCCGACACGGCGTCCACGTGATCTCGGGTGCCGTGGTAGCGGAGATCGATGCTGTCTTCCGGGCCGTCGGTCAGGGAGCCAACTTCCGACAACTTCGGCGCCTGGGGGTGCGTCTGGTGACCATGCGGAGGGGTGACAGGTAAGGGAGGGATGCAACGTCCTGCCGAGACCGACCCCTGTGCACCCTTCGACGCGGAGGTTGGGCCCCTGGGGGCGGCCACCCACCGGGTATCCGGCCACCGCGGCATTGAGACCTTTCCTACGCCAGATTCGGTAGTTCTTCCCGCCGCATGCCGGTACGTTGTCCCCCGCCATAGGGGAAGCCACCCGACGCGGCGCCATCTCCTGTCCGGTACCGTGGTGCCAGGAGGTGGCGACAATGCCGCAGACCATGCCTTCTCCCCACAGGGGGGCGGCCCAGGCCGTCTGCCGGGCCGCGGCGGCCAGTTTCGCCGTCGGCCTCCTCTCCCTGCGTGTGTGCTGGCTGCCCGGAGTGAATGTCCTCCTGGCCGCCGCTGCCGTTGCGCTCGGCGTGTTCGCGTGCTGGCAGATTCTGCACAGTCACGGCGCGATGCAGGGGATGGACGAGGCCGTCTCCGGTCTTGTGCTTGGGATCGTGGTGATTGGACTCTCCACCTTCTTCATCACCGCGCTGATCGCCGCGTGGCGGCGCTGAGGAGGGAGGTCCGATGGGGTTGACGCGTCGCGAGTTCCTCCAGCTGGCCGCGGCCAGCGGTCTCGGGGTCACCGTCCTGGGCGCGGCCAGGCCGGCGAGGGCCGCGTCGAAGGCGGGGGTGGGCATCCTCATCGATGTCGCCCGCTGCGTCGGCTGCCGGTCGTGCGAGATGGCCTGCAAGAAATACCACGGCTTTCCCGAGGAGGAGTCCGCGGACCTCGGCCCCCAGGCCTGGACCTATATCCGCACGGTGCGCCTGAACAGGGCCACCCCTCACCTTCAGCTCGGCGAAGCCGGCGCGCTCCAGCGCACCGTCAAGATCCAGTGCCGACACTGTGTGGAACCGGCCTGCGCCTCCGCCTGCCCCGTGGCAGCGCTGCGCAAGACGCCGGAAGGGCCGGTGACCTACGACCCGGGGCGCTGCCTGGGGTGCCGGTACTGCATGGTGGCCTGCCCCTTCCAGGTGCCGCGGTTCGAGTGGCACGATCGGATGCCCGAGATCAGGAAGTGCAACCTATGCGCGGAGCGCCTGGTGGAAGGGACACCGCCGGCCTGCGTGGAGGCCTGCCCCATGGAGGCATTGCAGTTCGGACCGCGTGAGCAGCTGCTGGCCGAAGCGGCGCGGCGCATCAGCAACGATCGGAGCCGGTACGTGCCGGCCATCTACGGCGCGGAGGAGGTCGGGGGGACAGCGATTCTCTATCTCTCCGACATCCCCTTCGAGGAGCTCGGCTTCCCGGTCGTCGTCCGCGAACCGCTGCCCAGCTACACCTGGCGGGCGCTGGGGAAGATCCCGGGCGTCGTGGTCGGCCTGGGGGCCACCCTGACGGTGCTGGAAGCCGTCATCCGCCGGCGCATGGAGCTGAACGGCTCCGCCCGGCGCAAAGAGGAGCGTGAGCAGCGATGAGCACGCCGCGGATCCGCTTCCGTCCCTTCCGTCTGGCCCTGTGGGTCCTGGTGCTGGCCGGGGGAGGCGCGGCGATCGTCCGCTACCTCTATGGGCTCGGCGCCGTGAGCAACCTCAGCGACCGCTTCCCCTGGGGGCTGTGGATCGGCTTCGACGTGATGAGCGGTGTGGCGCTCGCCGCGGGCGGGTTCACCATCGCCGCCGCAGTGCATGTGTTCAAGCTGCACCGGTACCACGCGCTTCTGCGCCCCGCCGTCCTCACCGGCTTCCTGGGGTACCTGCTCGTGATTGCCGCGCTGCTGGTGGACCTGGGGCGACCCTGGAACATCTGGCATCCGGTCGTCATGTGGAACCCGCACTCGGTGATGTTCGAAGTCGCCTGGTGCGTCATGCTGTACACGCTGGTCCTGGCCCTGGAGTTCGGGCAGGTAATCCTGCAGCGATTCCGGCTGTGGACGTTCCTGCGGGTGACCCAGCTGGCGTTGCCGCCCCTGGTCATCGCCGGCGTGCTCCTCTCCACGCTCCACCAGTCGTCGCTGGGCTCGCTGTTCCTCATCGTCCCGGAGAAGCTGCACCCGCTGTGGTACACGTCGCTGTTGCCCATCCTCTTCTTCATCTCCGCCGTGGCCGTCGGCCTGGCGATGGTCACCGTCGAGGCCACCCTGGCCGCCCGGGCGTTTCGCCACCGGGTGGACATCTCGCTGTTCACCGACCTCGGTCGCGCCTCCGCCGTTGTCCTCTCCCTCTACCTGGGGGTGAAGGTCGTGGACCTGGTCACCCGCCAGGCGGTGGGGCTGGTCTTCGCCGGGGGGATCGAGAGCGTGATGTTCCTGGTGGAGGTTGTGGGCGGCGTCGTCCTCCCGCTGGTCTTGCTGGCCATTCCGGGCGTGGCCCGCTCCTTGGGCGGGCTCGCCGCGGCCTCCTGGCTCGTGGTGGGGGGCGTGGTCCTGAACCGCCTGAACGTCGCGATCACCGGGATGCTGGCGGGCAGCGGGGCGCACTATGTGCCCGCCTGGACGGAGGTCCTCATCACGGCGGCGATCGTCTCCGGAGGGATCCTGGCCTACATCTACATCGTGGAGCGTCTCCCGATTCTCGAACACGCGGAGGAGCCCGCTCCGACCAGCACGGCGGCGCTGCACATGCCGGAGGCGGCCCCGTGAGGAACCTTCCGGTCGCCGGGTGGCCTCCTTTCGCGCTAGGGGAAGACGGCGCCGGCCAGGCGGTGATCCAGCCGCGTGAGGCCGACATCGAGCGCAGCGCGCACCGCGGCGGCATACTCCTCGGGGAAGAGACGGCGGTTAATCGCGGCATAACGCGGATTCCGGCCGACCTGGCCGGCCGGATGGTACTGGGCCATCACGTTCACATACGTGTTCCGGCCAAGCGTCTCGGCGATCCACCGCATGATCTGTCGGGTCTCCTCCAGGGCCCCCGGCATCACGAGATGGCGGAGGAGCACGCCGCGCCGGGCCAGGCCCGACCGGTCGATGACCAGCGGACCCACCTGGCGGTGCATCTCGGCGATGGTGCGCCGGGCCACCTCCGGATAGTCCGGCGCCTTGAGGTAGAGCCGGGCGGACTCCGGGTCCCAGTACTTGAAGTCGGGCATGTAGATGTCCACGATGCCGTCCAGCAGCCGCAGGGAGTGCATGGAGTCGTAACTGCTGGTGTTGTAGACCAGCGGCAGCCGCAGGCCCATCTCCACGGCGTGGGGCAGCGCCTCCAGGATCTGGGGCACGACGTGCTCGGGCGTGACGAAGTTGATGTTGTGGCAGCCCCGCTCCTGCAGGGCGATCATGATCTGCGCCAATTCCCGCGCACTGACCTCCCGGCCGACCTTCTGCTGGCTGATGTCAAAGTTCTGGCAGAAGACGCAGCGCAGGTTGCACATGGAGAAGAAGATCGTCCCGCTGCCGTTCCAGCCCCGCAAACAATCCTCTTCGCCGAAGTGCGGGAAGGCGCTGCTCACCACCGCATACCGGCCGATCTTGCAGAACGACCAGTGATCGGCGAGGCGATCGACATGGCAGTTCCGCGGGCAGACCTCGCAGGCACGCAGCAGCTCCAGCGCCGCCTCGGCACGCCGCCGCAGCTCGGCGTGATCCAGGCGGAGATACGCGGGCACGCCGACTGCCGCCCCGACCATAGCAGTTTCACTATAGCCCGTCGGGCCTACTCGCAGCTCACCGCCGGCCGGTAGACCTGGTTGTACAGGCTGCCGCTGCTGCCGCCGACGGCCGTCCCGCCCCCCGTGACCCAGATCAGCCCGTCGACATAGGCCGATCCCGTCACGCCGTGGACGGGAATCGGCATGTTGGGGAGGCGGGTCCAGCGGTTCGTGCGCGGATCATAGTAGTCGTGGTCGGCGAACATGCCGGCCGCGCTCTCGCCGCCCCAGACGTGGAAGCAGCCCCGGGCCACGACGCCGTTGATCCCGCTGCGCGGGCGGAGCATGGGGGCCGCCATCGTCCAGGTCCGCGTCCGGGGATCGTAGACCTCGTGCGCCGCCGACTGCTCGCTGGTGAAGCCGCCCCCGAGCCGGCCCCCGACGATGTGCAGGCGGCCGCCGATCACCGCCCCCGCGATGTGGTTGCGCTGGCTGGGCAGCGGCGGCAGCACCTCCCAGCGGTCGGCGGCCGGATCGTAGACCGCGAAGTCGTGGCCCCGCGGGGGCCGCCCGCCGGCGACGTAAATCCGGCCCTCGTGCACGAGCGCCACGCCGGCGCTGCGCGCCGTCGGCATGGGGGCCCGCGGGACCCACCGGCCCACGGCCGGGTCCAGCGCATAGACCGTGTTGACGTAGCTCTCACCCGTGGCAGTGGTCTGGCCGCCGATCAGGTAGACGAGGCCGCCGACGCTGGCGGCCATACCGTGGTTGTTGGGCTGCGGAATCGGCGGCCCCAGCTCCCAGCGGTCGCGGGCGATGTCGTAGATCTGCACCGTGCGCACCGTCTCGCGGCTCGCCGGATATCCGCCGATGACATAGAGCTTGCCGGACAGCTCGGCCAGGGCGAATTCGGAGTTGGGTTCCAGCAGGTCGGCCCGACGCCCCCACTCTCCCGGAGCCGGCCCCCTGGCATCTCCGGGAGCCGCACCGGTGGCGGAGAGGCCGCCGGCAAGGACCAGCACTGCGATCGCGCCCCCGACCGTTACCGCCCGTACTCGCCGCATGACGTTGGGCTCCCTTCGTGGATCCCCGTGGGCCGAGAGTGTAGAAGGAAAATGTGTTTCGTCCCGGCACTGGACAGCACCTGCCGGATGGCGCCAGAATTGAGGAGGTCGGAGAAGAGAGTCGTGACGCCCCCGCCGTTTCATCCACTCGTCAGCCGATGGTTCGCCGACCGGTTGGGCCGGCCCACCTTGCCCCAGGAGCAGGGGTGGACGCATATCGCCGCCGGCCGCGACACGCTGATCGCCGCCCCGACCGGCTCCGGCAAGACCCTGGCCGCGTTCCTGTGGACCCTCAACACGCTGGTCACCGCCGCCGCCGAGGGCCGCCTGCCGGACGAGACGCTCACCGTCTATGTCTCGCCGCTGCGGGCGCTGGCCAACGACATCCAGAAGAACCTGCTTGAGCCGCTGGCCGAGATCAGGCGGGCGGCCGCGGATCGGGGTCTGGACCTGCGGGACATCCGGGTGGCGGTGCGCACAGGGGATACGCCGGCGGGGGAGCGCACCCGGATGCTGCGCCGCCCGCCGCACATCCTGATCACCACGCCGGAGTCGCTGTACATTCTTCTCACCGCGGAAGGCAGCCGGCGCTTTCTGCGGACGGCCAAGACCGTCATCGTCGATGAGATCCACGCCGTGGCGGGGGACAAGCGGGGGAGTCACCTGGCCCTCAGTCTGGAGCGGCTCGATCTCCTGGCCGGTCGTCGCCTGCAGCGCATCGGGCTGTCCGCCACCCAGAAGCCGATCGAGGAGATCGCGCAGTTGCTGGTCGGCGCGGCGCGCCGCACCGCCGCGGGCCGTCCCGACTGCGCCCTCGTGGACGTGGGCCACCGCCGCGAGTGGGAGCTGAGCATCGAGATTCCCCACCAGCCGCTGACGCACCTGGCCACGCACGAACTGTGGGGCGAGATCTACGACCGGATCGTCCGGCACGTCCGCGCCCACCGGACGACCCTCATCTTCGTCAACACCCGCCGCCTGGCCGAACGCGTGGCGCACCACCTGACGATACGCCTGGGCGAGGGCAAGGTGGCCACGCACCACAGCAGCCTGTCCCGCCGGACCAGGTTGGAGGCGGAGCGCCGCCTCAAAGCGGGCGAACTCCCGGTGATCGTAGCCACGGCCTCGCTCGAGCTCGGCATCGACATCGGGCATGTCGATCTGGTCATCCATCTCGGCGCGCCGCGCGCCCTGGCCACCCTGCTGCAGCGCGTCGGCCGCTCGGGGCACTGGCTCGGGGCCACGCCGAAGGGGATCATCGTCCCGCTGACGCGCGACGAACTGGTCCAGTCCGCGGCCGCCATCCGGGCAGCGCGCGCCGGCCAGTTGGACCGGGTCCTCATCCCGAGCAAACCCCTCGATGTGCTGGCGCAGCAGATTGTCGCCACGGTGGCCGCTCAGGAGATGACGGAGTCCGACCTGCTGGCCCTCATCCGCCGGGCCTATCCCTACCGTGACCTCAGCGACGGCGAGTATGAACAGGTGCTGGCGATGCTCTCCGACGGGATCGCCGACCGCCGCGGTCGGGCCGGAGCCTTCCTGCACCGCGACCGGGTGCACGGCCTGCTGCGGGCGCGGCGGGGGGCCCGGATGGCGGCGATCACGTCCGGCGGGGCGATTCCTGATGTCGCCGACTACGACGTGATCGAGGATCCCTCCGGCGCCTTCGTCGGCAAGGTCAACGAGGATTTTGCGGTCGAAAGCATGACCGGAGACATCTTCCTGTTGGGGAACACCTCCTGGCGCATCCGCCGGATCGAGTCGGGGCGGGTGCGGGTGGAGAACGCCCACGGCGCTCCGCCCAGCATCCCGTTCTGGACAGGGGAGGCACCGGCGCGAACGCGGGAACTCTCCGATGCGGTGTCCGACCTCAGGGCCCAGGTCGCCTCGCGCCTGGCCGACCCGGGCGCCGCCGCGCGGTGGCTGATGGAGGAGACCGGGATCGAGGCGGCGGGGGCCGAGCAGATCGTCGCCTATCTCCGGGAGACCGAGGCCGTGCTGGGGACGGTCCCGACCCAGCAGACCATCGTCGCCGAGCGCTTCTTCGACGAGGCCGGCGGGATGCAGCTGGTGCTGCATGCGCCCTTCGGCGGCCGGATCAACCGCGCCTGGGGCCTGGCCCTGCGCAAACGCTTCTGCCTGACCTTTGACTTCGAGCTGCAGGCCGCGGCCACCGACGACGGCATCGTGCTCTCGCTGGGCGAGCAGCACAGCTTTCCACTGGAGAGCGTCTTCGCCTTCGTTCGCTCCCGGACCGCCCGGGAGGACCTGATCCAGGCGGTGCTGGCCTCCCCGATGTTCACGAACCGCTGGCGGTGGAACACCAACCGCGCCCTGGCCGTGCTGCGCTTCCAGGGCGGCCGGAGGGTGCCGATGGCCATCCAGCGCATGCGGGCAGACGACCTGCTGGCCGCGGTGTTCCCCGACCAGGTGGCCTGTCAGGACAACCGCAGCGGGCCCGTCACGCCGCCCGACCATCCGCTGGTCAGGGAGACCATCCTGAACTGTCTGCACGAGGCGACGGATCTGGACGGGCTCGTGGAGATCGTGCAGCGCCTCGAGCGCGGGGAGATCCGCACCGTCGCCGTGGACACGCCGGTGCCCTCCCCGATGTCCCACGAGATCGTCAACGCCAACCCCTACGCCTTCCTGGACGACGCGCCGCTCGGAGAGCGCCGGGCCCGCGCCGTGACGCTGCGCCGCACCGATCCCGACCTGGCCCGCCGTGCGGGGGCCCTCGATCCGGCCGCCATCGACGAGGTCAGGGCGCAGGCCTGGCCCGACGTCCGGAACGCCGACGAGCTGCACGACGTCCTGCTGACGCTGGGCCTGCTCCCCGAAGGCGATGCGGAGCCGTGGGCGGCGTTGGCCGGCGAGGTTGTCGCCGGAGGGCGTGCCACGGTGGCGCAGTGGACGGATGAACGCGGCGACGAGCGCCGGGCCTACGTCGCGGCGGAGCGATACCGCCAGGCGCGCGCGGTCCTTCCCGGCGCCCGATTTGAGCCGGAGATCACGCATCCCCTGCTCTGGTCGGGCAATACCGAACCCGCCCGGGATGATGTCATCCGCGGGATCGTGCAGGGGTGGATGCAGGTGGTCGGACCGACGACGGCCGCCGCGCTGGCCGCCAGGCTGGGCCTCCCCGTCTTTGATGTCGCCGTCGCGCTGGCCGCCCTCGAAGGCGGCGGCGCGGTCCTTCGCGGCCGATTCACCCCGGATGCGGCACAGGCCGGGGGGGAGGGTGCAGACCATGAGTGGTGCGACCGGCGTCTGTTGTCCCGCATCCACCGGCTGACGCTCGGGCGATTGCGCCGCGAGATCGACCCCGTGGCGCCCGCCGAATTCATGCGCTTTCTGTTCCGCTGGCAGCACGTGCAGCCCGGCACCCAGCTGCACGGCCGGGACGGCGTGGCCGAGGTCATCGGCCAGCTGCAGGGGCTGGAGCTGCCGGCGCCCGCCTGGGAGGAATCCATCCTTCCTTCGCGCGTCCGACTGTACGATCCGGCCGACCTCGAATACCTCACCCTCTCCGGCGCGGTCACCTGGGGCCGCCTCACCGTCGGCGGTTCGGAGGAGGGTGAGGAGAAGCGGCCGGGACGCCACCGCCAGATGCCCGGACGCAGCTCACCCCTCGCCTTCACCCTGCGCGAGGACCTGCCGGTCTTCTTCGACCTCTCCCGAGACCTCGAGGACTCCCTGCGGGGGCTCTCCCCGGCCGCCGGCGATGTGGCGCGCTTCCTCGCCCAGCGGGGGGCGTCCTTCCTGACCGACATCGTCACGGGGACGCGGCGGATGCCCTCCGAGGTCGAAGAGGCGCTGTGGGAACTGGTGGCCCACGGCGTGGTCTCCGGCGACGGCGTCGCGGGGCTCCGCCGGCTCCTGCAGGGCGGCGCCCGACGCCGGCGGCAGCACCGGCTGCGCCGGCCTGCCGGTGTGCGCGCGCACGGGCGCTCCCTCCCGGTGGGACGGTGGGCGCTGTGGCGGCCCGCCGCCGACGTGCGGCGCGAAGAGCGGGAGCAGAGGATCGCCCGGCAGCTGCTGCGCCGGTACGGCGTCGTCTTCCGCGACCTGCTGTTCCGCGAACGGCTCGCCCCGCCCTGGCGCGCGCTCGTTCAGATCTACCGGCAGTGGGAGGCGCAGGGGCAGATCCGCGGCGGCCGGTTCGTGGCCGGCCTGAGCGGCGAGCAGTTCGCCCTGCCGGAGGCGGTGGAAGCGCTGCGGGCCGTGCGCCGGGCCCCCGAGGATTCGGACGTCGTGGTCATCTCCTCCGCCGACCCGTGCAACCTAATCGGGGTGATCCTCCCGGGCACGCGGGTGCCCGTCTCCTCCGGACTGGCCATCGCCTTCAAGAACGGTATTCCGGCGGAGGTCGCCCCGCTGGGAGCCCTCCTCAGCCGCCTCCGCAGCGAGCGCGCGATCCGGGGCATCTAGACGACGGCCGTGACGGGATCGGTTCGTCGTCCTGTGCCCGCTCCCTAACGGCCCCAGACGAGAGCGCAGGCGGCATAGGTGAAGCCGCCGCCGAAGGCGGCCAGCACCACGCGGTCGCCCTCGCGGATCTGCCGGGACCGCACCGCTTCCCACAGGGCGATGGGCACGCTGGCCGCCGAGGTGTTCCCGTACTCCTGGATGTTCACGACGAACTTCTCAAGACTCACGCCCAGCTGGTCGCGGATCGACTCGATGATGCGCAGGTTGGCCTGGTGGGGGACGAACCGGTCCACGTCGGCCAGACGCCAGCCGGCCTGCCGGACCGTGGCGCGGATCAGCTCCGGGATGGTGCGGACGGCCAGCTTGAACACGGCCTGCCCGTCCATGGTGGCGCGGTGCAGTTTGCGCGCGATGGCCTCGCGGGTAATCGGCAGGCGCGAGCCCCCCGCGGGGACCTTGAGCACCTCGCCGGCCGAGCCGTCCGCGCCGACCCTGCCGCTGTGGATGCCGCGCCCGTGGGTCGCCGGTCCCAGCACGGCGGCCCCCGCCCCGTCGCCGATCAGGACGCAGGTGCGGCGGTCGTCCCAGTCGATGAGACGGCTCAGGGTCTCCGCACCGATGACCAGGACGTGGCGGACCACTGCGGCCTGGATCAGCTGCGCCGCGGAGATGAGCCCGTAGACGAAGCTCGAGCACGCCGCCAGGAGGTCAAAGGCCCCCGCCCGTCTGGCGCCCAGGCGGTCCTGCACCAGGCAGGCGGTGGCCGGAAAGAACATGTCCGGCGTCGCCGTCCCGACGATGATCAGGTCCAGGTCTTCGGCCGCGATGTCGGCTTCGGCCAGGGCCTGTTCCCCGGCCGCCACCGCCAGATCCGAAGTGGTCTGATCGGGGTCGGCGATGTGCCGGCGCTTGATGCCGGTGCGGGCGGTGATCCACTCGTCGGTGGTGTCCACCCTGCGGGCCAGGTCGTCGTTGGTGAGGACCCTGGAGGGAATGCAGACCCCGAGCCCCTGGATCGCCGCGCGCACGGGTGCCGACGCCATCCCCGTTACGTTCTCCGGCCCGGGGGCGGTTCCTGGCGGTCCGTCTCTGCCCCGGCTACAGGTTGCGGTCGGCCCAGGCCAGCACCCGCCAGCCGAGCAGGGCGGCAAGGGCCCCCGCCAGGAGCCACACAAACGCCGCCCTCCTCCGCCGCCGGCTGCCGTTCTCCGCCCCAAACAGCCCCCAGGCCGACGGGTAGAGGTCCCGGGCCGAGGCTCTTCCGGTTTCCACAGTCGTCCGGACGGGCATGCCGATCGGGATTCTCCAGCAAGAATCCGGCCACGGGCAGGAATCCGGCCGGACGAAGGGGGGTCAGCGGGCGCGGAACCCGAAGGCGACGCCCCGGCGGACGGCCTGGACGCGCTTCTCCTCCGCGAGCAGATCGAGGTGACCGATGACTTCGGAGAGGGCCAGGGTCAGGTTGATCTCGTCCAGGTGCTGATAGAGTTCCCCGGTCAGCTCGAACAGGGTCTTGGGCCGGCGCCCCAGGCGGCGGTAGATCTCTTCTTTGCGCTGCTCGTGGTGGCTGATGAGTTCCCGGATCCGGGCCCCGGGGTTGCCGATCGTTGCGCCGTGGCCGGGATGCGCCCGCTCGCAGTTGAGCAGCAGAATCCGCCGCAGCGACTGCAGGTAGCGGGGGAGCATGGCGATGCGCCGCCCGTCCTCCGTGAACTCCACAACGGGGTTGGGACTGATATCGGCCAGGAGGAGGTCTCCCGCGATCAGGACTCCGTCCAGGTGGAACAGGCACACATGCCCGATGGAATGACCCGGACAGTGCAGGACGCGCCAGCCGTCACCGGCGATCTCCACCGTGGCGCCGTCCTGGAGCGGACGGAACTCCGTCACCGGATCGAACAGCGTCCGCACCGCGCGCATCCGGTCCAGGAACGCCGTCAGGAAGGCGTCGGGGAGACCGGAGAGGAGGAAGTGCCGCCGCAGGTGATCGCCGACCCAGCGTGCGCCGGCCAGTTTCGGCCCTTCGGCGGGGTGGGCGTAGATCTCCGCGCCGGAGCGGTCCCGGATCCATACCGCGTTGCCGAAGTGATCGGTGTGGCCGTGGGTGAGAATGATGCGGCGGATCTCCTCCACCCTCCGGCCAGCGCGGGCCAGGCCGTCCTCGAGCGCCGCCCGGGCCGCCTCCGTCTTGGGGCCGGCGTCGATTAGCGTCAGCGGATCGCCCTCCAGGAGGTAGGCGTTGACCGGTCCGACGGGAAACGGCGTAGGCAGTTCGATCCGGTGCACCTGCATGCGCAAATCAGAGTCGCTCGATCACCGTGGCCGTGGCCATCCCCCAGCCGATGCACACGACCTGCAGGCCGTACCGGCCGCCGCGGCGCTCGAGTTCGTGGAGCAGGGTCGTGGCCAGACGCGCCCCCGAGGCGCCCACGGGGTGCCCCAGGGCGATGGCGCCGCCGTTGGGGTTGACGCGGGTCATCTCCGGCTCCAGGTCCGCCGCCCAGGCCAGGACCACCGGGGCGAAGGCCTCGCTGATCTCCACCACGTCCATGTCGTCGAGCCGCATCCCGGCGCGGGCCAGCGCCCTGCGGGTGGCGGGGACGACGCCGGTGAACATGATCACGGGATCGCTCCCCACGACGGCGCGGGAGACGAGGCGGGCCCGCGGGCGGCACCCGAGCTCCTGCGCGCGCCGCTCGCTCATCAGCAGCAGCGCCGCCGCGCCGTCGCTGATCTGCGAGGAGTTGCCTGCTGTGATCACCCCCTGGGGATCGAAGGCCGGTTGGAGCGCGGCCAGTTTTTCCAGCGAGGTGTCCCGGCGGATGCCCTCGTCGGCGGTGACCGTGACCCCGTCTTTCCCCGCGACGGGGAGGATTTCCCGGTGGAACCGCCCCTCGTCGGTGGCCTGCGCGGCGCGCCGGTGGGACTCGAGGCTGTAGCGGTCGCACTCCTCCCGTGTCAGGCCGTAGCGGCGGACCAGCATCTCGGCGGCCACGCCCTGGTGTACCAGCCGGTAGCGCTCCAGGAGGCGGGGGTTCCACTCGCCGTAGTCCGCCCCGAGCTTCACGCGGCTCATGCTTTCCACCCCGGCGGCGATGACCACCCCGGCGTCGCCGCTTTCGATGGCCTGCGCGGCGAAGTGGATGGCCTGATGGCTGCTGCCGCACTGCCGGTTGACGGAGACGGCGGCGACCTCCACGGGAAAGCCGGCCAGCAACGCCGCCGTCCGCGCCACGTTGGCGCCCTGCTCGCCCACCTGCGTCACGCAGCCGGCGATGACGTCCTCGACGGCCCCCGGGTCGATCCCCGCCCGGGCCACGACCTCCTGCAGCACCGCGGCCAGCAGGTCGTCGGCGCGGATCTCGGACAGCGCCCCGCCGCGCCGCCCGATCGGCGTGCGCACTGCCTGGACGATGACGGCCGCGTTCACAGCGCCAGCAGCCCTCCGTCAATGGCGAACACCTGGCCGGTGATGTAGCTGGCCGCCTCCGAGGCCAGGAACACGGCCGCGCCCTTCACTTCGCCGGGGCGGCCGATCCGCCCCATGGGGATCATCGCCGTGATGGCCTGCCCGGCCCGCTCGATGACCTTCTCCGACAGGCGGGTGGGGAACCATCCCGGTGCGATGGCGTTCACGGTGATGCCGTGGCGGGCCCACTTCACGGCCAGATCTCTGGTCAGGGCGATGATCGCCCCTTTGCTGGCGCTGTAGGCCACGGCGTCCATCACCTCGGCCGGCTGGCCGGCCAGCCCGGCCAGCGAGGCCACGTTGATGATCCGGCCGTAGCGCCGGGCGATCATGCCGCGCCCCACGGCCTGGCACATCAGGAAGGTCCCCGTGGCGTTCGCTTCCATCACCTCATGCCACTTCTCCAGCGGCATCTCCTCCGCGGGCGCGCCCCAGGCCCGGCCCGCGGCGTTGACCAGGATGTCGATGGTGCCGAATCGACGCGTCACCTCCTCCACTACGCGCTGGACATCCCGGCTGTCCGCCACATCTCCGCTGACGGCCAGGCAGTCGACATCCAGGGCCCGCAGCCGCGAGGCGGCGGCATCCAGCCACTCGCGCCGCCGGGCCGTGATGGCCACCCGCGCGCCGGCCTGCCCCAGCCCCTCGGCGATCTCCAGACCGAGGCCCCGGGAGCCGCCGGTGACCAGCGCGGCGCGGCCGTGCAGGGAGAACAGCTCGGCCGGGGACGACATGCGGGGATGCGCTTCTACAGGAGGCAGGGGTTACCTTCCCGGCGGCGTAGAGGTACCGCACCATGGCCCTGGTGCAGCGTCCGCCGGCCATCCCGAGGCCGGTCCCCGCCGAGACCCTGATGGGCGTCTTCTTTGCCCAGGCCGAGCGCCTGGCGGACCGGGTGGCCCTGCGTCGCAAGGAGTTCGGCATCTGGCAGCGCATCACATGGCGCGACTACGCCCGCAACGTGCGCTGGGTGGCCCACGCCCTGATCGCCCTGGGATTGCAGCCCGGCGAACGGGTCGGCATCCTGGGCGAGAACCGCCCGGAGTGGCTGTACAGCGACCTGGGGATCCAGAGCGCCGCCGGGGTCTCGGTGGGAATCTACGCCACGAACAGCCCGGAGCAGGTGCGCTATATTCTCGATCACTCCGAAGCCCGGTTTGTCATCGTGGAGGGCGAGGAGCAACTCGACAAGTTGCTGGAGGTGCGGGGGAGTCTTCCGCGCCTGCAGCGGATCATCGTGATGGATCCGGAAGGACTGCGCACGTTCTCCGACCCCCAGGTGATGATGTTCGGAGAGTTCCTCCGCCTCGGCGAGCAGCACCTGCGCCGCCACCCCACGGCCGTGGAGGAACGCCTGGCGCAGGTCTCCCCCGGCGACGTCGCCCTCCTCATCTACACCTCGGGTACCACAGGGCCGCCGAAGGGGGCGATGCTCACCCACCGCAACATCATGTGGGAGGTGGCCACGGCCTGCGAGGGGGCCATCCCGGCCCGGGAAGGCGACGAGCTGCTCTCCTACCTGCCCCTGGCACACATTGCGGAGCGGTCGTTCTCCATCACCATCCCGGTGTACCGCGGCTGTACGGTGAATTTCGCCGAGAGCCTGGAGACCGTGCCCCAGAACCTGCGCGAGGTGCGGCCCACGATCATCTTCGGGGTCCCGCGGATCTGGGAAAAGCTGCACTCCGGCATCGTCCTGGGGATGAAGGACGCCGACGGGGTGAAGCGGCTGGCCTTCGCCCTCGCCGTCCGGGTGGGCAAGGCCTACGCCTCCGCCAAACTGATGAAGCGCCGGCCGTCGCTGGCGCTGCGCGTGGCCTACGCCCTGGCCCGCCTGACCGTCCTGGCCCCGCTGCGCCACCGGATGGGGCTGGACCGGGCGCGCATCGCCCTGTCGGCCGCGGCGCCGATCTCGCCCGAGGTGCTGCGCTTCTTCTGGAGTCTGGGCCTGGAGATCCGGGAGATCTACGGCCAGACCGAGGGCTCGGGCCTGACCACGGCGCACCCCATCGGCGACGTGACGCTCGGCACGGTGGGCAAGCCCATCGGCGGGATCGAGGTCCGCCTGGCCGAGGACGGTGAGATCTGCGTGCGCAGCCCCGGCGTCTTCAAAGGCTACTTCAAGGACCCCGAGCAGACGGCGAAGACGATCATCGACGGCTGGCTGCACAGCGGCGATGTGGGGGAGTTCGACGCCGAGGGCAACCTGAAGATCACCGACCGCAAGAAGGACATCTTCATCAACGCCTACGGCAAGAACATCGCCCCGCAGTATATCGAGAACAAACTGAAGTTCAGCCCGTTCATCAACGACGCTGTGGTGATCGGCGACGGCCGCAAGTACCTGGTGGCGTTGATCGTCATCGACGAGGACAACGTGGGCAAGTGGGCCCAGGAGCGCCGCGTGCCGTTCACCACCTTCACCGATCTCACCCAGAGTCCCGAGGTGCGCAAGCTGATCGCGGCCGAGGTCGAACAGGTCAACAGGACGCTGTCCTCCCCCGAGCAGGTCCGGAAGTTCGCCCTGCTCCCCAAGCGCCTCTACCATGAGGACGGCGAAGTCACGCCGACGATGAAGGTCAAGCGCAAGGCGATCATGGAGAAGTTCGGCGACATCGTCGCCGGTCTGTACCGGGACTGACCGGGGGCGCCGGCGAGGGGGACCCCTCAGGCCCAGCGGCGGCGGATCTTGTAGCGTTTCCACCCTTTGATCGACGGCTCGCGGGAGACGCCCAGGTACAGTTCCTGCACGTTGGGGTTCTGGGCCAGGTCCTGCGCCGTCCCTTCCAGGACCAGCCGGCCGCTCTCCAGGACGTAGCCGTAGTGGGCGATGGAGAGCGCCATGTGCGCGTTCTGCTCCACGAGCAGGATCGTCGTCCCCAGCGCATTGATCGCGGCGATGGTCCGGAAGATCTCCCGCACCAGCAGCGGCGCCAGGCCCAGGGAGGGCTCGTCGAGCATCAGCAGGCGCGGCCGCATCAACAGGGCCCGGCCGATGGCCAGCATCTGCTGCTCGCCGCCGGACAGTGTGCCGGCCAGCTGGCCCCGGCGCTCCCGCAGGACGGGGAAGAGGCCGTGGACGTACTCCAGGTCTTCGCGCAGCGCGCCGTCGCGCCGGCGGTAGCCGCCCAGGCGGAGGTTCTCCTCCACGGTGAGTTCGGGGAAGATGCCGCGTCCTTCCAGGACATAGCCGATGCCCAGGGCGGCGATGTCTTCGGGATCCAGACCGTTGAGGCGTCGGCCGGCGAACTCGACCAGGCCCTTCTCCGGCTGGTCGGGGATGAGCCCCATGATGGTCCGCAGCAGGGTCGTCTTGCCCGCGCCGTTCCCGCCGAGCAGGGCCACGATGCGGCCCTCGGGGACCTCCAGGGAGATCCCGCGCAGGACGGTCAGCCGGCCGTAGTAGGCCGTCTCCACATTGGCCAGCCGCAGCAGGACGCTCACGCCGGGGCTTCTCCCAGATAGGCCCGGGCCACCTCGGGGTTGGCCTGGATCTCGGCCGCCGTGCCCTGGGCGATCTTCACACCGTGGTCGAGCACGGCGATCCAGTCGGAGATGCCCATGACCAGCTTGAGGTCGTGCTCGACCAGAATCACGGTGATGCCCATCTCCTCGCGGATGTCTTTGATCCGGAAGACCAGGTCCGCCTTTTCCTCCGCCGTCATGCCCGACGACGGCTCGTCCAGGAGCAGGAGCTTCGGATCGGTGGCCAGCGCCCGCCCCAGTTCCACCAGCCGCTGGCGGCCCAGGGGCAGGTCGCCGACCCGACGGTGGCGCGCCTCCTGAAGGTCCAGGAAGTCGAGGATCTCCTCGGCCCGCCGCCGGTGGGCCACCTCCTCCCGCCGCCACGGCGGCAGTCCCAGCGCCGCCGCCGCGAACCCGCTGCGGAAGTGCAGGTGGCGCCCGAGCAGCAGGTTCTCCAGGGCGGTCATGCGCAGGAACAGCTCGACGTTCTGGAAGGTGCGGGCGATGCCCAGGCGCGCCACGGCGTCCGGCTTGCGGCCGACCAGGCTGTGTCCGGCGAAGGTGATCCGGCCCCGGTCGGGGCGATACAGGCCGGTGATGCAGTTGAAGAGCGTGGTCTTCCCGGCGCCGTTGGGGCCGATGACCGAGATCAGGGCCCCGGCGGGCACGCCGAGCGTGACGTTGTCGAGAGCCACGATGCCGCCGAAGGCGATGGACACGCCGTCCACCAGGAGCAGGGGAGAGGCCGCCTCCGGCGGAGGTTGACGGGTCGGAACGGCGTCGATCACGTCGGAGCGCGGGCGGGGATGACCCCTCTCACCCCCGCCCGCATCCCGCAGAGATCAGAACCCGACCGGGTACTCCACCCAGTCGGTGAGCTTGCGGTACTGCCGGTTCTCGGATCGGATGATGTAGATCCGGTTGATGCCCTGACGACGGTCTGGGCCGAAGGTCACCCCGCGGATCACCTCGCCGTTCCAGTTGCGCAGCGACTCCATGGCCGCCACCACACTGTCCCGCGTCACATTCCGTCCCGCCCGGCGGAGTCCCTCGATGAAGGGCTCGATGAACGACACCCCGGCCAGGGCGTTGAAGGGGCTGGCCCGCAGCTGCGGGTTGATCTTCAGCAGGGTCTCCAGCATGGCGTCCACCTTGGGATCGGTGCCGGGGACGGGATAGTAGGCGGTCAGGATGATCCCGTTCCAGGCGTCGCCGGCCAGCTGGAACATGATCGGGTCGGCCAGGGTGAAGGAGGCGAAGAGCCGTGGCGTGTAACCGATCTTGGCCATCTCGCGGACGATGAGCGCGCCTTGGGTGGGCGTGGCGTAGAGGATCACGGCGTCCGCAGCGGACTGGCGGAGCTTGAGGGCGTGGCCGCTGAGGTCGCGGTCCGTGACCTCGTAGGGCACGGCGACGGCCAGCTTCGTCTTCGTTTCCGCAATCCCCCGCTTGACGCCCAGGAGGCCCTTCTGTCCGTACAGGTCGTTCTGGTAGAAGACGGCGAAGGACTTTGCGCCCTCGTTCTTCGCCGCGTAGGTGGTGAGGATGCGGCCCTCGTCCACGTAGCCCGGGTAGGTGACGAAGAGGTACTTCTTGTTCTTGAAGCCGGCCCACATGTTGGCGTCCGCCGTGGGGGTGATCCACAGCACCTGGTTTTCGATGATGTAGTCGCGCACGGCGAAGGCGTTGGCCGAGCCGATGAGGCTGACGATGGCGAAGACCCGCTCCCGCTCCACCAGTTCGCGCACGTTGGCCACGGCGCGCGGCGGCAGGTAGCCGTCGTCCCGCAGGACCAGACGGATCTTCCGCCCGTGGATGCCGCCCTGATCGTTGATCCACTGCAGGTAGGCGGCCATCCCGCCGCCCACGCCCTGTCCCCAGAAGGCGGCCGGGCCGGACAGCGGCTGGGAACTGCCGATCACGATCTCGGTGTCGGTGACCCCGCGCTCCTGGGTCTGCGCCACGGTGGCCGTCGCCGCCAGCAGGAGCACGGTCGCGAAGACGCCTAGCCTCGCCCCTTTCATCTCCTCACCCCTCCGCCGAAGATGGTATCGAAACTAGTTACACGCGACGCTTGTACTCCCTGCCGAGCAACCCTTCCGGCCGGACGATGAGGACGGCGATGATGATGAGGAAGGCCAGGGTGGTCTTGAACTTGACGGAGACGTAGGCGCCGAAGAGGGTTTCCACGACCCCCAGCAGCAGGCCGCCCAGGGCCGCCCCGGGCATGCTGTCGATCCCGCCCAGGACGGCCGCGGCGAACCCCTTCAGGAAGGGATCGAGCATCATGTAGGGATCGAGGAGCGTCACCGGGGCCAGCAGGATCCCTGCGGCGGCGCCCAGCGCCGAGGCCAGCCCCCAGGTCAGGGTGAAGATCCGGCGGACGGGGATCCCCAGCACCTGGGCGGCCACGGTGTTCTGCGAGACGGCGCGCATGGCCAGGCCGACCCGAGTCCGCTGCACCAGGACGTACATCCCGGCCAGGAGGATGAGGCCCACCGCGACACTGCCGAGGCTCAGCTGGCTCACCACCACCTCGCCCAGGCGATAGACTTTCACGTCCGACAGCGGGAAGGGCATCGTTTTCGTGTCCGTCCCCCAGAGCACGGCAACTCCTCCCTGCAGGAAGAGCGCCAGGCCGAGGGTGATGACGATCTTTCCGAGCAGCGTGGCTTCTCTGGCCGGCCGGAGGATCAGAAAGAAGAACGCCGCGCCCACGACGGCCGTGACAACCAAACTGCCCCCGGCCGCCGCGCCAAAGGGCCAGCGCAGGGCGGTGAGCATGGCGTAGGCGACGAAGGTGCCGAATGTGGCCAGGTCGCCGTGGGCGAAGTTGAGGATGCGCGAGGTGCGGTACAGCAGGACGATCCCCAGGGCCACCAGCGCGTAGAGGCTCCCCACGGCCAGCCCGCCGACGAGGTACTGGGCTAGAAGGGCCATGTCTTGAACCAGAGCTTGATCTTCAGCCAGCGGCCGTACAGCCCCCACGGCTCCACGGCCATGACGAAGACGATGGTCGCCCCGTAGATGAGCGGAAGGTACTGTTTGAACCCGGCCAGCTGCTGGGGGAGGAGGGTCAGGAGGACCGCTCCCAGGATCGAGCCGGGGATCGTACCCAGGCCGCCGACGACGATCATGCTGAAGTAGTAGATGGACTCGAAGAGCGTGAACATCTGCGGCTCGAGGAATCCCAGCAGGTAGGCCAGCATGGCCCCGCCGATCCCGGCGTAGAAGGCGCTCACGGCAAAGGCCAGGGTCTTGTACACGGTGAGGTTGACGCCCATCACCTCCGCGGCGATGTCGCTGTCGCGGATGGCCACGAAGGCGCGCCCGATGTGGGAGCGGACGAGGTTGAAGGCCACCCAGACCAGCAGCGCGGCGAGCGCCGTAAACAGGTAGTAGACCTGGGCATCCGTCAGGCGCAGGCCGGCCACACTCAACTTGGGCAGGAAGAGCCCGCCGCGGCCGCCGGAGAGGGCGTCCCAGTTGGTCAGCACCTGGTTCACGGCGATGCCGAAGCCCAGCGTGGCAATGGTCAGGTAGGGCCCGGTCAGGCGCAGGGCCGGGATGCCCACCAGGAAGCCGAAGAGCGCGGCGACGATCCCCGCCGCGGCGAAGGCCGGCAGCCAGGGGAGGTGGTGGCGGGCGGCCAGGATCCCGGCGGTGTAGGCGCCCAGGGCCACGAACCCGGCATGGCCGAGGGAGATCTGCCCGGTGTAGCCCACGAGCAGGTTGAGGCCGACGGCGATCACGACGTGGGCGGCGATCAGGGCGGCGGTGTAGAGGAAGTACCGTGGGGCCAGGATGGGAACCAGGAGGAGCAGCAGGGCGAAGGCCAGCAACGCCGCCCAGCCCAGGGCGCCGCGGACGAGGTAGAGGTCCTCCTCATAGCGCTGGCGGAGTTCCACGCCGGCCGACTTCTCTCCGGCCGGAGGTCATCCCTGCGGTGCTGCCCGGTGTTGCGGGGAAAGGCCCTGTGGTATGATAGCGGCGGATTGAAACGACCGCTGGCCGGGCCTCTGGGAGTGGACCACCAGGGGCTTGCTTTGTCCTGAGGAGGACGACGGCACCGTGATCGTCAACAATCTGAAGCTTCTGGTCGGTGGGGTGCAGCTTCGCGACGGCGTCGTGACCATGACCGACGTGCTCGGGCGCATCATGACCCGCGCCGGGCTGTACGTGCTGGCCATGGAACGTGGCTATGCCTCGACGATCTACGGCGCGCATCAGTTCGACCCCATGCGGATCACGGAGACGCCGCCCCTGTCCTGGGGGGACCGCGAGGTCGATGTCCTGATCGCCCTGGACTACGACAGCAACCCCGACGCCGCCCCGCAGCCCAACCGCGACACCGTGCTCCGCCACGGCCGGGAACTGCGGGACGGCGGAGTCCTGATCTACGACAGCAGCACGGGCGAGATCGACGCCGGCGAGCTGGAGCGGCGCGGGATCAAGGTCTTCCCGGTCCCCGCCCGCACCGTGGCCCGCGACGAACTGAAGCGGGACGTGGTCAAGAACATTGTCATGGTCGGCGCCCTCTTTCGGGTGCTGGACTTCGACCCGGCGGGGACCTACTTCCGGACGCTGATCGAGGAACGGTTCCTGCGCAAGGGGCAGCAGACCGTGGACATCAACATCAGGGCGGCGCAGCGCGGCCGGGAGCTCGTCGAGTCGATTTTGCAGGCCAAGGGCTGGACCGATGTCGGCTACCGCCTGGAGCCGCGGCCCCTGCGCGAGCCGCTGCTGCTGATCAGCGGAAACGAGGCCCTCAGTATCGGCGCCATCAAGGCCGGCTGCCGCTTCTACGCCGGTTACCCCATCACGCCCGCTTCGGCCATCCTCGAGTTCATGGAAGAGCACCTGCCCAAGTACGGCGGGCGTGCCCTGCAGGGCCAGAACGAACGCGAGTCCATCCGCGCCGCGATCGGGGCGGCCCTGGCCGGGGTGCGCAGCATGGTGGGGACGTCCGGGCCGGGGTTGTCCTTGAAGTCGGAGGAGTTCGGGGTCTCCGGGATGACCGAGACCCCGGTGGTCATTGTGGATACGCAGCGCGCCGGGCCGAGCACGGGGATGCCGACGAAGAGCGAGCAGGGCGACCTGTACCTCTCCGTCTTCGGCGGCCACAGCGAGGTCCCGCGCATCGTGCTGGCGCCGGCCACCCAGGAAGAGTGCTACACGTTGATGATGGAAGCCCACGAACTGGCCGACAAGTACCAGTGTCCGGTCTTCTTCCTCACCGACCTGAACCTCTCCGAGGGCCGCAAGGCCGTCCCGGAGTCCTTCTTCCTGAGCCAGAAGGCACGGATCGATCGCTCCACGCTGGTGACCGAGGAAGACCTGCGCCGCGACGGGGCCTACCGGCGCTTCGCCGTCACCCCCAGCGGCATCTCCCCGCGGCTGCTCCCGGGCACCCCGGGCGCGGTCTTCAAGGCCAGCGGCTCAGAACACGACGAGCGCGGCTTCGTCAGCACCGATCCCCTGGTGCGCAAGGCGCAGGTGGACAAGCGCCTGCGCAAATTGCAGACCTATCTCAAGGAAGACGGCCGGCCGCCGCAGGTGTTCGGGAAGGTCGAAGGCCGTCCGGTGCTGATCGGCTGGGGGAGTACCCGGCCGGTCATCCTGGAGGCGCAGCAGCGTCTCCAGGCCCGCGGCATCGAGGCGGCGGTGGTCCACTTCACGCACCTCTGGCCCTTCCCGACCGAGGCCGCCAAGCCCCTGTTGGAACAGGCCAACACCGTGATCTGCATTGAGCAGAACTTCACCGGTCAGTTCGCCGAGGTCGTCCAGGCGCACTGTCTGGTCCCGGTGCGGCGCATCCTGAAGTACAACGGGGTGCCGCTGTATCCGTCGGAGATCGCCGAAGGCGTGGAGGCGATTCTCCGCCAGGGCGTGAGCACCGTGCGCATCACGGATGGACCGGTGCCGGTGAAGGTGTCGGAAGGCGACTAGCGAGGATCGAGAATCATGGCGGAGACCAAAGCGCAGAAGATCTCGGCGAAGGTCTGGGAGGAGAACGCCGTCCCGCGGCATCGCATCCAGTGGTGCCCCGGGTGCGGGGACTTCGGCGTGCTGGCCGCGCTGAAGATGGCGCTGACCAAACTGGAGATCACCCCCTACGAACTCCTCATCGTCACGGGGATCGGGTGTTCGGGCCAGATCCGCAACTACCTCAACGGCAACGGCTTCCACGGCACGCACGGCGGTCCGCTGGCCTACGCCCTCGGCGCCAAGATGGTCAACCCCGAGTTGAAGGTCATCTCCATGGGCGGCGACGGCGACACCTTTGCCATCGGCGTGGAAAACTTCGTCCACGTCTGCCGGCGCGATCCGGAGATCATGCACGTGGTCATGGATAACGGGGTCTACGGCCTGACCAAGGGGCAGCACTCTCCCACCCACGGCCGCGGCATGGGCCTGGAGGTGTTCTCCGAGGAAGCGCCGCCGCCGTTCTCGCCGCTGCGTCTGGCCCTCACCGCGGGGGCCACCTTCGTCGCCCAGTCCTTCTCCGGGGACCCCAAGCACGCCGCGGAGATCTACGTCCAGGCGCTGCAGCACAAAGGCTTCGCCATGGTCAACGACTTTTCGCCCTGCGTCACCTACAACAAGTTCAACACCTACGACTGGTACCGCGAGCACGTCGAGGAAATTCCGGCCGATCACGACCCCTCCGACCTCAACGCCGCCTGGGACCTGCTGAACGACTTCGACCGGCGGGGTCGGTTGCCGCTCGGCATCATCTACCGGAACCCCCGGAACAAGAAGGCCTTCAGGCGCGCGCCGATCTGGCCCCAGGAGCTGGCCGACGCCGACGTGCGCCCGCTGCTGCGCCTGTTCGCCTGACCGGCCGCACACGGAGCCGGCCGCGCACGCTGTCCTCTGTCCGCGCCGCGGGAGCCCGGCACCGGGGAGCCGAAGTCTGCTCCTACATGCCGGAGGGAGGAGGCGGGGCGATGCTGCGCACCCCTGAAGCCTACCGCGCAGGTCTGCGGGATCACCGGGAAGTCTACTACCGGGGACGGAAGGTGGACGACGTCACGACCCATCCGGCGCTGAGCCGCGGCGCCGCTCACACCGCGCTGGACTATCACCTGGCCGAGGATCCGGCCTACCGCCCGCTCGTCGTGGTTGAAGAGGGAGCGGGCGCTCCCTACAGCCGCTACTTCCATATCCCGCGCACCGCCGAGGATCTCCGCCGGCGCAATGAGCTCATCGAGACTGTGACGCGGGTCGGCAACTCCTTCGTGCCCCTGGTGAAGGAAATCGGCACCGACGCGCTCTTTGCCCTGATGATCGTGGCGGCGCAGGTCGACCGCCGGGCCGGGACCGGCTACCTGCAGCGTGTCCAG
Organism: Armatimonadota bacterium; assembly: GCA_031459765.1. NCBI lineage: Bacteria > Bacillati > Candidatus Sysuimicrobiota > Candidatus Sysuimicrobiia > Candidatus Sysuimicrobiales > Candidatus Kaftiobacteriaceae > Candidatus Kaftiobacterium > Candidatus Kaftiobacterium secundum. The sequence goes on along the minus strand of JAVKHY010000001.1, from coordinate 109,243 downwards.
GAGTTCTACCGCTACTGCCGGGACCACGATCTGGCCATGGCCGTGGCCCAGACCGATGTCAAGGGCGACCGGAGCCTGCGGCCGCACGAGCAGCGCCAGCCCGACACCTACGTGCACGTCGTAGAGCGCCGCCCCGACGGCATCGTCGTCCGCGGAGCCAAGGCCCACACCACGAACGCCGTCTACGCCGACGAGATCATCGTCCTGCCGACGCGGGCCCTGACGGAGGACGACACCCCCTGGGCGGTGGCCTTCGCCGTGCCGGCCGCCACCCGTGGGGTGAGGATGCTGGCCAGTCCGCGCGGGTTCGCGGCGACCAGCCGGTTCGACCACCCGCTCAGCGCGCGTTACAAGACGGTGGAGTCGCTGACCGTGTTCGAGGACGTCTTCGTCCCGATGGAGCGGGTCTTCTTGCTCGGCGAATGGCAGGCGGCGGGTCTGTTGGCCCGGACCTTCGTCGAGTTCCACCGCTTCACCGCGGTGAGCTACAAACCGCCGCTGCTGGAGCTTTTGATCGGCGTCTCCGCCCTGCTCGCCGACTACAACGGCATCGCCGGGGCCGGACACGTGCGGGACAAACTCGTGTCGCTCGTCATGTACCTGGAGACGGTTCGGGGGCTGACCCGCGCCGCCGCCGCGGAGTGCCAGGTCAAGGAAGGGATCGCCGTGCCCCACGTCGCCTATACGAACGCCGCCAAGCACCACTTCGCCGTGCACTACCACGATGCGGTGCGCGCGGTGCAGGATATCGCCGGCGGGCTGGTCGTCACGGCGCCGGTGGAGGAGGATTGGAACGCGCCGGAGACGCGCGCGGTCATGGAGCGTTACCTGGTGGGGACGGTCGGCGCGGAGGAGCGGCTGCGGGCGATGAACCTGGTCCGCGACCTGACGGCCTCCGACCTGGGCGGCTACCTCGAGGTGCTGGCCATCCACGCCGAGGGGTCGCTGGAGGCCCAGAAGCTGACCATCCTGGGGGACGCGGATCTGGAGCGGTACAAGCGGTTTGCCCGGCAGGTGGCCGGCATCGGGACCCCCTCCGGCTGACCCCCGCGCCCCGCCGGGCGAGCCCGGCGGGGCGCGGCCGGGGTTTTCCGGCGTCACCTGCCCGCTTTGGCGCGTTCCTCCTCCAGGAGCACGCGGCGGAGGATCTTCCCGACCATCGACTTGGGCAGCGCCTCCCGGAACTCCACCACCTTGGGCACCTTAAAGGGCGCCAGAAGCTTCTTGCAGTGCTCGACGATCTCGTCTGCGGTGACCTGGACGCCGGGCTTGCGTACCACGTAGGCCTTCACCACTTCGCCCCGATAGGGCTCGGGAATACCGACCGCGGCCGCCTCCAGGACCGCGGGATGCGCGTACAGTGCCTCTTCCACCTCGCGGGGGAAGACGTTGAGCCCGCCGGTGATGATCATCTCCTTCTTGCGGTCCACGATGTAGAAGAACCCGTCCTCGTCCATCCGGGCCATATCGCCGGTGTACAGCCAGCCCCCGCGCAGGACGAGGGCGGTTTCATCGGGTCGGTTCCAGTACTCCCGCATCACCTGGGGTCCGCTGACGACCAGTTCGCCCACCTCCCCCGGGTCCAGCGTGCGGGTCCCGGTCTCCAGGTCGACGATGCGGGCGTCCGTGTCCGGGAAGGGGATCCCGATGCTGCCGGTCTTCCGCGTCCCCTGGATCGGGTTGGCGTGCGTGACGGGCGACGCCTCGGTCAACCCGTAGCCCTCGACCAGCCGGCCGCCGGTCAGGGCCTCAAAGCGCGACTGGACCTCCAGGGGAAGCGCGGCCGCGCCGGAGATGCAGGCCCGGATGGAGCGCAGGTCGTGGCGGCCGATCTCGGGCGCGTTGATGATGGCCGTGTACAGCGTGGGCACGCCCGGGAAGATCTGGGGGCGGTAGCGGTCGATGGCCTCCAGCGCCAGCTCCAGCTGGAATCGCGGCAGGGGGACCAGACGGGACCCTGTGGCCACGGAGAAGTTCATCGCCGAGGTCATCCCATAGGAGTGGAAGAAGGGGATGATCGCCACGACGGTATCCTGGCCGGGACGCAGCCCCGTGAACCAGGCCCGACACTGCAGGACGTTACACACCAGGTTCCGGTGGGTGAGCACGGCGCCCTTGGGGATGCCGGTCGTCCCGCCGGTATACAGCAGCACCGCCGTCGATCCCGGATCGACGGCGGGGAATCGGGGCGTCGTCTCCGCATCCGACGCGAGCAGGTCGGTCAGGCGGTGGATGTCTTTCGCCCTGGGAACGGGCACCAGCTGCCCCTCGCGCCGCGCCTTGAGCGGATACAGCAGGCGGAGGTGCAGGGGGAAGAAGTCGTTGATCGCGGTGACGACAATCTCGCGCACCCGGGTCCGCTGACGGACGGCGGCAATCCGCGGGTAGAAGAGGTCCAAGGTCACGGAGACCTCCGCCCCGCTGTCGGACAGTTGATGTTCGATCTCCCGCTCCACGTAGAGCGGGTTGAAGGGGACGACCACGGCCCCGGCCCGCAGCGCGCCGTAGTATGCGATCAGGAACTGGGGGCTGTTGGGCAGGTGCAGCGCCACCCGGTCGCCGGGGGCCACTCCCAGCCGCCCCAGGGCCGCGGCGAACCGCCGGGTGAGGCGGTCCAGCGTGCGGTAGGACAGGCGCGCGCCGAAAAAGACCACCGCGCTGTGGTCGGGGAAGCGCGCCGCCGACTCGTCCAGCAGGGCAGGCACCGGGAGGGACGGGTACTGCAGCGTGTGGGGTACGCCCGGTTCGTAGAAGCGCAGCCAGGGCCGGTGCTCGATCAGGGTGGCCATGGTCAGCTCACGTACTGCCCCGCGCTGATCTGACGGTCGGCGATCTGCCGGCGCAGGGTCACGGTGTTCACCGGCGTGTGGCGCAGGAACCGCCGCAGGCCGGCCAGGGCGGTGCGCAGGGTGTCCCCTTCCTCGACCGCGGCCAGGACCGTCTTCGCCCAGGCGTCCACCCGCGGGATCGCATCGTTGATGTAGGTTTGGATCATGGCCATCTTGGTGGCCGCCGCCGCCTCGCCGTCCCGCTGCACCGCCTTCAGGGCGCGCAGCAGCCCGCTCTCCATGGCGAAGGTTTCGATGACCATGTCGGCGATCGCCGCCAGCACTTCCTGTTGCTCCTCGATCGCCTCCAGGTACTTCTGCACCGCCGCCCCGGCGGCGAACAGCGCGGCCTTTTTCACCATGGCCACCAGACGCCGTTCCTCCGCCAGCAGTCCCGTCTCCAAAGACTCGCCCAGGGCCGGGGCCGTGAGTTCCTGGGCCACGGCCATCGCCGCCGGGATCAGCCCCAGCCGGCCGCGCTGCGCCCGGCGCAGCAGCATGCCGGTGGTGAGCAGGCGGTTGATCTCGCTGGTTCCTTCGAAGAGGCGGTTGATGCGGGCGTCGCGATAGGCCCGGGCCGCCGGGTACTCCTCGATGAAGCCGTAGCCGCCGAAGATCTGGACGGTCTCGTCGGTGACGAAGTCCAAGACCTCCGAGGCGAACACCTTGTTGACGGCGCACTCCACGGCGTACTCTTCCAGGGCGCGCATCGCTTCCTGAGGATCGCCGTGGACACCGCCCAGGGCGTTGTTGATCAGCCCCGCGGTGCGGTAGACCATGGACTCGGCGACGTAGGTGCGGATGGCCATCTCCGCGATCTTGGCCTTGATCAGCCCGAAGGAACTCAGCGATCGGCCGAACTGCTGCCGCTCCACGGCGTAGGCCACGGCCTGGGGCAGGATATGGCGGCAGGCCCCGACCAGCGCCGCGGCCAGCTTGAAGCGGCCCATGTTCAGGATGTTCATCGCGATCTTGAAGCCCTGCCCCACCTCGCCCAGGAGGTGGTCGGGGGGTAGGTGCACGTTCTCCAGGAAGAGCGAGGCCGTGGAGGAGCCGCGGATGCCCATCTTGTGCTCCTCCTCGCCGACCGTGAAGCCGGGGGAGCCGCGCTCCACCAGGAAGGCGGTGTGGTGCTCGCCGTCCACCTTGGCGAAGACGGTGAAGATGTCGGCAAACGCGGCGTTGGTGATGAACTGCTTCGTGCCGTTTAGGATCCAGCCGCCGTCCGGCGCCCGGACGGCTCTGGTGCGGATGGACATGGCGTCCGAACCGGCGGTGGGCTCGGTGAGGGCGTAGGCGCCGATCAGCTCGGCGCGGATCATCTTCGGCAGGTAGCGCTGACGCTGCAGGTCGGTGCCAAAGAAGATGATGGGCTCCATGCCGATCCCGGTGTGTGCGCCGTAGCTGACGCCGAAGGAGCCGTAGGAAAGTTCTTCCGCCACGACGGTGGCGGTGATCTTGTCCAGTTCCGAGCCGCCGTAGGCCGCGGGCACCTCGATGCCGAGGATGCCCATCTCGCCCAGGGTGCGGAACAGGCGGCGCGTCAGGTCCCAGTCCTTCTCCTCGAGGCGGTTGAGGTTGGGCACCAGCTCCCGCTCGGCGAACTCCCGGACGCTCTGGCGGACCATCCGCTGCTCTTCGTTCAGATCCTCCGGCGTGAACACCTCGGCCGGAGCCGTCTCCCCGATCAGGAACCCTCCGCCCGCGACGGGGGCGGTGACTGCCTTCGCGTCCATCTCGCGCCTCCTCCGGATGTCAGAGTCAGTGGGGCCGTTCGAAGACGCCCGCGGCGCCCATCCCGCCACCGATGCACATCGTGACCAGGCCGTAGCGGCTGCGGCGGCGGGCCATCTCGTAGAGCAGGGTTGCCGTCAGCTTCGCCCCCGTGCATCCCAGGGGATGGCCGAGGGCGATCGCCCCGCCGTTGACGTTGACCTTTTCCTCGTCGAGACCCAGCTGTCGGATCACGGCGAGGGTCTGCGCGGCGAAGGCCTCGTTCAGCTCGATCAGATCGACGTCGTCCAGTTTCAGACCGGCCAGCCTGAGGGCCTTGGGCACCGCTTCCACCGGGCCGATGCCCATGATCTCCGGCGGCACACCGGCGACGGCGAAGGAGCGGAAGACTCCCAGCGGCTCGAGTCCTAGCCGGCTGGCCCGTTCGTCCGACATGACGACCACCGCCGCCGCCCCGTCGCTGGTCTGCGAGGAGTTGCCGGCCGTGACCGTGCCCTCCCTGGCGAAGACCGGTTTGAGCTTGGCCAGCGCCTCGAGGGAGGTGTCGAAGCGCACGCCTTCGTCGGTCTGGAAGACGATCTCCTGGGCCCTGGGGCGTCCTTCGCCGTCGGACTCCCACCGCTTCACCACCAGGGGCACGATCTCGTCGGCGAACCGCGCGCCGCGGATGGCTTCCGCCGCGCGGAGGTGGCTGCGCAGGGCGTAGGCGTCCTGGTCCTCGCGGCTGATGCCGAACTGCCGCGCCACGTTCTCCGCCGTCAGCCCCATAGAGGTGAACACTTCGGGCCAATGCTCCACCAGGTGCGGGTTCGGGGCGAAGGTGTGGCCGGTCTGCCCCGGCATCAGGCTCATGCTCTCCGTCCCGCCGGCGACGACGACGTCGGCGAAGCCGGCCATGATGTGTTCGGCCGCAATGGCGATGGCCTGCAATCCCGAGGAGCAGAACCGGTTCACGGTCTGCCCGGGCACGGTGTGGGGAAGGCCGGCGCGCAGCGCCGCGATGCGCGCCACATTCAGTCCCTGCTCCGCCTCCGGCAGGGCGCAGCCCAGGATGACGTCGTCCACCTGGGCCGGCTCCAGCCCCCGGACGCGGCGGACCGCCTCGGCGACGGCCGCCGCGGCCATTTCGTCGGGGCGGGTGTCCTTGAGCGTGCCCCGCGGCGCTTTCCCCACGGCCGTTCGCACCGCGGATACGATGACCGCCTGTCGCATGAGGGCACCTCCTGCGGGGTGTGGCTGAGACGAAGGATGGCTGGAACGGGATTCGCCGTGTCGGCCTCCTGGATCCGAGACTTCCTGCCGTTATTCTAACCCCTCCGCTATCGCCCCAGAGCGAAGGCGACGGCCTTGAAGAACAACGTCACGGCGCCGGTGCGATGCCCGCTCATCGTGGTCGCCGCCTCGGCCCGCGCGAGGGCCGGGGAGAGGGTTCAGTTGCGAAGGGGGCGGCCCGTCTGCAGGAAGTGACGGATCCGCTCCTGGGTGCGGGGATGCCCCAGCAGGCCGATGAACGCCTCACGCTCCAGATCGTGCATGTACGCTTCCGACACCTCGGTACCGTAGGGGACGCGGCCCCCACAGACCACGTAGGCCAATCGCCGCCCGACGTGGGCGTCGTGGTCGCTGATCTGGCCGGCGGTGCGCATCAGGTACAGGTAGGTTTCGATGGCCGCCAGGCCGCGTTCCCCGACGACCCTGAAGGTCTGGCGCAGCGGCGGCCGGTATCCCGTGCGAACCAGGGACAGGCACACCTCTTTGGCGTCGTGAAGGAGGTGGTCGCCGTTCATGGTGATCCCGTCACCCTCGCGCAGATAGCCCAGGGCGAAGGCTTCCTCCGCGGAGGTGGAGACCTTGGCCAGGGCGATGGTCTCAAAGGCGAAGCGGACCATCGGGAACAGGTCGGCGTCGACGCCGGCGGGCAGACGGGAGACCGCCCGGCGCACCATCTCCGTGGTGCCGCCCCAGGCGGGAATGAGGCCCATGGCGGTCTCCACCAGGCCCATGTAGGTTTCCGCCGCGGCCTGGACCCGGGCGCAGTGCAGGCAGATCTCACATCCGCCGGCCAGCGCCCGGTTGAAGGGCGCCGCCACCACCGGCTTTTCGAAGTAGCGGATGGCCTCATGCAACCGCTGGCCGATGCGGATCGCAGCGGCGATGTCGTCCCAGTTCCCCTCCTGCGCCTCGAGCAGCATGAGCATCAGGTTGGCGCCGGCGGAGAACTCCTGGCCCTGGTTGCCGATGACCAGACCGTCGAAGTTGCGCCGCACCTCGTCCAGGGCCGTCTGCAACATCCGCAGCGTGTCTTCGCCGATGACGTTGACCTTGGAGTGGAACTCCAGGCAGGCGATGCCGTCGCCGAGATCGATCAGGCTGGCCCCGGGGTTTCTGTGGACGGTGCGCCCGCCGGCCACGAGTGTGGAGAGCGAGAGGACGTGGGCCCGTTCGGGGACCGGTCGATAGGACTGCAGGGCGAGGTCGTAGTACTCCCGGGTCCCGTTCCGTGTGCGGTAGAAGACGCCGTCGCCCTGCGACAGCACCTCCTGGACGAGCGGCGGGAGGTCGCGGCCCTCGTCCCGCAGCCGCGTGGCGATCTCGCCGACGCCGAGCAGGTCCCACGTCTCGAAGGGCCCCAGATCCCAGGCAAAGCCCCAGCGCATCGCCCGGTCCACGTTGACGATGTCGTCGGCGATCTCGGGGACGCGTCGCGCCGCGTAGGCCAGGATGCTGCTGGTAAGCTTCCAGAGGAACTGCCCCGCCTTATCCGGCAGGGAAAGGAGCTGGCGCAGCCGCCTGGCGGGATCCTCGATCATCCGCGCGCTCTCCACGCCGGCCAGCTGAGGCTTCCGGCGGGGCCGGTACTCCATCGTGGTGTAGTCGAGGGCGTAGATCTCGCCGTCCACCCGTCGGTAGAAGCCGCCGCCGCTCTTCTCGCCCAGCCAGCCGCGTCGGGCCATCTCGTGGAACAGCGGCGGCACGAGGAAGATATCGCGCTCCGGGTCGTCGGGCAGGTTGCGGTAGGCGTTCTCCGAGACGTGGATGACGGTGTCCAGCCCGACCAGATCGGTGGTGCGGAAGGTGGCGCTGCGCGGCCGGCCGATCAGCGGGCCGGTGAGTTCGTCCACCTCTTCGACGGTCAGGCCGAGTTCGAGCATGAGCTGCACGGCCTTGCGGAAGCCGTAGGTCCCGATCCGGTTGGCGATGAAGTTGGGGCGGTCGTGGGCGTAGACCACGCCCTTCCCCAGCTGGCGCTCTCCCCACGCCGTGACGGTGGCCGCCAGCGCCGGGTCGGTCTGGGGCAGCGGGATGACCTCGAGCAGTTTCAGGTACCGCGGGGGGTTGAAGAAATGCGTGCCCAGGAAGTGCCGCTGAAAGGCCGCCGAGCGTCCCGCGGCGATCTGGGCCACGGGCAGACCCGAGGTGTTCGTGCTGACCACGGTCCCCTCCCGCCAGTGCCGCTCGACGCGCTCCAGCAGCTGCTGCTTGATTGCCAGATCCTCGACCACCGCTTCGATCACCCAGTCGCAGCCGGCGATGTCCCGGAGGTGGTCTTCGAAGTTGCCCACCGTGACCAGGCTGGCCCGGGCCGGGGTGAAGAACGCGGCGGGGGAACTCCGCAGCGCGCGCTCCTTGCCCGCGGCGGCGAGGCGGTTGCGGACCCCGGGATCGTCCAGGCTCAGCCCGCGTCGGCGCTCCTCCTCCGTCAGCTCTGTGGGGACGATGTCCAGCAGGAGGACGGACACGCCGGCGTTGGCCAGGTGCGCGGCGATCGCCGCGCCCATGACGCCCGAACCGAGAACGGCCGCGCTGCGCAACCGGCGCATGGACGGGTCCCCCTTCTCCGCGGTCGGGTACAACTCCTGGACGCCGCGGGACGTTGCCGATGGCCCCAGCGTAGCGCGGTGCCGGCCCGGAGGGGAATCGGGCCGCGCCGGTATTCCGGTCGATCAGGGAGGACGGAGGGTGAGTCGACCCGCCACTTCGGCCTCGATCCGCGTCCGCGAGAACACCAGGGGATGGTACTGTCCCCGGGCCCACAGGGGGACGAAGTCTTTGTAGTGCCTGTGGAAGGGGAGCCCGCTCTGTCCCGTGGTGTGAATGGCGACGGAGCGGTCGAAGTCGGCGAGGTCGACGATCTGTCGGTACGAGGCGACCACCACCTGCCGGAAGGTCGTGGCGTCGAACCCGCCGTTGTTCACGGTGTAGAGGTCGCCCCCCGTGGGGGGCGCTGTGGCGTTGAAGATCCAGGACAGCGCCCGCACCCGGCCCATGGGATGCTCGAAGCGCATCACGTGCAGGCGCCCCCACGTCCAGGTCGTCCGATCGCTGCCCAGCCGGTGGCGCAGGATGTCGTACGCTTCCTCCAACGCCTGCACCACGACGGCGTCCCGACCCCGCGGCGCCCACCACGGCGAGGCGGGATCGTTGAGCAGGCGGGTCACCGCCAGCATCCAGGCATCCGACCGGTCCAGGTACCGTTTGAAGAGGTCGGGGCCGAGCACATCGGCGAACAGCAGGCGGGGCAGCGTCACCCGCACCGCCTCGTAGATCGCCGCCGCCCGGCTGTCCGGGCTGAGCACGCCGTCCCATCCCCGCAGTTCCGCCAGCATCCAGGCCCCCGGTTCCGTCGTCACACGCACCGTGCCCAGCGCGCGGACCATGGCCTGGCCCGGAAGCGAGAGGAGGTCGTTCTGGATGCGCTGGAAATCCGGCAGGCCGAGCCTGGGTTTCTCCCGCAGCATCGCTTCGATGCGCTGCGCGCGGAATCCGGGATCCCACTCCAATCCCAGGAGATACCGGTACGACGGCGGTACGATCCGGTTGTTGGCCGTGACGAGGTATCCGCGTTCGGGATTGAACCACGACGGCAGCCGGTCGAAGGGGATCTCGCCGACCCACTCGTACTCGCCGGTCCATCCGGGGACGGGCAGCAGGCCGTCGCCCCGGGCCCGGAGGGGGATGCGGCCGGGCAGCTGGTAGCCGATGTTGCCCTCCCGGTCCGCGTAGACGAAGTTCTGCGCGGGGACCGTCCAGTCGCGCAGGGCCTCCCGGAACTCCCGCCAGTTGCGGGCCCGGTTCAGCCTGCCCAGGGAGGAGAGGATCTTCCCCGGCGTCAGCGCCGTCCAGCGCAGGGCCAGAAACGACGGCAATCCTTCCACGACGGCGTTGAGGACGGGACCGTGGCGGGTGATGCGGACGGTCAACACCTCCGGTTCCCGCCGGCCCCGGACCACGATGCGCTCCTCGACCACCGCGGCCCGTTCCCACCGGCCGCGAAACAGGTACCGCGTCGGATCGGCAGGATGGAAGCGCTCGATGTAGAGATCCTGGACGTCCGGCCCCGCGTTGGTGACGCCCCAGGCGATGTGCTCGTTGTGGCCGATGACGACGCCCGGCGTGCCGGGGAAGGTGGCGCCGATGACATTGAACCCGCCGCCCTGCAGGTGCATCTCGTACCAGATGGAGGGCATCCCCGCTTCCAGGTGCGGATCGTTGGCCAGCAGGGGGGCCCCGGTGTCGGTGCGGGCGGAGGAGACGACCCAGTTGTTGCTCCCCACGCCGCGGCGCGACGGGGCGGCCTCAAGCAGGCGCAGGACGGCCGGCGAGCGGAAGTCGGCGAAGTCGGTGCGGGGGACAATGACGGGATGATTCGCAGGGTACGGCGGCATCAGCGCCCGCATGCCGTCGGGACCGAAGCGGGCCGCGAGGTGGGCGCGGAGGATCTCGGACTCCCAGTTCCCCGACAGGACCCAGGCCATCAGCTTTGCGAAGGCCAGCGAATCGACCGGCGTCCAGGGGTCCGGCCGGAAACGCAGCAGCGTGAACTCCACCGGAAGCCGGGAGCCGGCCAGCCTGAGGAAGGCGTTGACGCCGTCGGCGTAGGCCCGGGCGGCGGCCCTGGCCTCCTCGTCCTGGATCGGCCACTCCGCCTCCGCCGCGCGGCGCAGCCCGACGGTGCGGAGGAAGCGGTCGGTGGACAGCGTCGTGGCCCCGAAGATCTCCGAGAGCCGACCGGAGGCGACGCGCCGGTTGAACTCCATCTGCCAGAGCCGGTCCTGCGCGTGCACGAACCCCTGGGCGAAGAACAGGTCGTAGGCATTGCGGGCAACAAGGTGCGGAACACCCCAGCGGTCCCGGAGGACTTCCACCGGCTCCTCCAGGCCGGGGACGGCCAGGAGACCCTCCGTGCGCGGGAAGGCGCGGATGATCAGATAGGTGCCCGCTCCGCCGGCGACGACCACAGCCAGCAGGACAACGGCCAGCAGCCAGGCCAGCAGGCGTCGCATGCTGGGGTGCTCGTTCGCGCCCGCGGGGGGAATTCCTCGCGGCGGTCCGGCAGGGACGGCCGCACCCCCCTCCCGGTGGTAGACTCGTACCGATGCGCGTTCGGGAGGAGCCCGTCACCAACCCAGCGGCCGGGCCCATGGGTGTGCCGCAAGTCAGGGCGGCGCTGGTCTCGGTGAGCGCCGGCGTCGCCATCCTGCTGTTCAAGTTCGGCGCCTACCTGCTGACCGGATCCATGGCCATTCTGTCCGATGCGGCCGAATCCGTCGTCAATGTGGTGGCGGCCAACGTCGCCCTGCTCAGCCTCATCGTGGCCGCCCGGCCGCCCGATGCGGCCCATCAATACGGCCACGGGAAAGCCGAGTATCTCAGCGGGGCCACGGAAGGAGCGATGATCATCCTGGCCGGGGGCTGGGTCCTGGTGACGGCCGTCCTCCGCCTTCTGAGCCCCCTGCCGCTGCGCCACCTCGACTGGGGACTGGCCGTGCTGGCCGCCGCGACGACGGCCAACTACCTGACCGCGCGCTTCCTGCTGAAGGTCTCAAGGGTGGTCGAATCCGCCGCCCTGGAGGCGGACGCCCGACACCTGCTGGCCGACGTGCTGACATCGATCGGCGTCTTCGTCGGGCTCGGCCTCAGCTGGTTCTTCCGGCAGCCGCGGGTCGACGCCGCGGTCGCCGTGGCGGTCTCCCTGCACGTGCTGCGGATGGGCGGTACGGTCTTCCTGCAGGCGGTCGGCGGGTTGATGGACACCAGCCTTCCTCCGGGCGAAGAGGCGGCCGTCCGACGCATCCTGGACGAGCACCGCGGAGAGATCGTCGAATACCACGCCCTGCGCGCCCGGAAAGTGGGCCCGCGGCGCTTCCTGGACCTGCACCTGGTGCTGCACCGCGTCCTCCGCGTGGGGGAAGCCCACGCCCTCTGCGACGACCTCGAGCGCCACGTCGAGGAGGCTTTGCCAGCGACGGACATCACGATCCATGTCGAGCCCTGCGAACGTCCCTGTCCGGTCTGTGACCGGCCGGATCTCAGCCCGCCCGACCCCGGCCGACCTGACCCCGGCCGGCTGGGACCCGACCGACCGCCCCCGACCGCCGAAAGCTCTCGGATCCTCCCCGCCTAAACCCCGTCCTACGGCCTTGACTGCCGCCTAAAGCCTGGAGTAGATTTTAGCCAAGGCTAATTTAGACGGGGCTAAAGTGGCGCTGACCAGACGAGGCTTTCTGCTGAGGGGTACGGCCGGACTGCTGGGTGTCCTTGCCGCCGGCCGGATGGGAAGGTCTCCCGCGGCGGTGGCCGCTCCACCCCACCTGTCGGTCCACGGCGGCAACGCCACGGTGGGCGAGGTGGACCTCAGGCGGCTGGGCTTCGACCCGATGCAGTACCTGACCCGGTTCGACTGGGGCAAGGTCACTACGTTGCCCGACGGCCGCACCCTCCGCGAGTACACCATCGTCGCCTCGGAGCGGGAGATCGAGATCGCCCCCGGGATCTTCTTCCCCGCCTGGGTGTTCAACGGCGCGGTCCCCGGCCCGACCCTCCGGGCCAGGGAGGGGGATCTGATGCGCGTCAAGCTGATCAACGCCAGCCGGCATCCCCACACGCTGCACTTTCACGGGTTCCACAAGGCGGAGATGGACGGGGTGCCGGGCATCGGGAAGGGCGACGTCCTTCCGGGGGAGACCTTCACCTACGAGTTCGAGGCCTCCCCCTTCGGCCTCCATCTGTACCACTGCCATTCCCTGCCCCTCAAGCGCCACATCCACAAGGGCCTCTACGGCACGTTCATCGTCGATCCCAAGCGGGGCCGACCGCCGGCGCGGGAGCTGGTCATGATGATGAACGCCTTCGACACCAACTTTGACGACGAGAACGAGGTCTATGCGGTCAACACCGCAGCCTTCTACTACGCCAGACACCCCATCCCGGTGAAGCGCAACGAACTGGTGCGCATCTACCTGGTCAACGTCACAGAGTTCGACCCCGTCAACTCCATCCATATCCACGGCAACTTCTTCCACGTCTACCGCACCGGCACGCAGCTGCGGCCCACGGAGTTCACGGACACCATCATGCTGTGCCAGGCCGAACGCGCCATCCTCGAGATGCGCTTCCCCTTCGCCGGCCGGTTCATGTTCCACGCCCACCAGACGGAGTTCACCGAGCTCGGCTGGATGGGGATGTTCGAGGTGACCGACGATGGCGTCGTCTAGACGGCAGGCGACCCTGATCTGGGCGGTCCTGCCGCTGATCCTCCTCGCCGTCCTGGTCATCGTGCTGTTGCGGGTCGGGCCGCTGGGAGTGTTCCAGGCCGCTTTCCCGCCCGTCGAAGAACTGACCGTCGCTCGGGTCGCGCTCAGCCCGGGGCAGATGGTGGTCCATGTGACCAACGGCGGGCCGCAGCCGGTCACCATCGCCCAGGTCCTCGTGGACGGGGCGTACTGGCAGTTCACCATCGTCCCCGGAGCCACGGTGCCGCGGCTGGGCAGGGCCACCATCACCCTGGCCTATCCCTGGGTGGAAGGAGAAGCCCACCATCTGAAGCTGCTCACCTCCACCGGCGTGGCGTTCGAGCACACTGTGGAAGTGGCGACGGCCAGTCCGCGCGTGGACCCCCGCTACCTGCTCACCTTCACGCTCCTCGGCGTCTATGTGGGGGTTATCCCGGTCTTCCTCGGCCTGCTGTGGCTGCCCTTCATCCGGGACCTGGACCAGCGGTGGGTGTCCTTCTTCCTGGCGCTGACCGCCGGGTTGCTGCTGTTTCTTGGCGTGGACGCGCTGGAGGATGCGCTCGAGGCCGCGGGCGGCCTCCCGCCGGCCTTCCAGGGGCCGGCCCTCGTCCTGCTGGGGATCCTCGCCGCGGCGCTGTTCCTGGTCTGGGTCAGCCGGCGCCTGGTGCAGGCCGAGGGCGTCCGTCGGCGCTTCGCCCTGGCCCTCCTCGTCGCCCTGGGGATCGGCCTGCACAACCTCGGGGAGGGGCTGGCCATCGGCGCGGCCTACAGTCTGGGCAAGGTGGCGCTGGGCACCTTCCTCGTCATCGGGTTCGCCGTCCACAATACCACCGAAGGGCTGGCCATCGTCGCGCCCATCGCCCGCGACCACGTGACGCTGGGACGGCTGACCGGGCTGGGCGCGCTGGCCGGCCTGCCCACGATCCTGGGGACCTGGGTCGGCGGCCTGAGCTATTCGCCGGTGCTGGCCGTGCTGTTCCTGGCCCTCGGCGCGGGCGCGATCTTCCAGGTCGTCTACGAGATCGTCAGGATGATGGTCGCCGAAGGGCGCCGTCCGGCTTTCGGGTATCAGCTCGCCGGGTTCGGGGCGGGTCTGCTGGTGATGTATCTGACCGGGTTGTTCGTGGCGGCCTGACGATGCTCACCCGTTCCGTCGAGGACTACCTCAAGACGATCTACCGGCTCCAGCGGAAGGAGGCGGGGGTCACCACCAATGCCCTGGCCGCGGAGATGGCGGTCTCCCCCGCGTCCGCCTCCAACATGATCAAGAAGCTGGCCCAGCTCCGCCTGGTCGAGCACGCGCCGTACCGCGGCGTGGTGCTGACGGCGACGGGGGAGAAGGTGGCCCTGGAGGTCATCCGCCATCACCGGCTGCTGGAGCTCTACCTGTCCCAGGCGCTCGGGGTCAGCCTGGAGCGCGTCCACCAGGAAGCGGACCGCCTGGAACATGTCCTCTCCGAGGAGTTGGAAGAGCGGATCGCCGCCTCCCTGGGGGAGCCGACCCACGATCCCCACGGCGATCCCATCCCCGGCCGCGACGGGACGGTGGCCGAGGCGCACTATCCCCTCCTCTCCGACCTGCGGGCGGGGCAGGGCGGCACCATCGTGCGCGTGAGCGACCGCAATCCGGAGGTCCTGCGCGATCTGGCCGGGGCGGGGTTGCTTCCGGGGACCGAAGTGCGCGTGCTGCAGGTCGCCGCCGACGGCGGCCTGCGGGTGCGCACCGAGGGCGCGGAGCAGGACCTCAGTCGGCGTTTGGCCGACGCTGTGCACGTCGCGGCGTCGCCGGCCGCCTTGACCCCGGACCACGCTTCGTAGGCCGCCCGTCCGGCCCCTCTGGTCCTCTCGTACGGTTTGACAGCGGGGAAGGCCCGCCGTATACTCACCAGCAATATCCGGCGGTCTGACGCGCCGCCGTGACAGGTTTGTCATCATCCGGCGCATACTCGGACTCAGTCCCGTCCCCCGGGACGGGCCAGACGGAGCGTATTCCATGCGACCACGCGCCCCAGGCAATCAGGCGCACGCTCGTGTCGTCGCGGAACCCGGCGGAAGCCTGTCGGCCGGGTTTCTGCGTTTCTCGCCCGACTGGCCGGGCGGGAGGGTGGGCATGAGAACCAGCAATCCGGTCGTCGTCGTCTGGAGGGATACCAGGGGCTGAGATGCACACCGTTGCCGACTACCTCCAGGAGTCGCGACACGACCGCCGCCTCCGCCGGACCACGCACCACTACATCTCCGACATGATCGAACACTACGGCCGGGACCGCGTCTTCGAGGGCGTCTACGGCATGGAGAAGCAGCTTGACGACATCGTGGCCTACTTCCGGGCGTACTCGATGTCCATGGAACGGCGGCTGCTCCTCCTGGTCGGTCCGCAGGGCTCGGGCAAGTCCATGACCGTGGACCGGCTGAAGCGCAAGCTGGAGGAATACTCCCACACGGCGAGCGGCGCGCTGTACGCGGTAGAGGGCTGTCCCTTCCACCAGCACCCCTTCGACCTGGTGCCGCCGGAGGTGCGCGAAGACCACGGCATCTTCTGGCACGAGGAGGCCGTGCCCTGTCCGGTGTGTGACCGGATCATCGCCCGCCACGGCACGTGGCGCGCGGTCCCCATCACCCGGATCTACATCTCGGCCCGGGACAAGATCGGCGTGGCCAAGCACACCCCCACCGACCTGCGGCGCGAGGACATCACCAACTTCGTCGGCAACATCAATTTCGCCATGCTCAAGGAGCGGGGGTCCACCTACGATCCCGCGGCCTACGATTTCGAGGGAAAGATCATCTGGGCCAACCGCGGCATCCTGGACTGGACGGAGGTCTTCAAGAGCCGCCGCCAGCTCCTCTCCCTGCTGTTGGAGCTCATCCAGAGCAAGCGCATCGACCTGGCCAGCTTTCCCACCGTGCACGTGGACGAGGTGGTGATCGGGCACAGCAACTACCCGGAGTACACGGTCTTCGTCTCCGAGGACATCATGGAGCCGCTGCGCGGCCGCATCCACAAGATCGACTTCCCCTACAACACCGATCTGGAGGGCGAGAAGAAGATCTACAAGGCCCTGATCAGCCGGGCCAACCGCATCCGCGGAGAAGACAAACACGTCCCGGAGGACGTCTACGAACTCGCCGCGCGCTATGCCCTGAAGACCCGCGAGGAGTCCCAGGGGCTGCGCGGACTGTCCCCGCGGTTCTTCGAGGACGCCTTCTCCTACGCCTACACCCTGGCCGACCGCTGCCTGGACCTGGACACGATCGCCGCGGCCGTGGAACGGACCTTCGAGCACCAGTCCTTCAAGGACCTGAACGTGAAAGAACTGCTCAAGCAGTTCGAGGAGACGAAGGTCGAGTTCATCAACAGGAAGATCGATCTCATCGTCGAGGAGATCGTGCCCGGGCACTTTTACGACTATGCCCAGAACCTCTACCTCAACTATCTGGACGCCGCCGCGCGCAACGTGGCCGGGGAGCCGCTGGCCAACGGGGAGAAGGAACTGGTCGATGAGGTCGAGGGGATTATGGTCCAGAAGCGGCAGATCAGCCGGCAGGGGCGGGTGGCCTTCGAGAACGTCCTGCTGGAGCGCAGGGATGAGTTGCGCCGCATGCGTTATACGGAGAACGAGCACCTCCGTCCGGTGATCAACGAGATCGTCTTCAACAAGATCAAGAACCTCCTCCGGCTCTATGAGAAGAGCGAGGAGCTGGACAGCAAGAGCCAGCAACTGCTGGATGTCCTGTACCGCAGCGCCACCCAGGAGTACGGCTACTGCGACGTCTGCGCCCGGTCGCTGTTCAAGGTCATCGGGAGGAGTTTCTAGCCGTGCCCCCGTCCCGCGCCATGCGCATCCACCGGGGGCGCATCGCCCAGCACAAACACGACACGCTCCTGCGCGAATACCTCAAGCAGCATCTCAACGAGCTCATCCAACAGAAGGAGCTCGTGGTTGACGGGCGGGTGAAGACCCAGATCGCCACGCTGGACCTGCCGACGTTGAAGTTTGGGGAGGAGAGCGCGGTGCTGGCCCGCGGCGGCGGCGCCGGGGCCGGCGGGGGGAGCGGCCAGGCCGGCGGGGAGGAGATGCAGGTTCTGGGCGGGCTGCTGGGCGGGGACCACCACGGCAAGGAGATGAAGGTGGAGCTGGACTTCGACGAGTTCGTCCGCCTGGCCCAGGAGGTGCTGCTGGACGAGATCCACCTGCCTGTCTTTGCCGATGCCGCCACCGGCGGGGAAGCGGAGGCGCTGGATCTTCCGGAACTGTACGATCTCGACCGCATCGGCCTGCGTCCCGACCTGAACCTGGAGGAGACGATGCTGGCCGCTTTGCAGCGCAATCTCCGGGAGCGGGGCGTCGGCGACTACGAGGTCGAGCTGGCCCAGGACGGCTGGTACTTCGTGGAGGATCCCACCGACTACCGGAACCACCGCTCCGTCGAGGTCTACGTCCTGGACATCTCCGGCTCCATGCGCGGGGAGTACCTCTCCCTGGTGCGGAAGACGATTTTCGTGCTGTGGCACTACCTGGAGCGCCGCTACCCCACCAACCTCCGGCGGTACGTCGTCTTCCAGGATGTGGCCGAGGAGAAGACGCGCGACGAGTTTTTCTGCGTCGAGAGCAGCGGCGGGACCCACATCTCCGCCGGGTTTGAGAAGGCCGTGCAGCTCCTCCAGGGCGTCACCGAGCACGACAAATTCCTGTTCCTCTTCACGGACGGCGAGACGTCGTCGGGCGACTTTGATCTGGCCAAGCGCCGGTTCGCCGAGGCCCTGGAGCGGTTCGACCTGGTCTGCTACGGGCACGTCAACCCGGGCGGCCGCGGGGTGGGCGGCTTTTCGGAGTACGTGCAGGAGGCCGCGGGGCGGCGGGGCCGCGTCCTGTTCAGCAACCTGGTGGACGTCGACGCCATCCGCAAGACGGCGGCCGAATTCCTGAGGTTTTTCGCCGAGGAACGTGAGCGGCGGCGTGGAGCCCTATCGCGGCGTCATTGACCGCATCGAGGGGCTGGCCCGGGAGCGCGGCCTCTCCTTCGACCCGGTGGTCTTCCGCCTCACAGACAGCGACGAGCTGGCCGAGGTGGCCAGCATGGGCCTGCCCAACCGGTTCATCCACTGGTACTGGGGCGGGGCCTACAAGGAGCTGACCCTCCAGCAGAACAAGGAGGTCTTCAGCATCCTGGAGCTGGTCCTGAACACGAATCCCAGCTACGCCTTCCTGCGCGGCAGCAACACCTACCTCCAGAACGTCCTGGTCATCGCCCATGTCTTCGGCCACGTGGACTTCTTCAAGAACAACCACTGGTACCGCAAGTCCAACAAGAACATGCTCAACGAGGCCGAGCTCCACGCCCGAACCATCCGGAAGTACGAGGCCACCTACGGCCGGGAGCGTGTTGAGCCGCTGCTGGACGCCGTGCTGACCGTCTCCCGCACCGTGAACGCCTTCGAGCGCAACCCGGCGGCGCGGCGCAGACTCCTCATCTACGCCCTGGAGGAGCGGGCCCCGCTGGAGGAGTGGGAGCGGCACATCCTGGCCATGATCCGCGAGGAGGCGGAATACTTCGACCTGATCCAGCGAACCCACATCATCAACGAAGGCTGGGCCACTTTCGTCGAGGCCGAACTGCTGCGCGAGGTGCTGACCAGCCGGGAGTGGGCCAGCGTGGGTGTCCAGCTGTGTAACCGCCCCGCCCCCTACACCATCGGCTACGCCCTGTTCCAGCGGGTGAAGAACGACCGGGGCTTCGACCGGGCGCTGGAGATACGCACCTATTACGAGGACATCCGGCTGATCGACGAGGTGCTGACAGAGGAGATGGTGCGGGCCCTGGACATCTTCGTCTACGATCCCAAGGAGAAGCAGAAGTCCTACGACCTGCAGCGGGTCAAGGAGATGCTCATCACCCAGAAGCTGTTCAAGGGCGAGCCCTACATCGAGGTGGAGCCGGGACCGCACCAGCGTGAACTGGTCCTGGTCCACCGCGACGAAGAGCGCAAGCTGGACAGCAAGCGCGTGGGGTTGTTCCTGAAGGCCGTCTACCTGCTCTGGCGCAATCCGGTCCGCCTGCGGGCCAACGGCAAACTCTACACCTACGACCGCCGCGGGTTCAGCACCACCTGAGGCTACCACATAGTGAGCCCGCCGTCCACCACGAGGGTCTGCCCGGTGATGTAGGCGGCGCGGGGCGAGGCCAGGAAGACCACGGCTGCGGCGATCTCCTCCGGTTCGGCGAACCGGCCGAGGGGAATCTGTCCGGTGATCCTCTCGCGGTCCTCCACGGTGAGGTGCGCGTTCAGGTCGGTGTCCACGAAGCCGGGGGCGACGGCGTTGACGCGGACCTCGGGGGCCAGGGTGCGGGCCAGCGTCTTCGTGAAGGCGACCAGGCCGCCCTTGCTGGCGGCGTAGGCCGGGGAGGTGCCGCCGATCAGGCCGCGGATGCTGGCCACGTTCACAATGCTCCCCCGGCTGGCCCGCAGCAAGGGGGCGGCGGCCTGCGCGCACAGCATCGCCCCTGTGAGGTTGGTGTCGAGGACCTCCTGCCACTCCTGGAGCGTGAGCCCGTCCAGCGGGCTGCGCCTGAGGATCCCGGCGTTGTTGACCAGAACGTCCAGCCGTCCCCACTCCTCCTGGATCCGACGGACGAGGTCCGCCACCTGTCCCGCGCGCGAGACGTCGGCCTGGATGGCCAGTGCCCGGCGGCCGGCCCTGCGCAGCGCCTGGGCGACGCCTTCCGCCTCGGTCCTGCTCCGGTGGTAGGCGACGGCCACGGCGGCTCCTGCCTGGGCGAAGGCCGCGGCGACGGCCCGGCCGATGCCGCGACTTCCCCCGGTCACCAGGACCACTTTACCGACGAACTCCATCATCGACGGGGCGTCACGCCCGGAACGGCGGGTTCGGGACCGGACCGGCGCGTAGAACCGCGGCGTCCGTGCGGCGGAATCGAGAGGGAGCCGGTCGCGAAGAGCCCTTCGTCAGTGGACGGTGCCCTTGAAGTCCGAGGGCTTCACGGACTCCAGGAACTTGCGAAACTCGTCCATCTCCTGGTCGAGCGGCTTCTTGAGCTGGATGGCCTGGTTGGCCACGCTCTCCGACACGAAGATCGGCGCCTCCGCCCGCAGGGCCAGGGCGATGGCGTCGCTGGGGCGGGAGTCGATCACCAGGGGCGTCCCGTTCTTAGCCAGGTGGATCTCCGCAAAGTAGGTGGCTTCTCTGACCTCGGTGACCACGACCCGGAGTACCGCGACGGAAAGCTGCTGGAGCACGGAGCGAAGGAGATCATGGGTCATCGGCCGCGGAGGCTTCACGCTCTGCAGCTCCATGGCGATCGCTGTGGCCTCGGCCTGGCCGATCCAGATGGGTAAGGCCATCGTTTCGGCCTGGTCCACCAGCAAGACCACCGGGTTCATCTGCTGGTCGAGCGCGACTCCGCGCACCTTCATGTGGATCAAGCTCATTCCCTCCCCCCGGCGGTCATTATACGCCGTCGCATAGGATTGTACCAACTCTATGCCCGTCCTCCTCCACCCCTTACGCCCGTCAGGGGACTCGACCCCGTCAACTTACGCGTCCGGCTTCACGCTCCTGTCACGCCAGGAGCCCGCAGGCCGGGGCGCGAATACCCGTTCGGCACACCGCAGCGCAGTTCGCCTCTGGAGGCCCGCGTGGAAGTGGACCGACGGCAACCGGCACGGGAGGCCTTGATCATTGTTGTCGCCTGGGCCCTGTTCTTCCCCGCCCCGGCCTTTGCCGCGGCAACCCACACCGTGGGAAACGGAGACACGCTGTCGGCGATCGCGGCCCGCTACGGCGTCTCCACCGCGGAACTCATCGCGGCCAACCCTCTGCCCGATTCGGACCGGCTGCGCGCCGGCCGGCGGCCGGTTATCCCCGGGCGCCAGGCCCGGCGTCCGGCTGCCCGGATGGGCCGCCTTCCGTCGCGCGGCGCGGCGTGGACCGCCCTGCTGGCCGCCGCGGCGCGCCGCCACCTGGGTGTGCGCTATCGGTGGGGGGGCAGGTCGCCCGCGGGATTCGACTGCTCGGGGTTCGTCAGTTATGTCCTGCGGAGGGTACGGGTCACCGTGCCGCGCACGACCTGGGCATTGTGGACGCAGGGCACCCCCGTGGCGCGCGACCAGCTGGAAGCGGGGGATCTCGTCTTCTTCACCACGACGCGGCCGGGCCCCAGCCACGTCGGGCTCTACCTGGGCGCCAACCAGTTCGTGCACGCCTCCAGCGGCTTCGGTCGTGTCACCGTGACATCCCTGGAGCACCGGTACTACAGGGCGCGGTACCTGGGGGCCCGCCGGTTCTAAGTGACGGACGGTTCTAAGTGACGGACCTTCGTCTGGCCGCCGCCATCGCTGCCGGAAAAACCACCGCCGCCCTCTCCCGGTTCCTGGGAGCCGGCGGGGGAACCACGATGCCCGGCCGGGTGGCGCGCGGCCTGCTCCCCGACGTCACGTCACGTCTGGCCCGGCGCCTGGCCCGGGGCACGATCGTCGTGACCGGGACCAACGGCAAGACGACGACCTCCCGCCTCATCAGCCACATCCTCGGGCTGGCCGGACTGGTTTCGGTGCACAACCGCGCCGGAGCCAACCTGGCTGCGGGGATCACCGCCGCGCTGGTGCAGCAGGCCGATGTGCTCGGCGCCGTCCGGGCCGATGTGGGCGTCTTTGAGGTGGACGAGGCCACGCTCCCTCTCCTCCGCCCGCACCTGCGCCCTCGGGTCGTGGTGCTGACCAACCTGTTCCGCGACCAGCTGGACCGCTACGGGGAGATCGACATCATCGGCGCGCGCTGGCGCGCCGCCCTGGAGGAGTTGGGGCCGCAGGGGGTGGTCGTCTTCAACGCCGACGACCCCCTGGTGACGGAGGTCGCGGCGGCGCACGCCGGCGTGCGCGTGCCCTACGGGATCGAAGATGTCGGCTGCGGGCTGGATACCCTGGAGCACACGGCCGACTCGCGATACTGCTACCGGTGCGGGGTGCCCTACCGGTACGTCGTGGTCTACTTCGGCCACATGGGCGTCTACCGCTGCCCGCAGTGCGCTCGCGCGCGGCCTGCGCCGGCTGTGGCCGCGGAGGAGGTCCGGATCCGGGGGATCGAGGGGACGGCGTTTCTCCTGCGCACCCCGGAAGGCGAAGCCCGCGTCCAGACCAGGCTTCCCGGCGTGTACAACATCCACAACGTGCTCGCCGCGGCGGCCTGCTGCCGATCCCTGGAGATCCCGCCGGCGACGGTCGCCCGCGGGATTGTCACCTTCGCGCCGGCCTTCGGCCGGGCCGAACGCGTGCAGGTGGGGAAGACCGAGGCGGTGCTGCTCCTGGCGAAGAACCCGGCAGGGTTCAATGAGGTCCTGCGCACCATGCTCCGGGCCGGGGGACGCGTCGCGCTGATCGCAATCAACGATCTCACCGCCGACGGCCGAGACATCTCCTGGTTGTGGGATGTCGATTTCGAGATGCTCGCCGGCCGGGTCGATCGGGTCGTCGTCTCGGGAATCCGCGCCGAGGAGATGGCGCTGCGGCTGAAGTACGCCGGGGTCGATTCCCCCGCGGTGCGTCTGGAGAAGGAGTTGGCCCGCGCGCTGGACACCGCGGCGGATCTCGCCGACGGCCGGACGCTGTACATCCTGCCCACGTACACGGCGATGCTCCAGCTGCGACGGGTGCTCCAGCGGCGGGGTGCGGTGCGGGGGTTCTGGGAGGATTGACATGGAACTGCGCATCTGCCACCTGTACCCCGACCTGTTGAACCTCTACGGCGACCGGGGGAACCTGATGACCCTCGCCGTCCGCGCCCGGCGGCGCGGCCTCGAGGTGCGCATCGATGAGTGTCGGCTGGGGGACCCGCTGCGGCCCGACGTTTACGATCTGTACTTCATCGGCGGCGGCGAGGACCGCCAGCAGCGGCTGGCCGCCGAGGATCTCCAGGGCAAGAAGGCCGCGCTCAGGGAGGCTGCGGCCCGGGAGGCCGTCATCCTCGCCGTCTGCGGCGGGTACCAGTTGCTGGGGCACTACTACCGTCCGTCGGAGGGCGCCGACCTGCCGGGGATCGGCCTGTTGGATCTGACCACGCACCATCCCGGGCCGGGGGCCCCCCGGTTGATCGGGAACATTGTGATTCGGTGTCCCCTGCTCGGCGGAGCGACGCTCGTGGGGTTCGAGAACCATGGCGGGCGCACCAGGCTCGGGCCCGGCGCCCGGCCGCTTGGGGAAGTGCTGTCGGGGTTCGGAAACAACGGCGTCGATGGCACCGAGGGCGCCGTGGTCGGACAGGTCTACGGCACGTACCTGCACGGTCCGCTGCTGCCGAAGAATCCCCGTTTCGCGGATCACCTGATCGCCGCGTCGCTGCGACCCCGCTACGGCGAGGTCCGGCTCCTCCCCCTCGACGATGCCCTCGAGACCCAGGCCCACACCGCCGCGATCGCCCGCGCCGCCCGCCGGTGAGGCCCTCGACCCCCAGCCGTATCAAACGGCCGTCCACCGGGCCCGAAGGGCGCATCGCCCGGTGGCGCGGCCTCCCCCTCCGCGTCGCCTTTGTCATCGGTCTGGCCGAACTGGGGTTCGCCACCATTATCCCGCTGCTGCCGCTGTACCTGACGGAACGCCTGGGGGCGAGTGTCAAGATGGTCGGCATGGTCGTGGCCGCCTTTGCCCTGGTGGAGACCGTTATGAAGACCGCCTGGGGGTCGCTCGCCGATCGGGTGGGGCGCCGGCCGATGATCATCGGAGGCCTGCTGCTCAGCAGCCTGACGCCCTTCGCCATGTCTCTGCTGCGCACCCCCTGGCTGTTTGTGCCGCTGCGCCTCCTCGACGGCGGCGGTTCGTCGGCCCTGTGGCCGGCCGCGGCCGCCGTCATCGCCGATACGACACCGCCCCACCAGCGCGCCGCGGCCATGGGCACCCTGAACATGTTCTTCCTGAGCGGGCTGGCGCTGGGACCCTCCCTGGGCCTGTACGCCGTCGCCCTGTCGGGGACGTACGCGGCCGGGTTCTACCTGGCCGGGGTCGTGCTGTTCGCCGCGGCCCTGATCTCGGGCGTTGCGCTGCGCGGGCTGGGTGCCACCCACCTGATGGCCCCGCCCCGCCCGCCGGCGCGGACGGAGGAGATCGGCTATCACGGCGCCGCTCCCAATCCCCGCCTGGAGGAGGTCGTGGAGAGCGCGCGGCGCTATCCCCTGTTCCTGAGCATGCTGGTCGTGGCCTTCCTGCAGATGTTCGGCGCCGGTCTGCTGGCGCCGATCCTGGTCATCTATGCCAGACGGGTGGTCGGGCTGTCCGAGCACGTCATCGGCACGCTGTTCCTCCTCCTCCTGTTGAGCGTCGCGGCGGCCTCGGTGCCCTCGGGCCGTCTGGCCGACCGGTGGGGGAAGCTGCGCTCGATGGCGTGGGGGATGGCCCTGGCGTCGCTGGGGATGTGGATCCTTCCCGTCTCGCCGGTGCTTTCCGTCCTGGTCGCGGCCGCCTTCGTCCTGGGCGTGGGGTATGCCCTGGCCGCTCCGGCCTGGCATGCCATGGTCAGCGAGATCGCCCCGCCCGGGCGCACCGCCTTCGCCCTGGGCACCTTCCAGACGGCGCAGGGCCTCGGGCTTGTGCTCGGTCCGCTGCTGGGCGGCCTGCTGTGGGACGAGATGGGCTCCAGTGCGCCCTTCGTCGGGGCCGCCGTCCTGCTCAGTCTGGGGACGATCCTGCTCCTGGTCGCGGCGCGGCGGGCGGGCTCGACCGCACCAGCAGGACCGCGCTGAGCACCAGCATCCCCCCCAGGAGCTGCAGGCCCTCCAGCCCTTCGCCGAGCAGCGCGTAGCCGAGAGCAGCCGCGACCACCGGCTCCAATGTCGCCACGAGGCTGGCCCGTCCCGCTTCCAGGGGAACCAGCCCGGCCAGATACAGCCACTGGGCAACCAGCGTCGTCACCAGGGCCAGGTAGACGACGCTGGACCAGGCGGCCGGGGAATGGGTGATCCGCACCGTCCCGGTCCCAACAGCCGCGGCTCCCAGGATCACGGTGCCAAAGCCCAGCGCATAGGTCAGGGTGGTCATCGGCGAATAGCGCCGCAGTGCCGTCTTGCCGAAGATGCTGTACATCGCGTAGGTGAAGCCGGAGGCCAGGCCGGCCAGCACCCCGGGCAGGTTCAGACGCAGGCTCAGCGGATCGTATCCCCGGACCACCAGGATGCAGCCGGCGAAGGCCAGCACCACGGCGGCCAGTTTGGTGCGGGTGAGCGGTTCGTGGAAGAAGAGGGCGGAGAGGAGGATGACGAAGGCCGGGGCCGTGTACAGCAGGATCGCCGCCGTGGCCACGGTGGTGCGGCTGATGGCGTACAGGTAGACGAAGAAGAACGCGGCAATGCTCACCAGCCCGAAGGCGCCGAAGAGGGGCAGGTCCTGCCGGCGGACGCGGAGCAGCCCGGGATCCGTGGCGAGCACGGCGGCGAGGATCGCCACGAAGGCGATGCCCGCGCGCAGGAACGCCGCCTCCAGCGGGAGGACCCCGTTTCGAAAGGCCACGCGCCCCGCCACTCCGAGGCTCCCCCAGAGCACGGCGGCGGCAACGATCCGCAGGTAGCCCTCGCGCTCGCTCACGGCGAGCCGGTCCCTCGCCGCGGCCAAAGAGACCGACCGGTCCCGCGAACCGGAACGCGCACGCCGTCGGGGAAGAAGATCTCCTCAATCGGCCGCCCGAAGGTTTGCGCGATCTTGAACGCCAGCGGGAGGTTCGGGTCGCCCACCCGGTTCTTCACCGGTACTTCCTCCGCGCGACATAGCGCATCTGCCGGTGGAGTTCGTCCGAACGGGCGATGACCCTGCGCTCCACCACGGTAAGCCCGGGGGAGATGCCCGAGGTAGACGCCTGGTAGCCCCAACGGGATTTGAACCCGTGTCTTGGCCTTGAGAGGGCCATGTCCTAGACCAGGCTAGACGATGGGGCCGGGACCGCTCCTATTATAGCGGGACGACGGGGGGGAGCAATCGGCCGACGCTGCCCCCGCTCCGCCTCGCCGTCCGATCACCTCGTTCGCGTCAATCGCCGTGCACCTGCCGCAGGCGGGGCGACAGACGCAGCATCAGCTGCACGCGCTCAATCTCGTTCAGCCACTCCTGCGCCACGGTGGCCAGGTACTCCTCGCCGGGCGGCACGATACCCGCGGGGCAGGCGGGGCCCAGCCCTTCCACGGCCATCTTCCGGTACGTGGCCAGTGTCCGCTCGCCGTAGCGGGCACACTCCGCGAAGTCTTCGCTGAGGAACACGACCATCGGGATGCGCAGGCCACGGTTGATGGACAGCGCCCGGGCCAGCTCCGGGTTCGCTTCACGATCCAGGAAGCGCAGTCCGATCCGGGGCGAGGCCTCCGCGATCCGCTGCAGGATGGCGCCCTCCCGGACGCAATCCCCGCACCAGGTCCCGGCCAGACAGAGCAGATACATCTGCCGGGAGAATCCCGCCACCAGCGCCCGCTGGGCGGGGGTCAGCGTCACGCGGTCGTAGATGGCCTGCCAGCGCCTGCGATGCGTCTCCGTGCCGTGGCGTTCCAGAAAGTCGTGATAGAGAAGTCCCCGATCGAACGCGCTCTTCCAGTCCACAGGATGCCCCCGGGTCCGTTGTTCATCTCTTCACGACTAGCGTACAATGAAAGCCGATGATTCCCGTCGACGACGCCATTCGTAAGTTCGAGCAGGTCATCGCCCGCGTCGATCCGCGCCTGGTTCTCGATCGCGGGAATGTCCGCCCTGTGGCCGAGCCCTATCCCGGCGTGGAGTTCGGACTTCGCCTGGGCACGGCCGCCGCGTTGCTGTTCATGCCGGAGGCCGATCTGGCGGCCGGAGACTGGGAGACCCGTCTGTTCAAGCGCTTCGAGGCGGCGCGCCGCTACCTGGACGGGTTCCCCGGCGCCAGGGCGGGGCGCGACCAGACCGCCCCCGGGGATCGCCGCACGCAGCCGACCCGCCGGACGCACCCCACTCGCCATTCCTGAGCATGTCCCGTCCCGGGCCGCTGCTTCCCATGGTGCTCCTCCACGGCGCCGGCGGCCTGGGACAGCTGTGGCAGAACCAGCTGCTGGCCTTCCCCGAAGCCGTGGCGCCCGACCTGCCCGGGCATCCGACCGGGCCCGGGCTGTCCTCGGTGTCCGATCTGGCCGGGTGGGTGTTGCAGTTCGTGGCCACGACGGTCCCTGCGCCCTGCGTCCTCGGCGGTCACTCGCTGGGCGCGGCGGTCGCCCTCCAGGCGGCCCTGGACGCTCCCGCCCGCCTGCGGGGACTGATCCTCTTGGGCGCGGGCGCCCGTCTGCGCGTGCGGCCCGAGTTCTTCGACCTCCTCCGCCGCGGCTATTCGGAAGCGGTGGAAGAGCTGCTCCGCTGGTGGTTTGCGCCCGCGGCCCCTCCGCGCATTGTCGATCGCGCCCGTCAGGCGTTGCGCGCCGTGGCTCCGGCGGTGGTGTACGACGACTTCTGGGCGGCGGATCACTTCGATGTGATGGCGCGCGTCCGGGAGATCACGGTGCCCACGCTCATCATCTGCGGCGAGGAGGATCGGATGACGCCCGTGAAGTACGCCCGGTATCTGCACGAGCAGATCGCCGGGTCGCGACTGGTGATCGTGCCCGGAGCCGGGCACATGGTCATGCTGGAGCGGCCGCGGGAGACCAACGCCGCCATCGAAGAGTTTCTGGGCACCCTGAGGAGTTCATGAAGATTGACCTGAACGCCGACCTGGGCGAGGGCGCCTCTACCGACACCGCCCTGCTGGCGGTGATCACCTCCGCCAACATCGCCTGCGGCGGACACGCCGGAGACGAGCGGTCGATGCGACGGGCCGTACTGGAGGCCACGGCGCGGGGCGTCGGCATCGGAGCGCACCCCTCCTACCCGGACCGGGAGGGGTTCGGCAGACGCCCCATGGCCATGTCCCACGAGGCGCTGGTGGACACGCTGGTCCGGCAGATCGAGCGGTTGCAGGAGGTCGCCCGGGCGGCCGGGACGGCTCTTGTCCACATCAAGGCCCACGGGGCGCTGTACAATGTGGCGGTGGACGATGCGGCGACGGCGCGCGCCATCGGCGAGGCGATTCGCCGCGTCGATTCGCGGCTGATCGCGGTGGCCCTGGCCGGATCCCCCATGGCCGAGGTCTTCAGGTCCATGGGGCTGCGGACCGCCGAGGAGGCGTTCATCGACCGCGGCTACACCGCCGCCGGCCGGCTGGTGCCGCGCGATCGACCCAACGCGTTGCTCACCGATGCGCGGGCCGCCGCGGCCCGCGCCGTCCGGATGGTGCGGGACGGTGTGGTGGATTCGGTGGAGGGGGCGCCCGTCCGTCTTCGGGCCCAGACCCTGTGCGTCCACGCCGACACCCCCGGGAGTCCGGCGATCGCCGCCGCCGTGCGTCAGGCGCTGGAGGCGGCCGGGATCCGGGTGGCGCCCATGAGGGAATGCATGGTGGAGGGATGAACGGTTACCTGGCCAGAGCCGTCGCCTACATCCAGGAGAACGGGGACGAGCTGGAGCGTGGACGGCTGGCCGGGCTCCTCGGCCGGGAGCGGCCTGAGCCGAAGGCCGTCCGCGCCCTGCTCACCCGGCAGAACGAGGACGGCGGCTTTCCCTACCAGATGGTGCCCGGTCGGCCCTCCGCCGTGACCTCCACCGCCGCCGCCCTGCAGTGGCTGCACGACCTGCGGCTCGCCGGCACGAGCCAGGTGGAGCGCGCGGGAGCCTATCTCCTCACCGTGCAGCGGCCCGACGGGACATGGGAGGAGAGTCCGGCGCTCATCAAGTATGATCCGCCGCCGCTGGCGCGGCCGGGACACGCCGCCGGGCGGACCTACTGCACCGCGCTGGGCGCCTACTGGCTGGCCCGGCTGCTGGGGGTGCGCCACGACAGCGTCCAGCGCGCCGCCCAGGCGCTTCGCGCCTGGCGCGACGGCGGCCGGCCCGAAGACGAACCGCTGCAGGTGGCGGTGCTGGCGGCCGTGGTGATGGCGATGATCGAAGGGCCGGGGAGCGCCGCTGCGGGTCTCGAGGCGCTGGAGCGGGTGAATCCGGAAGCCTGGACCGCCGACCGGCTGGTCGAGCTCCTCGGCGGTCTGCACACGGCCGGATTCGCCGCCGAAGACCCGTTGGTCGCCCCGGCCATCCGCAGGCTGTTGGGGCTCCAGCGGGAGGACGGCGGATGGACCAGCGAGCAGGGCGCCGACCGGGAGGTCGACCTCTCGCTGCGCGCCCTGGGGGTGCTGCTGGCCTACGGCGTGCCGTCGGGGAGCGGATAGTCCATGAGCCCCCGGCTGCGCGCCTACCTGTGGCGTCACCGCCGATCCTACGCCGTCGGTTTCCTGCTGAGCATCGTCGCGGCGTTGCTGGTGATGATCAACCCCGTCCTGGTGCGCCTGGCCATCGACGGCATCGCCCGCGGCGTTCCGATCCGGCAGCTCGCTCTGTACGCCCTGGGGTTGGTCCTCGTGCAGGCCGCCGTGCTGGCCCTGCGCTACGCCTGGCGGATGAGCATCTTCGGGGCCTCCCGGCGGATCGAATACGAGATGCGCAACGACTACTTCGCCCACCTGCAGCGCATGCACCTGGGGTTCTTCCACCGCACCCGCACGGGCGACCTCATGGCCAGGGCGGTGAACGATCTGAGCACGGTACAGCGCTTCCTCGGCCCGGGGCTGATGCACGGCTTCTCCACCGTGGTCACCTTCGCCATCGCCGTGGGCTTCATGCTCACCGTGGACCTGCGGCTGACCCTGGTGATGATGTTCATCCTGCCCCTGGTCAGCCTGACCTTCATCCTCCTGGCCCCGCGCATCCATGCCCGGTTCGAGCTCGTCCAGGACCAGTTCAGCGCCATCTCGGCCAGGGCGCAGGAGAATTTCTCGGGGATCCGGGTGGTCAAAGCCTTTGCCCAGGAGCCCTACGAGATCGAGGCCTTCGCCGCCCTGAACCGCGAGTACATCCGGCGCAACCTGGGCGTGATCAAGACCTCCGGGGCCCTGTGGCCGCTCATCGACCTCTTCCTCGGTCTGGCCGCCGTGGTGCTCCTCTGGCAGGGCGGGGAGGCCGTGATCACCCGCCGCATCACCATCGGGCAGTTCGTGCAGTTCACGGCCTACCTCGGGTTGCTGGCCTGGCCGATGGTCGCCCTGGGCTGGGTGGTGAACCTGATGCAGCGCGGGCTGGCCTCCATGAAGCGCCTGGATGAGATCTTCGCCCAGCGCCCGGCGATCGTCGATCATCCTGACGCGCAGCCGATGCCGTCGCTGCGAGGGGAGATCGAGTTCCAGAACCTGACCTTCGCCTACCACGGGGTCCCCGTGCTCCGGGAGATCAACCTGCGCATCCCCGCCGGGTACACCGTGGCCGTGGTCGGGCCGACGGGCAGCGGGAAGAGCACGCTGGTCAGCCTCATCCCCCGCCTGTTCGACGTCACCGAGGGCCGCCTGCTCATTGACGGCGTGGACGTCCGGCGCATCCGGCTGGACGACCTGCGCCGGCAGATCGGGTTCGTCCCCCAGGACACCTTCCTCTTCTCCGAGACCCTGCGCGAGAACATCGCCTACGGGCTGGACCACTCCGGCGACGGTGTCGTCGAGCGGGCCGCCGAGATCTCGGCGCTGGTGCGCGATGCAGAGGGGTTCCCCCGGGGCTACGACACGGTGGTCGGCGAACGTGGGGTCACCCTTTCCGGAGGGCAGAAGCAGCGGGCGGCCATCGCCCGCGCCGTGGCCCGTGACCCGCGCATCCTGATCCTCGACGATGCCCTGAGCAGCGTCGACACCCACACCGAGGAAGAGATCCTGACCCGGCTGCGGGAGGTGATGGCCACCCGCACGGCCATCCTCATCTCTCACCGCATCTCGACTGTCCGGCATGCCGACCTGATCGTGGTCCTGGACGGGGGGCGGATCGTGGAGCAGGGCCGGCACGACGAACTGCTGGCCCGCGGCGGGCTCTACGCCGATCTCTACCAGCGGCAGCTGCTGGAAGAAGAGCTGGCTGAGGCATGAGCGTCCACTTCCAGGAAGACGAGATCCTGGGGAAAGCCTACGACGCCCGGTTGATGCGGCGTCTGCTGAGGTACCTGCGGCCGTACCGCCGGGTCGTGATCCTGTCCGTGCTGCTCCTGCTGCTCACCGCGGGATTGGACCTGCTCGGCCCCTACTTTGTGAAGGTGGCCATCGACCGGTACATCGCCCGGGGCCAGCTCGCCGGGGTGGGGCGCCTGGCCCTGCTCTACCTCCTGGCGCTGCTGGCCGCCTTCGCCGCCCGCTACGGGCAGCACTACCTCATGCAGATCGTGGGGCAGCAGGTGATGTACGACCTGCGCCTGCAACTCTTCAGCCACCTCCAGCGTCTGCCGGTGGCGTTCTTCACGCGCCAACCCGTGGGGCGGCTGATGACGCGGATCACGAACGACGTGGACACGCTCAACGAGATGGTCACCTCCGGCGTGGTGACGGTGATCGGCGACCTCGTCATGCTCACCGGGATCGTCGTGGCCATGATCTGGCTGGACTGGCGGCTGGCCCTGGTCGCCTTCGCCATCATGCCCGTGCTGGCGCTGGCCACCTTCGCCTTCCAGGCCCGGATGCGCGAGTCGTACCGGGCCGTGCGCATCCGTATCGCGCGCATCAACGCCTACCTCAACGAGAACATCATGGGGATGATGGTGGCCCAGCTCTTCAACCGCGGGCCGAAGAACTTCGCCCGTTTCGACGCGCTGAACCGCGACCATCTGGAGAGTAACCTGCAGGCCACCCGATACATGGCCCTCTTCTTCCCCCTGGCCGGATTCTTCGGTGCGGTGGCCACCGCGCTGCTCCTCTGGTACGGCGGCGGTCAGGTGGTGCAGGGCGTTGTCACCCTCGGCGTGCTCGTGGCCCAGATCCAGTACACCGAGCGCTTCTTCCGGCCGATTCAGGACCTGGCCGAGAAGTACAACATCCTTCAGGCGGCGATGGCCTCCTCCGAGCGCATCTTCCGGCTCCTGGACGAGCCGGTGACGGTCCAGGATCCCCCCGACCCCGTACCCCTGACGCGTGTCCGCGGCGAGGTGGAGTTCCGCGATGTCTGGTTCGCCTACGATGAGGCCCCCGCCGCCGGAGACGGCGCTCCCGACTGGGTCCTCAAGGGCGTCTCCTTCCGCATCCGAGCCGGGGAGAGCGTGGCCGTAGTGGGGCATACCGGGGCGGGCAAGACCTCCATCATCAACCTGATCACCCGGTTCTACGATCCTCAGCGGGGGCAGGTCCTGGTGGACGGGGTGGACGTGCGGCGCTACCGCCAGCAGGATCTGCGCCGTCACGTGGGGCTCGTCCTCCAGGACGTGTTCCTCTTCTCCGGGACCATCGCCTCCAACATCCGGTTGGGGAACACGGAGATCGACGACGACGCGCTTCGCCGGGCCGCCCGATTTGTCAACGCCCATGCGTTCATCGAGCGGTTGCCCCAGGGCTACGCCACGGAGGTGGTGGAACGGGGCGCCACGCTCTCCGCGGGGCAGCGACAGCTCATCGCCTTCGCCCGGGCGCTGGCCCACAACCCGGAGATCCTGCTGGTGCTGGACGAGGCCACGAGCAGCGTGGACACCGACACCGAGGCCCTGATCCAGGACGCGCTGCAGAAGGTGCTGCGGGGGCGGACCTCGATCATCATCGCCCACCGCCTCAGCACCATCCAGAACGTGGACCGCATCCTGGTCATGCACAAGGGGCGGATCGTGGAAGAGGGCACGCACCGCGACCTGCTGGCGCGGGGCGGCATCTACACGAAGTTGTACCAGCTCCAGTATCGGGACCAGGAGCGACGGGCGTCTGCAGGCGAGCGGAGATAGCGGCGATGGGCGGAGGAAGGCCGGTGGAGCAGGTGCGGGCGGCGCTGCTGGAGGCGATGGAGTCCCGCCGCGAACTCGTCGCCTACAGCCGCCTGGAGGCCAGAGAGATGGACCGCCGGGCGCGGGAGGTGGAGCGTGACGCGCTGGCCCGCGTGCGCGCCCTGCTGGGAAAGGCCCCGGCGGACCCGCAGCTCCAGCAGGTCCTGATGCGCCTGGCGCGGATGGACGAACAGCTGGAGGCGTTGCAGGCCCGAACCGACATCCAGGAACGCTCGCGCGCTCTGGAGCGTGACGACATCACCTGGAGGGCCTTCGAGGATATCGCCTGGCTGCTGGGGATCCTCTGACGGAGGCGCTTCCCGGGGCCGGGACCGGCGTCCTGCGGGGGAGTTACTTCCGCCGCTTGCCGCCGCCCCGCTTGGCCTCGGTGTTGCGCTTCAGGTCAAGGAGACGTTCCTCGCTCTCCTTCATGAAGGCCTTCAGCTTGTCTTCGAAGGAGGTCTTGGCGCGGGCGCGGGCGGCGCGCTCTTCGGGGGAGAGCGCCTGCTTGACGGAGAGGTCGAGTTTGCCGCGCTCGTTCAGGCCGAGGACCTTGACCTTGACCTTCTCCTGCTCTTTCAGGTAATCCCGGACGTCCTTGACGTAGACGTCGGCGATTTCCCGGATGTGGACCAGACCGCTTCGACCGTCGGGGAGTTCGACGAACGCGCCGTATGGGGTGATCTTGACCACGGTGCCTTCCACAATCGCGCCGGTCTCCACGACCATAGACGTTCGAGCCCGCCTCCTCTGATCAGGGGATATGCAGGCGCATTATAGGGCCCCCGATTCCGCAGTGTCAATCAGTCGGTGCCCCGTGCCTGCACCCAGCGGGTCAGGGCGTTCCAGAGCCGTTCCACCAGCGGACGGGTGGGCTCCTCCGGCCGGGCCGGCGGCGGGGGAGGGGAGGCCGGGGACGGCACGATGAGGATCGCGATCTCCCCGGGCCGGACCAGTCCCAGCTGTTCGCGGGCGATCTTCTCGATGTAGCCGGGGGTCTGGAGGAGCCGGATCTCTTCGCGCAGGACGGCGTTGTGCTCCTGGAGGGTGCGCTTCAGGGCGGCCAGCCTGGCCGCTTCCCGGTTGAGACGGTAGCCGTGGAGGGCGTTAATCCCGAAGAGGTAGGCGGCGGCCGCGACGACGGCGATGACGGCGCCGACACGGGCGGAGCGGGGGAGGTGCGGAGGGGGAGGAATAAGGTGCGCCCGGTCGCGGGGGCGCTGGATGGCTGGGGACACGGCTGCTCCGTTTGCTTCGACGACGTCAGGTACGATTGACCCCGGGGTCGGGGTTCGCTATCCGGTTCCGCCGATCCTCGCCGCCCGGGGGAAGACCCCGGCGCCGGCGAACACGGCCCGCTCTCCCAGTTCCTCCTCGATCCGCAACAGCTGGTTGTACTTGGCGACGCGCTCGCTGCGGGACGGGGCGCCCGTCTTGATCTGGCCAGCATTGGTCGCCACGGCCAGATCGGCGATGGTGGTGTCCTCCGTCTCGCCGGAGCGATGCGAGATGATCACGCCGTACTGCGCCTCCCGGGCCACGGCCACCGCCTCCAGCGTCTCGGTCAGGGTCCCGATCTGATTCACTTTGATCAGGACGGCGTTGGCCACGCCCCGCTCGATGCCCTGCCGCAGCCGACCCACGTTGGTGACGAAGAGATCATCCCCCACCAGCTGAATCCGGTCGCCCAGCCTGTCGGTGAGCGCTCTCCAGCCCTCCCAATCGTCCTCGGCCATGCCGTCTTCGATCGAGACGATGGGATACGCGGCGCAGAGGCGCTCGTAGTACTCCACCAGCTGGTCGCTCGTCCGCTGGCGACCCTCGCCAGCGAAGCGGTACCGCCCGTCCTCGTGGAGTTCGGTGGCGGCCGGATCCAGGGCCACGGCCACGTCCGCCCCCGGTGTGTAGCCGGCGTCCTCGATGGCGCGGGTGAGGATGTCGAGGGCCTCCTCCGTGGTGCGCAGCTCGGGCGCGAACCCGCCCTCATCGCCTACGGCGGTGGACATCATCCGGGACTTCAGCAGCCCCCGCAGCCGATGGAAGGTTTCGACGCCCATGCGCAGCGCGTCAGCGAAGCGGGGGGCGCGCAGGGGGACCAGCATGAACTCCTGCACATCGAGGGGGTTATCGGCGTGGGCGCCCCCGTTGATCACATTCATCAGCGGCACCGGAAGCACCCGCGCCCCCTCCCCGCCGAGGTACCGGTAGAGCGGCAGGCCTCGGGAGGCGGCGGCGGCGCGGGCGACGGCCAGCGAGACGCCCAGGATCGCGTTGGCCCCCAGATCCCGTTTGTTCGCCGTGCCGTCGAGGTCGAGCAGTCGCCGGTCCAGTGCCGCCTGGTCGGTGGCTTCCCAGCCCACGAGGGCCGGCGCAATCCGCTCGTTGACGTTGGCCACGGCGCGGAGGACGCCCTTGCCCCCGTAGCGGGTGGGATCGCCGTCGCGCAGTTCGAGCGCTTCGTGCGCTCCGGTGGAGGCTCCCGAGGGCACGGCGGCCCGTCCCACCGCGCCGTCCCGGAGTCGGACCTCGACCTCCACCGTCGGATTCCCGCGCGAATCGAGGATCTCCCGCCCGCGTACGGCGACAATTTCAGGCACGCCACTCCTCCACCGTGGTCCGCGACAGGATCTCCGCCAGGGTCTCTGAGACGACCTTGGCCACGACGCGGCGATCCCCCCGGCTGATGGTGATCACGTCCCCGGGGCGGACCGCCGCCGAGGGCCTGGCCACCACCCCGTTCACCCGGATTCGTCCGTGGTCGCACAGCCGGTTGGCGACCGCCCGGCGCTTGATCAACCGGCTAACCTGCAGGAACTTGTCCAGCCGCACGTCCCTCACCTAGTCGTATCGGTTCGGGTGATGGTCGCCGTCTGTTTGACCTGCTGCAACCACCGGGCAAAGTCCGCCTCCTGCTTCCTGGTCAACAGCTGGCGGCGGATCTCGTCGGAGACCTCGGCCAGCGTGCTGGGCTTGCCGGCCTGGCGGGCGATCCCCTGGATCACATGGTAGCCGTACTGGGTCTTGACGATGCCGGAGATCTGGCCGGGCTGCAGGGCGAAGGCGGCCCGCTCGAACTCCGGGACGAGCTGGCCCCGCGCCACGAACCCCAGGTCTCCGCCCTGGTCCTTGCTGCCGGGGTCCCTGGAGAGCTGCCGGGCCAGGTCCGCGAACTTCTCCCCGCGCATCAACCGGGCCAGCACGAGCCGGGCTTCCGCCTCGGTCTCCACGAGGATGTGCCGCACCCGCACCTGTTCCGGGCGGTCGAACTCCCGGCGGTTCTGCTCATAGTACCTGGCGACCTCCGAGCTGTTAACGGTAGCCTGGCTGACCCGGGCCTGCAGATTCTGGACGGTGAGGGTGGTGCGCAGCCGCTTCCGCAGGTCGTCCAGGGTCAGGTTGCGCTGGTCCAGGGCAAACTGAAACTCCGCATCGGAGGGGAAGTTCTTGCGGATCTCCTCAACGGCGGCGGCCACCTGCGCCTCGGTGGCCAGGGCGTGGCGTTTGCGCGCTTCCTGCAGAATCAGGCGCTGCTCGATCATCTGGTCCAGCACAATGCGCGAGATCTCCTCCCGCTGCTTGCGTCCCTCGGCGCTGGTCAGGTCGATCCGGTATTGCTGGGCGACGGCCGCCACCTCGCGGTCCAGTTCGCTGCGGTAGATGACCTCGCCGTTGACCGTGGCCGCGACGCCGGTTCCCTGTTGCATCCCCCGCGTCAGGGCCAGCGCCGCCGCCGTCCCCGCGAGCGCCAGGAGCAGAGCCAGCACCACGGTGCGTAGATTCTTGGCCATGCCCTCATCGTACAGGGTGGGGAAGCGCAGGCGCAACGGTGGAGGATGGGTCCGAGGCGGCGGTGTCTGCGCCAGCTACCGAACCGCCGCCGGTTCGCGCCGGCGCGTCAGGCCCTTGAGGGCGGAGAGGGCCCGGCGGATCCACTCCGCGTCCTCGGCGAAGTTGGTGCCTTCGGTCCGCAGTCGCAGCATCCCGCTGGCCACGGTGAGCCGCCCGCGGAAGGGCGCGGTGAGCCGGGGTTCCTCCTCGGCCGTCGGGGTCCATCCCGCGGCGGGCCGCAGGGTGATGCGGTCCCGCTCGCGCGTGATCGCCACCACGCCGGCCTCCCGGGCCAGGGCGCGCAGCCGGACGATCTCCACGAGGTGCGCCGCGGCGGCCGGCATGGTCCCGTAGCGATCGACGATCTCCTCTGCCACCTCCTCCGCCTCCTCAACGGTGCGCGCGGCGGCCAGCTTGCGATACAGGGCCATGCGCTGACCTTCGTCCGAGACGTAGGTCTCCGGGAGGAAGGCGTCCACGCCCAGGTCGATGGTCGTCTCCGGCGTCTCCTCCACGATCTGTCCGCGCAGCTCCCGCACCGCCTCATCCAGCAGCCGCGCGTACAGCTCGAACCCCACGGCGGCCAGGTGGCCGTGCTGCTCGGGCCCGAGGAGGTTGCCCGCACCGCGGATCTCCAGGTCGCGCATCGCCAGCTTGAGACCCGAGCCGAGCTCGACGAACTCCTGCATCGCCTGCAGGCGCCGGCGCGCCTCCTCCGTGAGCTGGGCCCCGCGGGGGTAGAGGAGGTAACAGTAGGCCTGCCGGTCGGCCCGTCCTACGCGGCCGCGCAACTGGTAGAGCTGCGACAGCCCCATCAGGTGCGCGTCCTCGATCAGGATGGTGTTCACCAGCGGGATATCCAATCCGATCTCCACGATGGTCGTGCAGACCAGCACGTTGTCGCGCCCGCCCAGGAAGTCCATCATGACCTGCTCCAGCCGCTCCTCCGGCATCTGCCCGTGGGCCACGGCCACCCTGGCCTCGGGGACGAGGGCCCGGATGCGGCGGGCCGCGCGCTCGATGGTCTCCACGCGGTTGTGGACGACGTAGACCTGCCCGCCCCGCTCCAGTTCCCGCAGGATCGCCCAGCGCACCAGGTCGTCGTCATAGGGGCGGATCTCGGTGTGGATGGGCAGCCGGGCCTCGGGCGGGGTCTCCATCACGGACATGTCCCGTAGCCCGGCCAGGGACATGTGCAGAGTCCGGGGGATCGGCGTGGCGGTGAGCGTCAGCACGTCCACGGTCGCCCGCAGCTGCTTCAACTTCTCCTTGTGCCGTACGCCGAAGCGTTGCTCTTCGTCGATGATGAGCAGGCCCAGGTCCTTGAAGCGGACGTCCTTTTCCAGGAGCCGGTGGGTGCCGATGACGATGTCCAGGGTTCCCGCGGCCAGTTCCGCCAGTGTCTTCTTCAACTCGGCGCGGGTCCGGAAGCGGCTGACCACATCGACCCTGACGGGGTAGGCGGCGAGGCGCTTCAGGAAGACGTTGTAGTGCTGCTGGGCCAGGACCGTGGTGGGGACCAGGACCGCGACCTGCTTGCCGTCCATCACCGCCTTGAAGGCGGCGCGGAGGGCCACTTCGGTCTTGCCGTACCCCACGTCCCCGGCGATGAGGCGGTCCATGGGCCGGGGCTGCTCCATGTCGCGCTTCACGTCCTGGATGGCCAGCCACTGATCCGGCGTCTCCTCGAACTCGAAGGTCGCCTCCAGCTCGTGCTGCCAGGGCGTGTCCGGAGCGAACGCGTGTCCGGCCGTGCTCTCCCGCAGCGCGTAGAGCGCCAGCAGTTCCCGGGCCATCTCCCGGGCGGCCTCGCGCACTTTGCGTTTCTCGCGTTCCCACTCCGCGCCCGAGAGCCGGTGGACCTTCGGCCGCTGGCCTTCCACCCCGATGTAGCGCTGCACCAGGTTGATCTGGTCGGTGGGCACGAAGAGCCGGTCGCCCTGCGCGTACTCCAGCTCCAGGTAGTCCCGCTCGGCGCCGTTCAGGAGCAGCCGCCGCATGCCGCGGTAGATCCCGATGCCGTGATGGATGTGGACGACGTAGTCGCCGGGGGCGAGGTCCGTCCAGGAGTACAGGCGGACACCCTCGCGGAACCGCTGGCGCCGCCGTCGCCGGCGCCAGCCCACCATCTCGCTGTCCGTCACCACGACGAGCCCCGCGGTCTCGATCTGGAATCCGTGGCTCAGCGGGGCCTCCACGGCGACTACCTGCCCCGGTTCCGGCGCCGCCTCCAGCGCCGCGGCCGCCGTCACCGCCAGCCCGTGGTCCCGGAGGATCTCGCTGATCCGCCGGCTCTGCGCCGTGGCGATGACGACACGGCGCCCGGCGACCACCCACTCCTCCATCGATCGGGCCAGGAGCTTCATCTGGCCGCCGAAGGCCTCGACGCCGGGGAAGCGGAGCGGGATCTCGACTTCAAGACGGTCGGCGCCATGTACCGCCGACAGCGCCACCGCACGCAGCCCTTCCGGCGGCGGCTCGTCCCAGGTGAAAAAGGCCGGTGGGTCCGCCGCCTGAGGACCCTCGAGCAGCGAGCGGGCCTGGCGCTGCAGGTCTACGGGTTCGTCGTACACCACCAGGGCGCCCGGGGTCAGGTACGTCAGGAGCGACGCGTCTCCCCCCGCCTCGGCAACCGGGGGGAGGAGGGCCTGCCCCAGCATCTGCGTGCTGCGCTGGGATTCGATCTCGAAGGCGCGGACGGACTCGATCTCATCCCCACACCACTCGACCCGCACCGGCGCCTCCGCCTGCGGCGGGAAGACGTCGAGGATGCCCCCGCGCACGGCAAACTCCCCGCGGGCACCGACCAGATCGACGCGGCGGTATCCGGCCGAAGCGAGGAAGGCGGTCAGACGCATCAGGTCCAGGCGCTGCCCGGGCGCGACGCGCTCCGAGGTCTTGAGGAGGTCATCGGGACCCGGGATCCGACGCAGCAACGCGGCCACCGGGGCGATGATCCACAGGGCCGGCCGCTCCAGGAGGCGCATCAGCACCGCCAGGCGCTCACCGGCGGCCTCGGCGGGCGGCCGGCCGTCGTCTGCAGTGAAGATCTCCCATTGGGGATACACGATGAGCCGTTCCTCGAGTTCAGGCAGGAACGCCAGCAGGTCGTCATGCAGCCGGTCCGCCGCTTCCCGGGAGGGCGTCACGATGAGCACCGTGCCGTCGGCGATCAGATCGAGATCGCCGGCCAGGGCGGCCAGGACCAGGGCCTTTTCCGATCCCGTGGGGCCCACCAGCCACGGCCGGGTTCCGGAGCGGACGGCGTCCAGCGCCTGCTTGTAGGACGGCTCCTCCCGCAGGGGCGGGAGCAGCCCGCGGAGACTCATCGCAAAACCTCATTGTATCGAGCGCAGAGCGCGAACCACAAGACGAACACTGCATCCGGGCGAGAACGGGATGGGCGAGAACGGGAGAAGCGTCGGTCAGAGTCTGGCCACCACGAGGACGCCGAGCAGCGCGACGATCCCCAGCGAGAGGAAGGCCCACCCCCACGTCCCGTTGGTCGCGTCGAGGATGGCGCCGAACAGGGGCGGGGAGACCGCCGTGACCAGAAAGCCCAGGCTCGATTGGATCGCCATCGTCGCGCCGAGGGCCCGGGGATCGGCGGACTCCGCCACGGCGGTGGACAGCGTGGACGACTCCGCCGTGACCAGCAGGCCGTAGAAGACCGCCAGACCGAGCACGAATCGCAGGCCCAGCGACGGCGTCCAGCCGATGGTCGCGGAGAGGAGGGCCGAGGCGGTGAGGAAGATCACGATGGTCCGGCGCCGGCCCAGCGAGTCGGACAGCCAGCCTCCGAAGGCGTTGCTCGCCCCGCTAGCCAGCAGGACCAGGGAGGAAAACGCGGCGCCGCGCGCCGTCGCCGAGGTGAGCGGAAGCCCGCGTTCCACCCAGAGCGAGGTCAAGAAGGCCGGCAGCCAGGCGCGCATCCCGAACAGCTCCCAGTTGTGCGCGGCGTAGGCGGTGATGAAACGCAGGGCGCGGACGTTGCGCAGCACCCGTCCCACCTCGATCCGGCGTCGCGCCGGGAGCGGCGAGACGTCCTGCACCACGGGCCAGGCCAGGGCTGCGGCCGCAAGGGGACCCACGGCGGTGAGGGTGAACGCGGTCCGCCATCCCAGGGGCAGCAGGGCGCCGGTCAGCAGCAGCGAGAGGCTCGTCCCGAGGCTGAAGGCGCCGATGTACACCCCCATGGCCCCGCCGCGCGTCGCCGCGGGGAAGGTCTCCACGACCAGGCGCATCCCCGGCATGTACGTCCCGGCGAGGCCCATCCCGCCCAGGGTGCGCAGGAGGAGGGCGGAGGGGAAGTCGCGGGCGAAGCCCGCGAACAGCAGGCCGAAGACGCCGTTCCAGACCGCTGAGGCCAGGTAGATGCGGCGGACGCCGATCACATCCGTCAGGGTGCTCAGGACCAGCACCGCACCGGTGTACCCGATCTGCTGGCCGGCGAAGATCGCCCCGGCCTGCGCGGCGGAGAGACCCCACTCCCGCCGCAGCACCGGCAGCGCGCCGGAGTAGCTGCCGAAGGTGAGCATGGTGGCCACCTCGGCCGCGGCCAGGAGGATCAGCCAACGCCACGAGGACCCGGCGAAAGCACGGGACACGGATCACTACAATTCCGTGGAGCGCGGGGGCTCCCTTCGCGGATCCGGAAACCGGATGACGGCCGGCGGTCAGGAGCCGGGGACGGTGCCGGGCTACCCTTTGAGCACGCCCAGCTCGACAGGTTCGACCTTGCGGTAGACGTCTTCGGGGCTGCGGACGTGGCCGTCCACGGTGAGGAGTCGCTCCACGGGGATGGCGAAGAGCCGCTCGTTCTCTTCCAGGTAGGGCCGGATCAGATTCCAGTCGGCCGCGGTCAGATCGGCAAAGCGGCCGCCGTTCAGCTGGTCTTCATCCAGGCGGCGATAGGGATCGCGGGCGTAGATCGCGCCGCCGCTGGCCAGAGAGAAGAGGTTGCCGCCGGGGTAGGGCGTGTCGAGATCGACGATGCGTCCGTCGTGGTCGAAGGTCACGCCGTTGAGGATGCAGAACCCGCCGCCCTCCAGCGGATCGCCGGCCATGAAGGATTCGGCCAGGTAGTCCAGCGCGGTGCCGTTGATCACCACCCGCGGCCGGCCCACGGCGTTGATCAGCGGCCGCCCGGCGGCGCTGCCCAGCACGTAGATCTCGCCGCCCTTCGCCCCGTACAGGAACGTCTGGCCCACGCTGCCGTGGATGACGAGCTTCCCGGCCTTGAGGATCTGCCCGACCTGATCCTGGGCGTCGCCGTGTACGGTGAGCGTCATCCCGTCCAGGCCCGAGCCGAGGTAGTCGCCCGAGGACCCGTAGATCTCCAGCCGCACGTCCCCCGTCCGCGGGCCGAAGCCGCTGCCGATGAACCGCTGGCCGTGGACGTCGAAGACGATCAGGGTTCGCCAGCCGAGCGCGTAGGCCCGGACCAGGGCCCGGGAGAGACCCTGTTCGCCTTCCATGGGAAACCCGCGGGCGTCGATGACCAGCGTCTGGTCCGGCCGCTGCGGCGCGCTGAGCATCGCCCAGTCGCTCCGGCCGATGCGGACCATGGGCGCCGCGCCGTTGATCGGGGGCACGTCGCGCAGCAGGCCGTAGACGGCGGCGTGGAGCACGGCCAGCAGCGAGGCGCGCTTCTTTGCTCCCGTCGGCCAGCGCCCGTCCAGCAGCCGGGTCAGCCCTTCCAGCGCGACGGCGCGCACTGACCCGCCGCCGCGCGCCTCTGCCCGGACCGCGGAGAGCCAGCGTTCGATCGTCTCGTAGTCCGCGCTGCGGAAGAGCCGGACCCCCTGGGCGTAGACGGCCTCAGGCGTCGTCAGATGCACGGGAGGCGAAGTGCGCACCGCGGCGGCGGCCCGGCCCGCTCCGGAGCCGGCCGGCGGGGACGCGACCGACGCCACCCGGAGGAGCGGCAGGCGGTGCCGCTGCCCCGGCGGCGTGCGCACCACAGCGCCGAATTTGTTGCTGCAGGTCAGCGTCCCCTCGGGCCGGACCGTGAACAGGAAGGCCCCGCCGTCGGTGTAGGATCCCCCGCGGGCGTTCCAGTAGCGGTCGGCGAGGGGGCAGATCCGGGCATCCTCGTGGGAGAGGCTGGCCAGCGTGGCGTCGATGGCCTGCTTCTCGGAGGCGATGATGCCGACGGAGACCTCTCCTTCCTGCAGGGCGAACACCTGGGGCCGCAGCATCGAGGTGTCGGTGATTCCCAGCAGCTGCCAGCCCCCCACCCGCCCCTGCTCGATCAGGGAGCGGCCGATGATGAAGAACCACGGCCCGTCGGGCGAGCCGTGGATGTGGCTGGCCTGGATGGCGCGGTACACCGTGCGCTTCTCCTCCGGCAGCAGGAGAAAGTCGCGCTCCGTGGTCGGGGCCATGGCCTCGATGAGATACTCGGTGGGATAGCCGTAGGTGCGGCTCCACAGATCGAACAACAGGACGGCGACTTCGGTATCGGTCAGGAACAGCGGGAACAGATTCCGCTGGGCGAGATACTCGCATACCGCGTGGTAGTTGGCGAAGTCCCCGTTGTGGACCAGCGCCACGTCCAGCGCGGCGAAGGGGTGCGCGCCGCCCGGATGCCAGACACGGCCCTTGGTCGGGTAGCGCTGGTGGCCGATCCAGATCCGGGCCCGCACGTCCTCCATCCGGTAGTAGTGCAGGGCGTCCTCGGCGTACCCGACGATCTTGAGCACCAGCATGTCGCGGCCGTAGGAGAGGACGAAGGCGTGCCGCCCGGAGGCGCCGGGCCCCGAGGGAGGGCCCGGGGGCGGT
The DNA here is from genome assembly GCA_031459765.1 of Armatimonadota bacterium. NCBI lineage: Bacteria > Bacillati > Candidatus Sysuimicrobiota > Candidatus Sysuimicrobiia > Candidatus Sysuimicrobiales > Candidatus Kaftiobacteriaceae > Candidatus Kaftiobacterium > Candidatus Kaftiobacterium secundum. The sequence goes on along the minus strand of JAVKHY010000001.1, from coordinate 65,695 downwards.
CCGCCGGCGTAGAATCGCGTGTTCAGACGAAACGCCCACTGACTGACGTATTCGTCCTCCGCGGCCTGGACGGACACGGCGTCGAGGCGATGCGTTTCGATGAACTGCGCCAGCACATCTTCGCGCACCCGTGCGAAGTAGCGCCACACGTCCGGCGGCCGCACGGTCAGTCCGGGAACGTCGCGGTGGTCGTCGACGGTGGGAATCCGGTACCCGGCGTGCAGGTCGAAGACGGGATCGATGAACGCGGCCTCGATGTCGCGGCGCAACTCCGGGGTGAGGTAGGCGATCTGGACGAGGTAGTCCGTGGCCAGGCGGTCCGCGTCCACCCCCATCTGCTCCGGGAGGAGGCCGGCCGCGGCCAGCCCGCCGCCTTTGCCGTTGCCGCGGTTGTGCATCTGACGGCAGGGAGCCAGAATGTGCCGGCCCAGGACGGGGACGGTGGCGGCCAGGCCGACGACGCCGCACCCGCCCTCGGCTTCGACCTTTCGCCGGGAGAACGGGACCGGGGCGGGCAGCCCCTCCCGCGAGCGGATGAGCTGGGTGACCGCCTCGGCATTCGGTCGCGCGCTCATGCCGCTTTGGGGTCCGATTCCAGGTAGACGAGGAGAGAGGTGCGGCCGCGCAGCTCGCGGATCGAGCGCAGGCCGAGGTCGGCGAGCAGGGCGCGCAACTGCGCCGCCCAGGCCCGGTAGAGATTGACGATGCGCCCGGCGGCCCAGACCGGGTCGATGAGCCGGGACAGTTCCGGGTCGGTGGTCGTGATCCCGAAGGGACAGCCTCTGCCCTTTTCGCAGTCCGCCAGCCGCGTGCAGCCGATCGCCACCAGGTCGGCCATCCCCACGACCGCCCCATCCGCACCCAGGGCGATGGCCTTGGCGACGTCGTAGGCGGTGCGGATCCCTCCGGAGGCCATCAACACAATCTCGTCGCGGATGCCCTCCTCCAGCAGGAACCGGTGCACCTTGGGGACGGCGTACTCGATGGGCATGGCGATGTTCTTCTTGGCGATCTCCGGGGCGGCGCCGGTCCCGCCGTAGCCGCCGTCGAGGTGGACGATATGCGCCCCCGCATAGTAGATGCCCACCGCCACCATGTCCACATCCGTCGGCGTGCTCACTTTGACCGCGACCAGCGCGTTCGGGTTAACGGCGCGGATCCAGTCCACGTGCTTCTTGTGATCCTCCACCGAGTAGACACTGTGGAAGGGGAACGGGGAGAACAGCGACGTCCAGGCCACGGCCTCGCGCATTGTGGCCACGACTTCCGTGGTCTTGCCTCCCAGGAGATGGCCGCCCAGCCCGGGCTTGGCGCCCTGCGCGTACTTGAACTCCACGAAGCGGGCCCGCTGGATCGTCTCCTCGCGCACCCCGAAGAGCCCCGTGGCGACCTGGGTGATGACGTGATCGGCGTACGGGATCAGTTCGTCCGGATAGCCGCCCTCCCCGGTGCTGGTGAAGGTGCCCACCGTCTTCGCCGCCATGGCCCGGGCCAGCATCGTCTGCAGGCTCACCGAACCGAAGGACATCCCGCCGCCGTACCAGGGCACGGGGATGGTGATCGCCGGTCCGTACCCGCGCCGGTTGAGCTCCAGGCTCAGGTCGACCTCCTCGGGGTCCACGGCCGCCGGCGGCGTGTAGCCGGCGTCCTCCGAGACGAACCGCAGCACGTCGAACCCCCCGCCGGATCGGCCGACCCGCGCCTCCCCCCGCGCCGGGGGAGCTCCCGTCGCGGCCTGCGTCCAGGTCGCCTGGAGCAGCTCCTGGGTCCAGCGCAGATCGCCCATCTCGGGAATCTCGGTCAGCGGTTTCTCGGCGGGCGCCGGTCGGGTCACGGGGAACAGCGCGCGGAACTGCGCCTCTTCCTCGGGCTGGAAGATGGCCCGGCCGGTTTCCCCGCGCAGCCGGCGGACCTCGCGCATGCCCATGGCGCCCAGGCACTCCAGCAGCTGGTCCCGCCAGGCGTTGAAGAGATTCATCAGGCGCTGCGCCCCCCACGCCGCGTCGAACTCGCCGCGCTCCGCGCCGCAGTAGGCGCGGTCGGCCCACAGGGCGCAGCCGAAGGCCACGGGGAGGACGAAGTCCACGGCCACGAGGTCCGCGCCGCAGACGATGGCTTTTGGCACGTGCTCCGCGGCGGCGATGCCCCCGCTGGCGAGGAGCGTGACCTCGTCGCGGAGGCCCCGGGCCACGAGATGGCGGTGGACCGCCCGCAGGGCCTCGGCGATGAATCCCCGGGACGACTGGCCGGATTCGTCGGCGAAGAGGTGAATGACCTCGGCGCCGGCGCGCACGAGATTCTCGACCCTTCCGGGGTCCGCCGCATCCATCGGGAGGCGCTGCCCGACGACCACGTCGGGGCGCGCGCCTTTCACCCTGGCGACGGCGTCCTGCGCATCGTCCCCTTCGATCTCGATGTACCGCGCCTGGGCCCACAGCCGTCTGTGGACCGTCACCTCGCCGGGAGCCAGGCGCGGCGCCAGCCACGCCGCGTACGGGACCAGGTCGTCGGCCCACATCTCAGGGGTGATCACGGCGAGCGTGCGCAGCGCGGAGGCCGCCCGGGCGATGCCGAGGATCTGGCTGCGGCCGGCGAGGGGGAACGGAAACGGGTTGAAGATGACGGGCAGGGGGAGTTCGACCAACGGGGGAGCGGAGGCTTCGCCGGGCGTCGCCCCGGCGAAGCGCAGAGACGGCAGCTTGCGGCCCAGATCGACGCCCGTGCTGATGTACTCCCGGCCGTGGATGCCGTCCCGCGTGGGGCGGACGATCTCGGACATGTCCAGCCACAACGCGTCGAACCCCGGCCCGGCGAAGGGGCCGCCGTACCCGGCGCCCGAGATCGGGATCTTCCCGCGCTCGGCCATGTACCACGTCTGAGTGATGATCTCCGGGGTCCAGTAGGGATCGCCCCGCCCGGGGGTGGAGAAGGGCGGCTTGCCGTACTTCACATACTCGTCGTTCTCCCCCAGACGGAAGCGCGCCGGAGGCGGAAACGGCGGGGGGGCCGGGGCGGTGGCGATGTGGTAGCGGGAGGCGGGGGCGGAGCCCATCAGGAGGGGTCGACCGGCGCAGGGCGCGGCAGCGAATGGCGGAACCGGTTGGTGATGGGCAGGCGCCGGTCCTTGCCCAGGGCCTTGGGCGTGATCTTGATGCCCGGCGGGGCCTGGCGGCGCTTGTACTCGTTCCGGTCGACCATCGTCACCACGCGCGCCACCACCTCGGCCGGATAGCCCTGGGCCGCGATCTCTTCCGGCGGCACATCCTCCTCGATGTAGAGCCGGAGGATCGGATCGAGGATCTCATAGGGCGGCAGGGTGTCGGTGTCTTTCTGGCCGGCGCGGAGTTCGGCGGTCGGCGGCCGGGTGATCACGCCCTCCGGGATGATCGGCTGCCGCAGGTTCCGCCAGCGGGCCAGCTCGTAGACCAGCGTCTTGGGCACATCCTTGATCACGGCGAAGCCGCCGGCCATGTCGCCGTACAGCGTCGCGTAGCCCACGCTCATCTCGCTTTTGTTGCCCGTGGCCAGCACCAGCCAGCCGAATTTGTTGGACAGGGCCATGAGCAGCGTCCCGCGGATGCGGGCCTGGATGTTCTCCTCCGTCGCATCCGCCGCGCGACCGGCAAAGGTGGCGCTCAGGCTGTCCAGGAAGGCCTGGTAGATGGGATCGATCGCCAGATCGAGGCGCTCCACGCCGAGGTTCTGGGCCACCGCGGCGGCAAACCGGCGGCTGTCCTCGGAGCTGAAGCGTGAGGGGAGCCAGGCGGTGTGGACGTGCTCCGCGCCCAGCGCGTCCACGGCGATCGTGGCCACGAGGGCGGAGTCGATGCCGCCGGAGAGGCCGACGACGGCGTCGGTGAAGCCGTTTTTCCGCATATAGTCCCGTGTACCCAGGACCAGCGCCCGGTACACCTCTTCGGTCGGGTCCAGGGCCGGCGGGATCTGCGGCTCCACGGGCGGCCGGGGCGTCGGCGGCGCGCCGGAGGGGGACGGCGCGTCCGAGACGTAAACGGTGGGCGTGGCGATCGGTCCGCCTTCCTCCTCCGGGGGCGGCCCCGGGGCCACGCGACGCTGGCGCCTCACGGCCTCCGGGTCCACGTCACAGACCACCAGGTCCTCTTCGAACTGCCGGCCTCGGGCCAGCAACCTCCCGGTGTGGTCGACGATCATCCCCATCCCGTCGAAGACCAGCTCGTCCTGCCCGCCGACCAGGTTGTTGTAGCAGAGCACGACGCCGTACTCGCGGGCCCGGGTGCGCAGCATCTCCTCCCGCTGCTGCCACTTGTGCCGGTGGTAGGGGGAGCCGTTGATGTTGAGGATGACCAGCGCCCCGGCGGCGGCTTCGGCCTGGCAGGGCCCGCCCGGGAGCCAGATGTCCTCGCAGATGGTGATCCCCACGGGCACGCCGCGGATGAGGAAGACCGGCGCACTCCGTCCGGGGTGGAAGTAGCGCTTCTCGTCGAACACGCCGTAGTTGGGAAGGCGGTGCTTGCGGTACACACCGACCTGCCGGCCGTCGGAGAGGACCGCGGCGGCGTTGTACAGGGGGCCGTCCCGGTCCACGAATCCCACCACGGCCGTGATGTGCCGGGTGGCCCCGGCCACCTCGGCCAGGGCGGCAAGGTTGGCGCGGACGAAATCCGGCTTGAGGAGCAGGTCCTCCGGCGGATAGCCGGGGACGGACAGCTCGGGGAAACAGACGACGTCGACGCCCAGGTCCCGGGCGCGGTCGATCGTCTCACAGATCCGGCGGGTGTTGCCCTCGAGGTCCCCGACAGTGGTGTTGAGCTGGGCCATGCCGATGCGGAGCATCAGCGTCTGAGCCCATTATAGGGCAAGAGGCGGGCGGGGTCGGAGGGACGGACCGCAGGAAGGGCGCGGGGGGAAACACAGCGCCAGCGGAGCAGGACTGCTGAGTTAGGCCGGGTTGCCGATCTGCGGGCGACGCCGGAGGCGTCGGGTGCAGATGCGGTACCTCACTCCCACCTCGAACACTCGCTGTCCGCTGGCGAGCATCGTTGTATCACGCGGCCGGACCCGGGGTCAATGCGGAACTGTCGTTTCCCTGTTGTGGATAACGGGGACAACGCTTCCCGCTAGCCACCGTGGCCGCGGATGATGGCCTCGGCGACCTCGCGCATCGTCTTCCGACCGTCGCGGGCGGCGCGCTGGATGCGCAGGAAGGCTTGCGCTTCATCCAGTCCCTCACGGCGCATCAGAATGCCCTTGGCCCGCTCGACGAGCTTTCGCGTGCGCAGGGTCTCCTCCAGATCGCCGATCTCCCGGCGCAGGGCCGTGATCTCCTTGAAGCGGCCCATGGCCATCTCCACCGCCGGAGCCAGGTCGCTCTCGCGCACCGGCTTGACCAGGTAGGCCAGCACTCCGGCCTCGCGCGCCCGATCGATGAAGTCGCGGTCGGCGTAGGCGGTGAGGATGATCACCGGCACGGCGCGCTCCCGGAGGAGCACCCCGGCCGCCTGCAGCCCGTCCAGGCCCGGCATCTTGATGTCCAGGAAGACCAGGTCGGGACGCAGTTTCCCCACCAGGTCCAGGAGACGGCGGCCGTCGGCGGCCTCACCGACCACCTGGTATCCCTGATCCTCCAGCATCGCCCGCAGACCGAGGCGGATGACCGCCTCGTCGTCGGCGATGACGATGCGCAGGGGCGGCCTCATGCCCGTCCGGTCTCCAGGCGCGGGATGGCGATCACCACCCGTGTCCCCGGTCCGGGGCTGAAGGCGATCGTCCCGCCCAGGTCCTCGGTGACCAGGGCCTGGACGATTTTCAACCCCAGCTCGCCGCCCCCGCCGGGTTCGAATCCCGGCGGGAGCCCCCGCCCGTCATCCTCCACCTCGACGGTGAGCCCGCCGTCGCGCCGCGCCAGACGGATCTCCACCCGTCCCTCCGGGCGACCGGGGAAGGCGTGCTCGATGGCATTCTGGAGCAGTTCGTTGACGACCAGGGCCAGGGAGGTCGCCTGGTGGGAGTTGAGGTAGATGTCGTCTCCGCGGACGGCACCGCTCAGCCGCAGGGTCGGTGCGGCCATGGTCTGGACGACGTTGTGCATGACCCGTTCCAGCAGCTGCCGCAGGTTGACCAGCCGGAATCCTTCCACCGAGAGGATCTCGTGCACCGCGGCAATGCTCAGGATCCGGTTGATCGTTTCCTGGAGCACCTCCCGGCCGGAGACCTGACGGCCGTCCCGCAGCTGCAGTCGCAGGAGCATGGCCACGGTCTGCAGGTTGTTCTTGACCCGGTGGTGCATCTCGCGGATGACCGCGGAGCGCACGACCAGGTTGGCGTTTTCGATGGCCAGCGCGGTCTGGTTGGCCAGGGTGGTGAAGAGTTTGATCTCCGCGTCGGTGAAGTGGTGGGGCCGGTCCTTGTAGCAGTTGAAGACGCCGATCACGCGGTCGCGAACGACCAGGGGCACCGAGAGCAGGGCGCGCAGGCCCTCCCGGGCCGCCATCTCCTTGAGCAGGTAGCGCGGATCGGCCTGCACGTCGGCCACCGCGATGGGCGTGCCCTCCCGGGCCACGGTGCCGGTAATGCCGTCACCCACTTTCAGGGTGGGCCGGTTCAGATAGCCGGCGCCGGCGCTCTGCACCGCGGCCAGGACGAGGTCCTTCGTCTCCTCGTCGATCAGCATCAGGGAGCAGGTCTTCGCCTCCATGGTCCGGGACGCCATCTCGACGATCAGGCGCAGGATCTCTTCGAGATAGAGCGGAGACGTCAGGGTCTCGCTGACCTCGGCCAGCGTACTCAACTCGCGGATCTGGCGGCGCATGTTGTCGTAGAGCGTGGCCTTCTCGATGGCGCCCGCGGCCAGATCCGCGATCACCCCCAGCAACTCCATCTCTTCCGGCGTGTACTCGTGGCGCTGGGCGGTCTGCACGTTGACGGCCCCGATGACTTTGCCGGCCGTGATCAGCGGGACCGCGGCCAGGGACCGGAAGTGGTACTCGTGAGTCTCGGGCAGGTAGACGAACCGGGGATCGCTTGCCGCGTCGGAACTGGCGACCGGCTGAGCCTGCCGGGCTGCCCAGCCGGTGAGCCCCTCCCCGAAGCGCAGGCGCGCCCGTCCCACCGCTTCGGGGGCCAGCCCGGTCGTGGCCTTGAGGATGAGGTACTCGCCCGCCGGGTCCAGGAGGTAGATCGAGCACGAGTCCATCCCCATCACCTCCGCGGTGGTGCGCGTGATGAGGTGCAGCGTGCTGTCCAGGTCCACCGCCTGGCCGATGGCGCGGCTGATGGCGCGCAGCGCCGTGATCTCGGCGGACTTGCCGGCCATATCGCACTCATCATAGCGCGAGGACCCCAGGGCTGGGTACGATAGGTTCACCGATCATGGAAGCCGGTGGTATGGATAGCCTGCACCTCCGTCAGGGCCTGGCGGACTGGTTGCGGCGCCGGGCGGCCGTCCGCTCGGCGCCCGTGGAGGCCGCGTTCCGGCGGGTCCCCCGGCATCTCTTCCTGCCCCAGGTGGCGTTGGCCGACGCCTACCGCGACGACGTTGTGGTCACGCGCCGCGACGCGACGGGATTGCCGAGCAGCAGCAGCAGTCAGCCGAGCATCATGGCTATCATGCTGGAGCAACTGGCGCCGCAGCGCGGCCACCGCGTCCTCGAGGTGGGCACCGGGACGGGGTACAATGCGGCGCTGATTCGCGAGCTGGTGGGGCCGGAAGGGCGTGTGGTGACCGTCGAGATCCAGGCCGATGTGGCGCAGGAGGCCTCCCTGCACTTGGCCGCCGCAGGCTATCCCGATGTGACGGTGGTGGCCGCCGACGGCGGGGTCGGCTACTCCCCCGAGGCTCCCTATGACCGCATCATCGTGACCGCGAGCTGCGCGGACATCCCCCCTGCCTGGCGCCAGCAACTGGTCCCGGGCGGACGGCTGGTCGTGCCCCTCCGGGTGCGTACCCAGTGCCTGAGCGTCGCCTTCAGCCGGGAGGGCGATGTGTTGCGCAGCCAGAGCGTCCAGAGCTGCGGGTTCATGTACCTCCGCGGGGCGTACGCAGGCGACGACCCGGTCGTGGACCTGGGGGAAGGGCTCTTCCTGAGCGGCCCCGCCGCCCGAAAGGTCCCCCCTGATCTCCTGGAGGCCCTGCTGTCCGCTCCGCCCCGGCGCGTCGGCGGGCTGATCGTGCCCGTGAACACCTTTGGTCTGGGCGGTGGGCTCGGAGTCTATCTCGCCCTCCAGGAGCCGGGCATGGTGGACATCTTCACGGCCGCTCCGGAGCGCTGGGGGTTCCACAGCGTCAGCGGCCTGCTGGACATCTCCGCGCGGAGCCTGTGTCTGATCCGGCCCGACGGCGTCGTCGTGTACGGGTCGGATGCGGCGGCCGGACGGCTCCGTTCCAGAGTCCTGGAGTGGGTGGCCCGGGGTCGGCCGCCGCTCGACCATCTGCATCTCGAGGTATGGCCGGCGGACGACAGACCCCCGGAGGCTGTGACGGAGGGCCGGACGCCGGAGGGCCGGGGGCCGAACGGCCGGGAGCGATGGGTGCTCCGGTACCGCTGGTCCGATGTCGTCTGCTGGTTCGACGATTGAGGGCGCGGGTTCGAAATTGGGCTCGAGCCGTGGAGAGCGCGAGCCGCGCGAAGGCACCGGGCGCCCGGAGGACCGTCTACGGTTGCGGCCGGTAGGTGACGCTGGCCCCGGCCGTGATGTTGTGGCGGACGAAGAACCCCCGGTTGACCTCCAGGGCGTAGCGATACGCTTTCTTGGGCGAGTAGAAGGCGACAGGGGTTGCCGGATCCCGTTCGACCTCCATGTCGAGGATCTCGACAATCCGCCAGGTCTCATCGATGAAGGCGATGGACAGCGGGATCAGGGTGTTCTTCATCCAGAAACTCCCCCGCGTGGTCTCCTCGAAGATGAAGAGCATCCCCGCGTCCGCATCCAGCCGGGTCCGGCACATCAGCCCCTGGGCCCGCGCCGCGGGGGTCTCGGCCACCTCCACCCGGAGCCGGACGACGCGGGACCCCCGAGTGATGGTGAGCACGCCCTTCGTAAAGGCGGCCTGACTCGCCAGCGGGCATTCCCGTGATGAGGCCGGGGTCCCGCCGGCCGCCGGCAGGATCGGCGCCGGCGGGACGGACGCCCGGGGCACCGCGGGGGCGGAGAGCATGAGGCCGAAGACGATGAGAGCCGACAGTCGGATGTTCACTCGGTGCGCGTGTGCGGTCCCTTCCGATTCTCTCGCTGATTCGTGGATTCGTCCCCTTTCCAGGAAGGCCTCCCCGCCGGCACGAAGGATCCCGTGTCATGGTTCGCGCTGATTACGACCTCATCGTGGCCGGAGCCGGTCCCGCCGGAGGGATGGCCGCCCTCACGGCGGCGAAGGCCGGGCTCCGCGTCGCCCTGGTGGAGGAGCATCCCCAGGTCGGCTGGCCCGCCCACTGCTCCGGCAAGATCCAGCTCCATGCCTTCCGGGAGTTTGCCCTGCCCCAGCACCTCATCATGAACACATTGCGGGCCGGGGCCTTCTACGCTCCCGACGGCTCGGTGGCGCGGCTGCGGAGATCCGAGCCCGACTCCTATGTTGTGGACCGCACCCTTTTCGACCGCTGGCTGGCGGACGAGGCCCAGCGCCACGGCGCGGACCTGATCCTGGGCACCCGGCTCCTGGCGGTCGAGCGGCGGGATGGCGTGATGCGGGTGCGCGGCCGGCGAGACGGACGCACCATCACCCTGACCGCGCCGCTCGTCGTCGACGCCGAAGGCGCGCGGCCGGCGCTACCCGCCTCACTCGGGCTTCGGCTGCCGCGGGCGCACGTGCTCGGGCTGCAGTACCAGATGGACCGCGTGGATCTCGAGGAGGAAGACTGTCCCGAGATCTACCTCGGCCGGGCCTACGCGCCGGGATTCTTTGCCTGGATCATGCCCATCGGCGGCCGCCGGGCCCGGGCGGGGCTCTGCGTGGATCCCCGGCAGGCCTCCCACGGCCCCGGCTACTATCTGGAGCGGCTGATCCGGGAGCATCCTGTGGCCTCCCGCCGGCTGCGCGGCGCCGTGGTCGAGCGCAAACTGGCCGGTCCAATCCCGGTGCTGGGCGCGCGCCGGCCGTCGGTGATCGACCGGATGCTCATCGCCGGCGACGCCGCCGGGCAGGTGAAGGCCACGAGCGGCGGCGGAATTTATTTCTCCCTGATTGCCGGCCGGCTGGCTGCATTGGCCGCGCACCGCTTCCTCGGAGGCGACGGGGGCGCGCTGGCCTGGTACGAAGCCCAGTGGCGTCGGCGGTTCGGCCGCGAGCTGCACGCCACGGCGTTCGCCCGGGTCACCATCAACCACATGACCGACGGCGAACTCAACGCCCTGATCGCCTCAATCGGCGACGACGAGCGGTTCCGCCGCATGGTGGAGCAGCGAGGGGACACGGCCTACCAATCCCGCCTCATCGCCCCCGCCCTGGCCGCCACCCTGCGCTGGTCCCTCGTTCGCCCGGTCAGCGCGGTGCTGGTAAAGGCTGTGCGCTATGGTCTCCAGGCCCTGTGGGATGGCGGCGCACGGCTTTCGGCGGGAACGAACGGCCACCTCGAGTAACGCATCGCCTCCAAGATTCAGACCGCCGGAGGAGAACAGGTCCGGAGAAGGGAAGCCTTAGGAAAGTTACAGCCCAGGGCGGAACCCTTCAGGCATGCGGATCATCGCCGACCTCCACCTCCACTCGAAGTACAGCCGGGCCACGAGCCGGGAGATGGATGTGGAGAACATGGCCCGCTGGTGCAAGGTCAAGGGCATCGGCGTCGTCGGCACCGGCGACTTCACCCACCCGATCTGGCTCCGCGAACTGAAGGCCCGGCTCAAACCCAACGATCGGGGGCTGTACACTTACGGCGGCGTGCACTTCATGCTCACCGTCGAGGTGAGCAACATCTACCCCCAGGACGGCCGCCTGCGCAAGATCCACAACATCCTCTTCGCGCCGTCCTTCGAGGTCGCCGAACGGATCAACGCCGTCCTCGGCCGCTTCGGCTCGCTGCTGGCCGACGGCCGGCCGACGCTCACGCTGCCCAGCGACAAGCTCGTCGAGTACGTGATGGAAATCTCTCCGGATTGCATGGTCGTCCCGGCCCATGCCTGGACGCCGTGGTTCAGCCTGTTCGGGAGCAACTCCGGCTTCGATAGCCTGGAGGAGTGTTTCGGCGCCCAGAGCCGGCACATCGTGGCGGTGGAGACGGGCCTGAGCTCGGACCCGCCGATGAACTGGCGGCTCCGCCAGCTGGACCGGACGCTCCTGCTGAGCAACTCCGACGCCCACTCGCCGGCCAAGCTCGGCCGCGAGGCCAACGTCTTTGAGGCCGAACCCGACTACTACGAACTGATGCGCATCCTGCGGGAGAGAGACACCAGCAGGTTCCTGTATACCATCGAGTTCTTCCCCCAGGAAGGCAAGTACCACTACGACGGCCACCGCAACTGCAACGCCCGCCTGGCGCCCAAGGAGGCCAAGGCGCGGGGGAACCGCTGCCCGGTGTGCGGCCGGCCCCTCACGGTGGGGGTGATGCACCGTGTGGAAGACCTTGCCGACCGCGAGGAGGGGTTCGTGCCGCCCGGCGCCGTGCCCTACCGGAACCTCATTCCCCTCGAGGAAATCATCGCCGAGGCGATGGGCGCGCAGGTGGGGACGGGCGCGGTGCGGGAGGAGTACTTCAAACTCTGCGCCCGGCTGGGCGGCGAGTTCGCCGTCCTGCTGGACGTGCCGGTCGAGGAACTGGCCCGGCACACCACGGCCCGGATCGCAGAAGGCGTGCGGCGTGTGCGCGAGGGGCGGGTGGAGATCAAACCGGGGTACGACGGCACCTACGGCGAGATCCGCATCTTCGGCGAGACGGAGGCTCCCTCCGGGACGGAACCCACGGGACGGGAACAGCAGCCGGCCCAGACGTCCCTGTTCTAGGGCCGCACTCCCGATCTGACTGGCTGACCTGGTGACGACCGTCTTCCTCAAGCCCGGCCGGGAGGCCCGGGTGGCCTCCGGGCATCTCTGGGTCTTCGCCGGTGAGATTCTGCGGATCGACGGGACCGCTCCCGACGGCGCGATCGTCGACGTCCGCTCCGCCCGCGGTCGATGGATCGGCCGGGGATTTCTGAACCGCCGCTCCCAGCTCACCGTGCGCCTGCTGAGTCACCGCCCCGAGCCTATCGATGAGGCCTTCTTCCGCCGACGGATCCGCGAGGCCTGGGAGTATCGTCGGCGGATGGTGCCCTCCGCCGACGCCTGCCGCGTCGTCTACGGCGAGGGGGATCTCCTGCCCGGGTTGATTGTCGATCGGTACGCCGACGTGCTGGTCCTGCAGACGCTGTCCCTGGGGATGGACCTGCGCCGGGAGATGCTGCTGGCCGTCCTCGGCGATCTCCTCCGGCCGGCCGCGGTGTACGAGCGCAACGATCCCTCGGTGCGCACCCTGGAGGGACTGCCGCTGCGCACCGGGTGGCTCATGGGCCAGCGCGATCCGCTGGTCGAGATCCGGGAGGGCCGGGCGCGCTTTCTCGTCGATGTGGCCGGCGGACAGAAGACCGGGTTCTACCTCGACCAGCGCGACAACCGGCTGGTTGCCGCCGCCTTGGCCAGGGACCGGGAGGTGCTGGATGTGTTCTGCTACACGGGCGGCTTTGCCGTCCAGGCGGCGCTGGGCGGCGCCCGGTCTGTGACGGCCGTCGATTCGTCCGCGGAGTCGCTGGCCCTGGCCCGCAGGAACGCGGAGATGAACCAGGTGGCCGAGCGGTGTGTCTTCGTCGAGGCCAACGCCTTCGACGACCTGCGGCGGCGCAGTGAGGGCGGTGAGCGATTCGACGTCGTGATCCTCGATCCGCCGCCCTTCGCCCGCGCCAGGGAGGCTGTGGACAAGGCCGCGGCGGCCTACAAGGAGATCAACCTGCGCGCCCTCAAGCTGCTCCGCCCCGGGGGCCTGTTGATCACCTGCTCCTGCTCCGCCCACATCAGCGAGACCCTGCTCCAGCAGGTGGTGGCCGGCGCCGCCGTGGACGCCAAGCGCGAGGTTCGCCTCGTGGAAAGCCGCGGTCACCCCCGCGACCACCCGGTCCATCCCGCCATGCCGGAGACGCGGTACCTGACCTGTCTGATCCTCGAGGTGCGGTAGGAGCGGACGGGTTCCGGCGGAGGGTGGTCCGGACGAAGGGGCCGGAGGGTAAATTCCCCTGTGGGTGGTATATGCTAGACTAAAATACGAGGAACGTGGCCGACCCACGTCGCAGCGTGAACGAAGTACGACCGACACCGGGAGGGGAGCCGCTGGGTTCCCCTCCTTTTGTCTGCCTTTGATCCGCCGCCGACACCCCTGGAGGGATCGCCGAAGTGGTGCCCCGACAAATCCAGATCACCGATAACCTGGACCTGCTCCTGGAGGTCATCCCGCCCCCCCTGCGCGAGGCGCTGGAGCAGCGGCCCGACCTGGAAACGCTGCTGGAGATCGTCCTCGACCTCGGCCGGCTGCCGGAGGCGCGCTTCCCTACCGGCGTCGTCCACCTCAGCGAGGAGTACGTCAGCGCGGAGCAGATTCGCTACGTGACGAGCCGGGTGGGCGCCTTCGGCAAGGACAACCGCGCCGGGATCGAGCGAACCCTGCACCGCATCTCCGCGATCCGCAACCGCCAGGGCGAGATCATCGGCCTGACCTGCCGGGTGGGGCGGGCCGTCTTCGGCACGGTGGATATCGTCCGCGACGTGATCGAGAGCGGGAAGAGCATTCTCCTTCTGGGCCGGCCCGGCGTGGGCAAGACCACGCTGCTGCGCGAGGCGGCGCGGGTCCTGGCCGATGAGCTGGGCAAGCGCGTCGTGGTCGTGGACACCAGCAACGAGATCGCCGGAGACGGCGACATTCCCCACCCGGGCATCGGGGGAGCGCGCCGCATGCAGGTACCGCACCCCGAACTGCAGCACGCCGTGATGATCGAGGCTGTGGAGAACCACATGCCCGAGGTCATCGTCATCGACGAGATCGGGACTGAGGCCGAGGCGCTGGCCGCGCGGACCATCGCCGAGCGCGGGGTGCAACTCATCGCCACCGCCCACGGCAACACCCTGGACAATCTGTTGCAGAACCCCACCCTCTCCGACCTGGTGGGCGGGATCCAGGCCGTGACGCTCTCCGACGAGGAGGCGCGCCGCCGCGGGACCCAGAAGACGGTGCTGGAGCGCAAGGCGCCCCCCACCTTCGACGTCATCATCGAGATCATTGAAAAGCACCGCCTGGCCGTGCACCACGACGTGGCCACGGTGGTGGACCGCTTCCTGCGCGGCGTCGTCCCGCGTCCCGAGGTGCGCGTGCGGACCGAAGAGGGCGAGGTGGAGATTGAGGCACCGCGTCCCCAGGCGGCATCCTGGGCGCCCCAGGGCCGCCTGAGCCCGCCGCCCGCCGAGGACCTCACCCGCCCGGGCCGCCGGCCGATCCGGATCTACCCCTACGCCGTGAGCCGGAACCGCCTGGAGCGGGCCATCCGTGAGCTGCGGGTCCCGGCCTACATCACCGACACCCTGCAGGACGCAGACGTGGTGCTCACCCTGAAGTCCCAGGAGCGCCGCCAGCCCAAGAAGCTGCGCGAGGCGGTGGATCGGGGCAAGGGGCTGCACGTCCTGAAGAGCAACACGGTCACCCAGATCCAGGCCTTCCTGCGCAGCCTCTTCGACATCGAGGGCGAGCCGGCGGAGGAGGACGAGCAGGAGGTGGCCCTGCGCGAGGTGGAGGAGGCGATCGCCGAGGTCATCCGGTCCACCCAGCCGGTGGAGCTGTCGCCCCAGAACTCCTACGTCCGACGGCTGCAGCACCAGCTGGTGCAGCGCTACGGGCTGGCCTCGGAGAGCCGGGGGGAGGAACCCTTCCGCCGGGTCGTCATCTTCCCCCGATGACCCCACCGTCCCGGGGGCTGTTCATCACCCTCGAAGGTCCGGAAGGGGCCGGCAAGACCACGCAGGCCCGGTTGCTGGCCGATCACCTCCGTCGGTCCTATGACGTCCTCTACACTCGGGAGCCCGGCGGCTCGCCCCTCGGCGAGCGGATCCGCGCCCTGCTCCTGGACGAACGGCACCGGGAGATGACCCCCGAGACCGAGATGCTGCTCTTCGCGGCCTCGCGGGCGCAGTTTGTGGCCCAGACGCTCGAACCGGCCCTGCGCGCCGGGCGCCTGGTGCTCTGCGAGCGCTATGTCGATGCCTCCCTGGCCTACCAGGGGTATGGCCGGGGCCTCGGTGTGGAGGTCGTCCGCGCGGTCAACGAGGTGGCCACGCGCGGGGTCAGGCCGGATCTCACAGTGCTGCTCGACATCGACCCCGCCGTCGGGCTGATCCGCGCGCGCCAGGCCGGGGGCAAGGAGGGCCGGATCGGCCGCGGCGACCGGCTGGAACAGGAAGACCTGGCGTTCTTCACGCGGGTCAGGGAAGGATTCCTCGCCATCGCGTCCAAAGAACGCGACCGGATACGCCTCGTCGACGGTAACCGCCCGCCGCAGGTGGTGCACGAGGAGATCGTGCGGCTGGTCGAGGCGTTCCTCGGCGCGAGGGGGTGGCGGGCATCAAGCTCGTCCTAGCCATCGTCCAGGAGAAGGATGCCGGGCGGCTGATCGATGCCCTGACCGAACAGGGGATCAACGCGACGATGCTGGCCAGCACGGGTGGCTTCCTGCGCGAAGGGAATTCGACGATTCTCGTCGGGGTCGACGACAGCCAGGTGGACGCTGTCCTGCGCACCATCGAGCGGTCCTGCCGCCGCCGGGAACAGTTCGTCAGCCCGATGCCGCCGGCCGTGGAGCCGGTGGATTCCTATGTGACCTACCCGGTGCGGGTGGAGGTCGGCGGGGCGATCGTCTTCGTCATGAGCGTCGACCGTATGGAGCGCTTCTGATCCCGCGGGAGCCACGTCCCCTCCCTCCGGTGGACGGGCGGTAACCGGCGATGCCCTTTCGGGACCTCATCGATCAAAGTCACGCCGTGATGGTGCTGCGCACCGCGGTCCGCACCGGACGCGTGACCCACGCCTACCTCTTCGTCGGCCCGGCCGGGGTCGGCCGCACTGCTGCGGCCAGGGCCTTCGCCCAACTGCTGAACTGCGAACGGCCCCACGCCCAGATCGGCGACGCCTGCGGAGACTGCCGGGCCTGCCGGCTGATCGGCGCCGACCAGCATCCCGACGTGCGCCTCATCGACGCCGAACGCGGCCTGCTCCTCGACGCCGATCCGGAGGAGCAGAAGAAGAAGGTCATCGGCATCGCCCAGGTTCGGGCCCTCCGTCGCGAGGTGGCCTTTCCGCCCCTGGAGGGCCGCTGCAAAGTCTACATCTTCGTCGGCGCCGACCGCATGCAGGTGGATGCGGCCAACAGCCTGCTGAAGATCCTGGAGGAGCCGCCCCCGCAGGTCGTGATCATCCTTATCGCGGAAACCACGGTGCCGATGCTTCCCACCGTCGTCTCCCGCTGCCAGCTCGTCCGCTTCTCGCTCATTCCCAGCGCGGAGATCGAACAGGCGCTCATCTCCCGCCACGGGGTCGATCCCGGCCGCGCCCGCTTCATGGCCGCGCTGGCCGGCGGCCAGCTGGGTCGGGCGATCACCTGGGCCGCCTCGCCGGAGGCGCTGGCCTGGCGGGAGCAGGCGCTCGATCTGCTGGAGCGGTTGGAGACGGCCGACCCGCTGGAACGGATGGACGCCGCCGAAGCGATGGCCGCGGAGAAGGGTCGCCTGGCCGATCTGCTGGACGTGGCCATGTTCTGGTTCCGCGACCTCCTTGTCTGGCAGGAGACCAGGGACGAGGCGCTCCTGATCAACCTCGACCGCAAGGGGAAGATCGCCGAGCTGGCGGCACGGATTCCGCCCGCGGTGCTCTCGGCGCGCATCACGGCCGTGCAGGAGGCGCGGGACGCGCTGGCGCGCAACGTTCATCCGCGGCTGCTGCTGGAACACCTGTTCCTGCGTCTCACCCCTCCGGCCGCGCCGACGCGGCGCTGAGCCGCCCCTTCCCTGCGCAGACGTTTCAGCAGGTCGAGATTCCGGCGATCGGGGCCCTCCTCTTCGAAGTGCGGGGTCTCGATGAACGCCCCGAGCCGCCGCAGCCGCGGATGGTTCACCAGGGCCCGAAACCCGGCCAGGCCGATACGGCCCTTCCCGATATCCTCATGGCGGTCGAGCCTCGAGCCCAGCGCCCCCCGGGAGTCGTTGAGGTGCAGGGCGTGCAGGTGGCGCAGCCCCACGATCCGGTCGAAGGCCCGCAGCGTCGCCTCCACGCCGTCCGCGGTGCGCAAATCGTAGCCTGCGGCGAAGAGGTGGCAGGTGTCCAGGCAAATCCCCAGGCGCGGATCGTGGTCCATGCGGTCGAGGATTTCGGCGAGCTCCTCGAAGGTGCCGCCGATCTGTCCGCCGGCGCCGACGCTGTGCTCCATGAGGATCATGGCGCGATCCGTGGCCTCCAGCGCCGCCGTGAGGGCGGCGACGACGCGGGCCGAGGCCCGGGCCCACGGTTGCCCGCCGCGACTGCCCAGGTGGGTGACGGCCCCCAGCCCCTGCAGGCGGTCCATGGTGCGCAGGGCATACACCAGAGCCGCCGTGGACTTCCGGTGTACCGCGCTGTCCGCGGCGCCGAGATTGATCAGGTAGGCGGTATGCGCGACCAGCGGGTCGATCCCGGCCCGGGCCCGCTTCTCGATGAACAGGTCCAGATCGGCGTCCGCATAGACGACCTCCCGCCACTGCCGCGGGCTGCCGACGAAGATCTGCAGGCACTCGCAACCGATGGCCCGGGCGCGGTCCACGGCCAGGTGGATGCGTCCGCGGATGCTGACGTGGGCGCCGAGCTTCACGATAGGGTGGATTCGCGCTGCCGCAGAAGATTCCCCAAACGCGCATCCCGGGGAGATACCGATGACATCACGCTGGGGATTCACGACCACAGCCGTTCACGGCGGGGCGATGGCGGACAAGCACAAATCGGTCGTCCCGCCCCTCTACCAGACGGCCACCTTTTACTACGACACGGCCGAGGAAGGGATCCGTCTCGGCCAGGAAATTCCTCCGGGCTACGTCTACACCAGGTGGGCGAACCCGACGACACGGGTGTTCGAAGAGAAAGTGGCGCTGCTCGAAGGGGCGGAGGAGGCCCTGGCGACGGCTTCAGGCATGGCGGCCATCTCCACCGCCGTCCTCACGGCGGTCGGGCGGGGAGACCATGCCGTGGCGCCGCAGGCGATCTACCAGGCCACCTACCAGTTGTTCGCCGACCTCCTGCCGTCCTATGGGATCGAGACCACGCTGATCCCCGATACGGCGGTGGCGTCCTATGAGCGCGCCCTGCGACCGAATACCAGGCTGCTGTTCATCGAGACCCCCAGCAATCCCCTCCTGGGGATCACCGACATCGCCGGCGTCGCCCAGCTGGCGCGTCACCACGGCGCTCTGACGATCGCCGACAACACCTTTGCCACGCCGTACAACCAGAACCCGATCGCGCTGGGGGTGGATGTGGTGGTGCACAGCGCGACCAAGTACCTGGGCGGCCACCACGATCTGACCGCTGGCGTGCTGGCCGGCCGCGCCGCCTTCATCGCGCGGGCCAAACGCATCCTGCGCATCTTCGGGGCGACGATCGATCCCTTCGGGGCCTGGCTGGCCTCGCGCGGCCTGCTCACGCTGGGGTTGCGGGTGGAGAGACAGAATGCATCCGCCCAGCGTTTGGCCGAGTTCCTTGCCGAGCACCGGAAGGTGCAACGCGTGCACTACCCCGGGCTGGTTTCCCACCCGGGACACGCCCTGGCCCGACGACAGATGCGCGGCTTCTCCGGCATGCTGAGTTTCGAGGTGCGGGGCGGGTACGGGCCGGGCGTGCGCGTCCTGGAAGCGTTGCGGGTGGCCAAACGCGCCACCAGCCTGGGCGGCACCACCACGCTGGTTTCCCATCCCGCCTCGCTCAGCAGCGTGCACATGCCCCGCGAGGTCCGCGAGGCGGCCGGGATCACCGACGGCCTGATCCGGGTCAGCGTCGGGATCGAGGATCCGGAGGACCTCCTCGAGGACTTCCAGCAGGCGCTGGCCGCGGCCTGATCGGCCGGGGGCCGGTCCGGGGGGGAGATCATGGGTCTGGACCTGCGGCGACGCCGGTGAGCGCCGTCCACGTGCACGACCCGGAGTTCGTGCGCTCCCGCGTCCCCGGGTATCTGGAGCGCAGCCTGCAGCTCGCCCTGGCCGGCGTGCCCGCGCCCTTCTTCACGTACCGGGAAGGCGCCTTCGTCGTCGTCATCGCCCAGCGGCGGGAGTGGGAGCGGCTGGCCCCGCGTTTCCCGGCCGCGACCGCGACGGCAGGATACCGACTGGTGGCGGTGACGCCGCCGGGACCCGATGCGGCGTTTCCGGCCCGCCTCAGGCAGGCGCTGGCCGACAGTGGTCTTGAGGCGCAGCTGCTGCCGTCCTTCCACAACGACTACGTGCTGGTGAGGGATGCGGATCTCGACCGCTGCGTCGCCGTGATCACCGCTCTCTGCGGCGGATGACGGTGAGCTTCCGGGCGCGGCGACCAGGTGGTCACGGCTCTTCCCTCCAGCGGTCGATGATCGCTTCCACCTGGCGGAGATCCGCGGCGACGGCGTCGGGGCGGACGTCGGCGACGGCGGCGGGGTCCGGCGGGGCGGACGGCCGGCCATCGGGTTCCGGGGTGACCAGGATGGACCGCATGCCGACCGCCTGCGCGCCGGCGATGTCCGCCTCAAGCGAGTCGCCCACCATGACCACCTGTGACGCTTCCAGGTTCCAGTGCCGCAGAACGATGCGGAAGAGCCGGGGATCGGGCTTACGCCACCCCACCGCGGCCGAGACCACGATCGGGTCCAGGTAGGGCTCGAACAGCAGCCGGCGACAGCACGCGACGATCAGATAGTGAGACGAGGCGTTGGAGATGAGTCCGAGCGCGAGCCCCGCTCCCGCCAGTCGGGCCAGCAAGGCCGTCGCCCCGGGCCGGGGGCGCATCCCTTCCAGCTCCGGCCCGAAGAACGCCCGCTCGGCGTCCGCCACGAACGCCGCATCCGCCGGCAGGCCGTACCGCTCCAGCACGGCCTGGAGCGCCTCGTGCGCCGTGACTTCCTCGGTCCCGCGGCGGGCCGCCCACCGCGCCCTCCGTTCTTCCATCACGGCGGGGGCGAACTCGTCCGGGACGGTGTACCCGCGCGCGCGCAGCCAGCGCGTCAGGGCCTGCGCGTTGGCGGCCTCGAACTCTGCGGAGTAGACGAGCGTCCCGCCGAGATCGAAGATGACCCCGCGGATCATCGCCGCGGCGCGCGTTCCTCGGGCGGGCGGAGATGACGGAACTGCACGTAGAGGATGATATCATAGGCGCTCTTCAACGCGCCGCCGACGACGAAGGGCAGCCCGAGCGCCGCCCCCTGCATCGCGTACCCGGAGACGATGGGGGTCACGGCCTGCGCCGCGTTGCGGACGACGTGGGTCACCGCTGCGGCGCGGTTCCGTTCCTCGGGATCAACCACCGCCATGACGTAACTTTGCCGCGTCGGGACGTCCATCTGGGAGAGGGCGTGACGGGCCAGCAGCAGGATCACGGCAGAGGACAGCGTCGGCGCCGCGGGGATGAGCATCAACAAGACGTTGCTCGGCAGGTGTGTGAAGACCATGGTGTTGATCAGCCCGAATCGGTCCGCGAGCCGCGCCGCGATGAGGAAGGAGACCGCCTGGAGCAGGCCGACACCGAGGAAGATGGGACCGAGCACCTCAGGGCCCGCGCCCCAGCGCAGATGGAACCAGAAGGCGATCAGACTCTGCACGACGAAGCCGCCGGCCAGCGAGTCGAGGCCGAAGAGCGCGGCCAGGCGCAGGACGTGGGCCCGGGAACGACCCAGACCGCCCCGCGCCGGCATCCCCCGGGCGGACGCGGCAGCGCCGCTGCCGGAGGCCACCTCAACGGCCGCCGAGAGCCGCGCGAAGAGCAGGAATCCGACCAGCCCGATCGCGGCGTAGAGCACGAACATGACCCGCAGCGCCGCCGTGGAGCTCCATCCCAGCCAAGCCTGGAGCAGGGCGGGAGTTCCGGCGAAGAGCGCACCGAGGGCGCCGCTGAGTGCTCCCACCGTGTTGTACCAGCCGAAGGCGGCGTTGCGCCGCTCCGGCCGCGCCGCCTGGGTCAGGGTGGCCTGCTCCAGGGACAGAAACGGGCCGACCTCGCCGGAGGTGACGCCGATCGTGCCGGTGAGCGAGGCCAGGATCAGCAGCGGATAGCGTGCGGTTGCGGCGAAGGCAGCCCCGGAGGCCGCCATGAGCAGCGCGCTCGCCATCAGCATCGGGCGACGTCCCCAGCGGTCGGCGGCGGCGGAGAGGCCGAGGGTGAGGACGGCGGAGCCGGCGAGGGTCGTGGTCAGGAGGGCGCCGACCTGCCAGGGCGCAACACCGATCTGCTCCAGGTAGACCCCGAGCAGCACACTGAGATACCCGTAGGCGAAGGTGCGGATTCCCCGGGCCGCCAGGATCAGCCCGACGTCGGTCACGCGCGCGAGGGCACCTGGAAAATCATCCCTTCCTGGCCCGGGATGAACTCGAAGGGCAGCGGCCCGGCCCGGCGCGCCTCCCCGGCGAGGGCGTCCAGCAGGTCGTCGCTGTGGCCGGGGTCGTGGTGGAACGTCACCAGACGTCGTACCCGGGCGAGGGAGGCGAAGGCCACCGTGTGACGGAGGGCGCTGTGTCCCCAGCCCACCTTCCTGGCGTACTCCGCGTCGGTAAACTGCGCGTCGTGGATGAGCAGGTCGGCGTCTCTGGCCAGGTCGTAGCCCGACGTCCACTCCGGGGCGAGCGGGAAGCGCCTGGCGCCGAGGGCCGGCTCGTGATCGGGGATGTAGACCAGGGCGGCTCCGTCCTCGGTGAGGCGGTAGCCCACCGTCGGGCCGGGGTGACAGACCAGCGCGCAGTGGACGCGCAACGATTCCAGCGGGAAGTCCCGCATGGGGACATCGTGCAGGAACAGGCGGCAGGGCAGATCGCGCAGACGCACCGGGAACAGCGGCGGGGAGAGGTACTTGAGGAGACGCGTGCGCAGGTCGTGCGTGGTGGACGGCGGTCCCCAGAGGTGCACCTCGACGTCGGGGCGGTACAGGGGCTCGAAGAACCCCAACCCCTGGAGGTGATCCATGTGCAGGTGCGTGAGGAGGATGTGGATGCGCCGGTCGTCCGGGTCCACCGCCGCGCTCAACCGGCGGATTCCGGTTCCGGCGTCCAGCACGATGAGGGTGCCGTCCTCGCCCCGCACCTCGACGCAGGAGGTGTTTCCTCCGTAGCGCACCGTCTCGGGGCCGGCGCTGGGCAGCGAGCCCCGGGTGCCCCACAGGGTCACCATCATCGGGGGTTCACATCCCAGAGGATGGCCGCGGCCCCCAGGAGGCGGTGGCCCTGTCCGCTGAGGGGGAAGGTGATGATGTCGAGTTTGCGGCGCACCCCGTCCAGACCCGTGATCCACAAGGTGGCGCGGGAAGGCAATCCTGTGCGCAGGGTGGCCACCAGCGGCAGCGTGTCCGGAGGCAGAGGCCGACCGGCTTCGTCCGTGGGCTTGAAGATCGTGGACCACTCCGCCATGGGCATCTCGCCGGCCTCATCATAGGTCACGCCGAGCAGGCCCTCGGCCGGCTCGTTGTAGAAGAGCAGCGTTCCCTCGGGGTTGACGACGAAGATGGGCACGCTGAGGTAGCTGGCCAGCTGTCGCATCAGGATGACCTCGATCTCTTTCTGCGCCATCGGCCTCCCCCGGATCCGCCCGACCCGGAGAGTATTCGCCGGAGGTGGCCCGTCCCTTTCCCGCACTCCCCGCCGGGGAGGTTGACTGGATCCTGCGGGGGCGGGCATAATTGTCATAGTGTGTCCTACTAAGACCAGGACAATCACCCCCCTCGCCGTCCGTGTCCGCCGGGACGGCCCGTTGCCCATCGCCCGCCAGATTGCCGGTCAGCTGCAGGCGCTCATCCGGGCCGGGCACCTCGCGCCCGGGGATCGCCTGCCGCCGGTGCGCGTCCTGGCCGGCTTTCTCCGGGTCAACCGCAACACCGTGGCCAAGGTGTACGCCGCGCTGGAACGGGAGGGATGGGTGGTGACGGCCCCGGGACGGGGCACGTACGTGCCCCCGACCCCTCCCTCCGACGGCGCCGCCGAGCTCGTGCCGCTGGCCGATCGTCTCCTGGCGGAGGCCGCCGCGCGGGGCCTCTCCGAGACGGCGGTGGCCGACCTCGTGGCTTCGCGTGCCGCCGCCCGGTGGGAGCAGGCCGGACCCCGGGTGGGGTTCGTGGAGTGCAATCCGTCGGACCTGGCGTATTTCTCGCGGCAGTTGAGCGCCAGGCTGGGCTATCCGCTGGAGGCGGTCCTCCTGTCCGACCTCCGCGGCGCCGCGGAGCGTCTTGACATCGTGGCCACGACCCTGTTTCACGTCGAGGAGGTCCAGGCCGCCCTGCCCCGCCACGAGGTCGTCGGGCTGATGGCGGCGCCGGACTTCCACACGCTGGACGAGGTCGGCCACCTGCCCCCCGGCAGCCGGATCGCGCTGGTCTGCGCCACCCAGGAAGGAGTGCAGAGCAAGGCCCGCTCGATCCGCGCCGTGGGGATTTCCCGCGCCCGCATCCTGACGGCGACGCTTCAGCACGCCGCCCGGCTGCGCCAGGTGCTTCGGGCGGCCGACGTCGTCCTGGCCTCGCCCAAGGTGCTCGAGCGCATCGCCGCGCAGATTCCCTCCCGGGCGCGGGTGATCCCCTTCGCCAGCGTGCTGGGCGAGGGCGCCGTGGCGCTGCTGGCGGAACGGATCCGGGCCTGGCGCGGGCGCCCGCCGCAGCGGACCGCCGGGGCGCGACGAGACGACGCCCGCCGGGGATCCCGATCGTGAGGAAGTTGCGGGTTGCGGTGCTGATGGGAGGGCCCTCGCCCGAGCGCGACGTCTCGATCGCGACGGGCGTCCAGGTCGTCGCGGCGCTCGATCCGCAGCGGTACCGCGTCCTCCCTGTGGAGATCACCAGGGAGGGGAGGTGGTTGCCGCGGTCTGACCTGCTGACGCTTCCCGCCGGCGGTGCCGGGGAGGGTTTGCGCCTGCGGCGCACGGACGATGAAGACCGTGGGGCGGCCGGCCCCTGCGGCCGGTTCGTCGAGCGGGACCAGGTGGATGTCGCCTTCATCGCCATGCACGGGCCCTACGGCGAAGACGGCACGATGCAGGGGCTACTGGAACTCCTGGGCATCCCCTACACGGGTTCCGGCGTCCTGGCCAGCGCGCTGGCCATGGACAAACTGCGCAGCCGGCAGATCTTCGAGTGGCACCGCATCCCGGTTCCCGGCTATCTCAGCGTCACGGCCGATCTCTGGCGGGACCGCAGGCATGTCCACCACCAGGTGGAGCGGCTGCTCGGCTATCCCTGCGTGGTCAAGCCGAACGCGGTGGGCAGCAGCATCGGCGTCTCGCTGGTCCGCGGGGACGGCGCGCTGGACGCGGCGATGGAGGCGGCGCTGGCCCACGGCCCCCTCGCGCTCGTCGAGGAGTATGTCGCCGGGGTGGAGCTGACCTGCGGGATCCTCGACGATCCCGAGACCCGCACCCCCGTGCCCCTCCCGCTCATCGAGGTCCTCCCCCACGCCGAGTTCTACACCTATGAGGCGAAGTACAGCAGCGGCGGCAGCGACCACCTCATCCCCGCCCGGGTCAGCGAGGACGTGGCCCAGCGGGCCCAGGCCCTGGCCGTGCGGGCTTACCAGGCGCTGGGCTGCGAAGGGATGGGCCGTGTGGACATGATCGCGCGGGACCACGACATCGTCGTGCTCGAGGTCAACACCATCCCCGGCATGACGGCGACCAGCCTGCTGCCCGATGCGGCGAAGGCCGCCGGGATCTCCTTCCCGGAGCTGCTGGACCGGATCATCCGCTCCGCCCTGCGCCGGGCGGGACGGTGAGCGGCCCCGTGCGGCGCGCGGTCGAGCTGGGCGCGAACACCTTCGCCTTTCCTCGCGGCGCGGCCCGGCCCGACGAGGTCTGCATTGTCTTCCGTCGGCCGGGGGGCGACGTCCTCGTCATGCGCAAGACGTTCTACCCGTCAGGCGTGTACCGGCTGCCCACCGGGGGTATCCGGCCGGGCGAAGCGGTGCTGCACGCCCTGCACCGGGAGGCGTGGGAAGAGACCGGCTGGACGGTGGCGCCGGCGCAGACCGTTCCGATCGCCGTGGTGACCTACCGCGGCGGCCCCGCTCTGGCCTGCCGGTCGTTCGTCTTCCTGATCGAGGGGGTGGACGGCGCGCCCCGACCGCAGGATCCGCACGAGCAGGTGGCCGACTTCCGCTGGGTGCCCTCGGGGACGCTGGTCGCGCTGGCCGGCGCGCTCGAGGCGCTGGGGCCGGAGCAGGCCCCCGACCTTGAGAGCACCTGGCGGGATTGGGGGCGGTTCCGGGCGGTCGTCCACCGCCTCGTGGAAGAGCTGCTGCGCAAGAACTCCTGACCTCCGCGCCGAATCCTTCCAGCGGCTCATGCGGCGCAACGGCTTCGTGAAATCCCACGCCCTGGGGAACGACTACATCGTCGTCGAGCCGGACGCCCTGTCGTTCCCGCTGACCCCCGCGGCGATCCGCCTGCTCTGCGACCGTCATCGCGGAGTGGGCTCCGACGGCATCCTCGCCCGCGTGCCCTCGTCCGTCGCCGACTTCGGGGTGCGCATCTTCAACCCGGACGGCAGCGAGGCGGAGAAGAGCGGCAACGGCCTGCGCATCTTCGCGCGCTACCTGCACGATCACGGGTTGACCGCCGGTCCGGCGTTCACGGTGGAGACGGCCGGCGGCCTCGTCCACGTCACGCTGCACCAGGTCGGCGGGCGCGTGGAGCGGATCACCGTGGACATGGGCGCCGCGACCTTCCGCAGCGAGCGCATCCCCGTGGCCGGCCCGCCGCGCGAGGTCGTGGATGAACCCCTGGAGGTCGACGGCCAGCGCCTGCAGATCACCGCGGTGTCGGTGGGCAACCCGCACTGCGTGGTGTTCGTCCCCGACCTGGCCGCCGTCGCCCTGCACCGGCTCGGCCCGCGCCTGGAGACGCACCCGCTCTTCCCCGCCCGCACGAATGTCCAGTTTGCGCAGGTCCACTCGCGCCGGCGGATCGCGGCCGTGATCTGGGAGCGCGGCGCCGGCGAGACGATGGCCTCGGGCAGCAGCGCCTGCGCCGTGGCCTGCGCCGCGGTGCGCAAAGGACTGGCCGACCGCGAGGTGGCGATCGTCATGCCGGGCGGCGAGCTGGCGATCACGGTGGGCGAGGACTGGACGGTGCGGATGTCGGGTCCGGCGGTGGAGGTCTACACCGGCGTGCTCAGCCCGGCTTTCCTCGAGGCGGTGGAGGCGGCGCGATGAGGAAGATCCTCTACGTCATCCTGGACGGCCTGGGCGATCGTCCGTCCCCGGCGCTGGGCGGGCAGACCCCCCTGGAGGCGGCGCCGACGCCCCACCTCGACCGCCTGGCCGCCGAAGGGCGGCAGGGCACGGTGATCACCGTCGGCAAGGGCGTGGCGCCCGAATCCGATGTGGCGGTGATGGCCATCCTCGGCTACGACCCGCTGCGCTACCACGCCGGCCGGGGGCCGCTGGAAGCCCTCGGCAGCGGCCTACCCTTCAAGGACGGGGACCTCGCTCTGCGCGGGAACTTCGCCACGCTGGGCGAGGGCTGGACGATCGTGGATCGCCGGGTCGGCCGCAACCTGACCTCGGAGGAAGCGCGGGCCCTGGCCGAGGCCGTGAACAGCGAGCTCAGACTGCGGCAGGGACCGGCGGACGTCACCGTACGGGCCACGATCGGGCACCGCTGCGCCGTCGTCTTCTACCCGCGCGAGGGGCGGCTCTCCGCCAAAATCTCCAACACCGACCCGGCCTACGCGCGGATGGAAGGCCTGGGCGTGGCCGTGGTCAACCCCGGCCGCGAGGTGATGGAGTGCACGCCCCTCGACGACTCCCCCGAGGCCTGGATCTCCGCCGAGCTCGTCAACGAGTTCACCCGGAAGAGTCGGGAGATCATGGACGGTCACCCGGTGAACCAACGCCGGCGCGCCGAGGGCAAGCCGCCCGGCAACGTCATTCTGGTGCGCGACGCGGGCGATCATCTGCCCCGGGTCCCTTCCATCAAGGACCGCTTCGGGGTCGAGATCGGCTGTTTCGTGGAGATGCCGGTCGAGCGCGGGATCGCCCGGCTGCTGGGGATGAGTATCATCGAAGTCCCGCCGAGCGCCAGGGATCGGGAGAGCGCCTACCGCACCTGGGCGCACCGCGCCGCGGAGGAGATCCGCCGCCACGGCGGCCTCTATCTGCACCTCAAAGGGCCCGATGAACCCGGCCACGACGGCGACTGCGCGGCCAAGCGCGACGTGATTGCGCTCATCGACCGGGCGTTCTTCGGCGAGCTGCTCCCCCGGATCGACCGCCGGGAGGTCATCCTGGCGGTCACGGCGGACCACGCCACCCCCTGCGCCCTGCGGGGTCACTCCGCCGACCCGGTTCCGCTGCTGATCGCCGGCCCCGGCGTGCAGCCCGACGCCACCACGGCTTTCGGCGAGCGGGAGGCGGCGAAAGGGGATCTCGGTCTGCTCTTCGGGGTGGACATCATGCCCCTGCTGGCGACCCTGGCCCGGGACTGATCATCCCTTACATCTCCCGGGTCCGTGACGGCCTGCTCAGGCGGGCCTGAACCCTGTCGCTGGTCAGTTCGCGCAGCGCGTCGGCGGCGATCCAGCGGCCGCCCTGGAGTCCCTCTTCCCGATCTCCTTCGCCACGGCGATCGCCCGCCGGTTCAGCGCACGATTTCGCTTGCCGATGTTGCGCAGCGCCCAGTTCACGGCCTTCCGCACGTAGTTCCGCTCGTCGGTCGCCGCGGCTGTGATCATCGGGAAGAACCGCTCGAGCTCCGCGCCGGTCAGCCGCCGGTCCCCCAGGCCAGCTCGGCGATCAAAGAGAACGCCGTACGCTTGACGAACTCCTCGTCGCGCTTCGACCACTGGCGGATCTTCTTCAGCACGAAGGGCGTGCGTGCGATGAGCGCACAGACCTGATCGACGAGATCCGGGTCTTGGGTGTGATCCCGAACCGGGCCATTCCGGCGACGTTGGTGGGGTTGCCCATGCGGGTAAGGCGGGCCAGGACTTCGGTGGATGTCATCGCCGCGTCTGCGATGCGCCTTCCGCCAGGGGGTCGTCGGGTGATTCTTGAACTCCTCCCCTGTTCCCTTGGGGATTTTCGGAGGTGTCCATGAAGCGCCTGCGGCTTTCCGCTCTCATCGCCATGCTGCTCTTGCTGCTCGGGCCGGCGCCGTCCGCCGTTCCTCAGCCGTCGACGCTGGTCGTCCTGCACTTCAACGACGACTACCAGTTGAGCGCCGTGGAGAACGGCAAGCTGGGCGGTCTGGACCGCCTGGCCGGAGCCGTGCGGCGGTTCCGGGCCAGCGAGCGGTGCACGCTGCTGCTCTTTGCCGGCGACCTGATCTCACCCTCGGTGGAGTCGTCGGTGTTCAAAGGGGCGCAGCTCATCGACGGGTTGAACCTCCTCGGCGTGGACGCAGCCACTCTAGGCAACCACGAGTTCGACTACGGACCGGCCGAGCTGCAAAGGCGGATTGGCGAATCGAAGTTCCCGTGGGTGATCTCGAACGTCTTCGTGGCCGGCGCGCGGCCCTTTCCCGGCACGCGGCTGTATCTCATCCGCAACGTCTGCGGCGTCAACGTCGGCATCTTCGGCCTGCTCACGCCTGAGACCGAGACCTCGTCGTCGCCGGGGGCAACCTGGTTCGGAGATCCGATTGCCTCCGCCCGCGCCGTTGTGTCCGTGATACGGCGGGCCGGCGCGGAGCGCATCATCGCCCTGACCCACCTGCGGGTCGAGGACGATGAGCGCCTGCTCGCCGCCGTCCCGGAGGTCGATCTCGTCATCGGCGGGCACGAGCACGATCCGTTGACGCGTACCGTGGGCGGACGCCTGATCGCCAAAGCCGGCTCGGATGCGAAGTGGCTCGGGGTGACGCGCGTGCCCCTGCGGGGCGCGCCGCGGGCCGCCCACGAGCTGGTCACCATCGACGAGAAGACCCCGGCCGATCCGGCGATGGCCGCGCTTCTCAGGCGTTACGCGGATCAGCTGGCCAGGGACCTGGAGGTCGTGATCGGCGAGACGACCACACCCCTGGATGCCCGCAACCAGACGGTGCGCCAGCAGGAGTCGGCGCTTGGAAACTACATCGCGGACGTGATGCGCGCCGCAGTGGCCGCCGACGTGGCGATCACGAACGGCGGCGGGATCCGCACGAACGCGCTCTTCCCGCCGGGACCGATCCGCCGGCGCGACGTCTTCGCCTGGTTGCCCTTCGGCAACGTCATCGTGAAGGTGGCGGTGCGTGGGACGGCGATCCGATCCGCCCTGGAGAACGGGGTCAGCCAGTGGCAGCAGGTCGGCGGGCGCTTCCCCCAGGTGTCCGGTCTGACGTACAGCTTCAACCCCGACCGCACCGTCGGCTCGCGCCTCCTGGAGATCCGCGTCGGCGGACGCCCGCTGGACGACGCGGCCACCTACACGGTGGCGACGAACGACTTCATGCTGCGCGGCGGCGACGGCTACGCGATGCTGGCCTCGGGCGAGGTCCTGGTCGGCCCATCGGGCGGCCCGCTGATGGTGACCGCCGTCATCGAGGCCATCCAGCGCGCCCGGACCATCAGCCCGCGGCCGGAGGGCCGCATCACCATCAGCCGCTGAGCGTGGCAGGAAACCGCCGCGCCTGCGGCAATCACCCGGGTATGGATAGAACGACGACGGTCGGTGGCCTGAAAGACCTGGTCCGACGGTTCGTCCGGCAGCGCGCGTGGGAGCAATTTCATACCCCGAAGAACCTGGCCATGGGGATCGCGGTGGAGGCGGCCGAGCTCATGGAGGTCTTCCAGTGGGTTGACGGCGCGTCCAGCGGCGACCTCCTGCGCCGTCCGCAGGTGCGGCGGGCGGCGCAGGAGGAGCTGGCCGACGTGGTGATCTACTGCCTGGCGTTCGCCAACCGCGCGGGGCTTGACATCGCCGGCGCGGTCCGATTCAAACTGTCCCAGAACCGCCGAAAGTATCCCGTCCGGACCTCCCGCGGCAAGGCTCAGCCGTAAGCCGCGCGCAGGATGCCGTACTCCCAGGCCTTCCGATGGCTGACGTGCTCAGGGCGGGCTCCCAGCACGCGCGTCCGTTCCGGGATGGGCCGCCCATCCTTCGTCCAGGCCACCTCCACGAACATCGCCTCCTTGCTGGACACAAAGGGCCAGCACTGGTTCAAGACGGGATCAGGTTCGCCCCGATCCACGCCGAGGGTGCGCGCGATGTGGTAGGCGGCGTTCCGTCCCCCGAGGAATCCCACGTACGCGGTCTTCGGGTACGGCGTCCTGGTAACGTCTCCCACGGCATAGATGTTTTGGTGCCGCCGCGACCGGAACGTGGTCGGATCGGCATCGATGAATGGGTAGTCGAGTCCTGATTCTTCGATGAAGAGCGGAGCCTTGGCCGGAGGAATGACGGAGGCCAGCGTGTACTGCTGTCGCTCGCCCCTGTCCGAGACAAGCGTCCTGCGGCCCGGATCAAATTCCACCACCTTGAAGCTCGGCCGGTAGGCGATCCGCCGCTCCGAGAACACCCCCCGCCACAGGTCGGCCATTGTCGGGGGCTGCGGTCGATCGTTGGCATCGAGGACGACGATCTCCGCCCGCACCCCTTTTCTCTTCCAGAACTCGTCGATGAGACTGACGACCTCGTAGGGACCCGGCGGACACTTGGAGGGGGGCGGCGGGACGCTGAGGACAAACGTCCCGCCCTCGAAGCTCTGGACCGCCCGGGCCAGGGCCAGCGCTCCGGGCCAGGTCCAGGCGTGGGCGTTCATGCCGGCGTTCTCCAGCAGGCCTGCGATCTCGTTGTCGGCCGGGACCATCCCTGTGGCGACGACCAGGATGGTGTAGTCCACGATCCCCTGCGGGGTCACGACGCGGTTCTCCGCGGGCCGGATCGCGGTGACCGCGGACCGGATGATGCGGACGCCTGCCCGGACGAGGCCCTCGAAGCCCACCGTCATCCGCGCTCGTTCCTCGAGCCCGACGACGTAGTCGACATGGGAAGGTCCGGAGACGTACGTGGGGTTCCGCTCCAGCACCACGACCTCGATGTCCGGAGCCAGCCGGCGGAGGGTGCGCGCGCACATCGCTCCACTGATGCCTCCTCCGACGATGACGACGCGTCGATTCGCACCGGGCAGCAGCGGCCCGGGCGCGGCGGAGGTGACGAGCGCCCCGCATCAGTCCCCGGTAGGGGCCCAGCCACCCGACCGACATCCCGGCGAGAGCCGCTCCCCCCATGACCTTCAGCGCCTGCCTGCGGGTCAGATCCATCGGTTGCCTCCTCCTTTCGAAGCGGAACGCCGAATCACCGCAGATCGCGCGATCATCCCCTGCCGCCGCCAGGGCCCGATCACTGGCAGGTGGTGATGGAGTTGAGCACCTCCGGGGTGGCGACGATCTCGTAGGCGAGGACGAGCAGACCTCCGGTCGAAGCGGCGGCAAGATAGCGGTCGTCATATCATTGACCCGCAGCTCAAGGACGCGACCGTCCATGGGCGAGCGCAGGCATGATCCCAGGACACACCGGCCGGCGAGCGGAGCGCGACCGGTGCGGACAGAGACATAATCCTGGGTCTTCAGGAGCGCAGCGATGCCGTTCCCGCCGCGGATTTCCAGCCGGATTATGGTGCCGGGTACCAGCTGGTACAGCGGCATCCGGTGGGGGTCGCGTCCCACCACGACGACGCCGCGGTTTCGGACGAGATTCTGTCCGCCGCGCAGGCGGGCCATGGCCTGAGCGATTGTTCCCGGCTCATAGCGAACGGTGATGGCTCCCGGGGTCAGGGACCGGACCCTGATGTGGAAGTCCGCCCCCGTCTCGCTGGCCAGGGGATAGGCGAGCTCCTTGACATTCGGAAAGAGCTTAGCCGTCCGGGGGACTCCGCCGGTCTGAAACAGCTTCAAGAGATCGGGCTCACCGGCATCCTCGAAGATGACAACCTCAACGGCCCCTGACGTCCGGACATGGAGTACCGTGCGCGCCCCGGGCGGAACGCTCTGCTTGTGGACGACCGGAAGGGCGACCGGCGCGGTCCAAGCCGCCACCGCGGAGGCAGGTACAGGCTGGAGAGCGAGGACGACAACGATCCCCAGGTTGAGAGCCAGCCGCGGAGTGCCCGGCATGGCCGCCCTTCTCCCGAGGAATCCAGACCTAAGTGATCCTATTTCTTCGCTACTACTTTCGCGTCGGCCGTCCGATCCCTGCCGGTCCCCCTCCCGTCCGGGGCGCTGCTAGAGGAGTCCTTCCGACACCGCGAGGGCGATGATCAGGGTCCCCCACAGCAGCTTGAAGGCCGCGACATAATCCGCCTGGGTGATGGCGATGGTGCGCGGCCCGCGGCGTTCGACCCCGGGGAACAGCGTGGCCAGGTGCGCCGGGGACGTGCGCTTGAAGTCCACCTCGAAGGTGACGGGAAGTTTCACCCGGTAGGGTTTGACGCGGCCGCCGCGCACCGCTTCCACCGCCTGGCGGGCGCGTTCCCGGATGAGTTCCTGGGCCTTCGTCGGGGTCAGGCTCAGGCCGACGAACCGGTCGAGGGCTTCCTTCACCGGAGCGGTGACCACCCCCGGCAGGCGTCGCTCGGCGTCGGCGCAGACCTGGTCGTCGCCGGTGACGAGTGCGACGGGAACATTGAACGCCCCGGCCAGGCCGGCGTTCACCGCGGCCTCGTCCACCGGCTCGCCGTGCATGCGGATCTCGTAGACGAACCGTCCGAGGTAGGTGTGGTTCATGATGCCGTCGCCGCCGCCCTCGCGCTGGTGGTAGCCGACGAAAAATGCGGCGTCGAAGCCCCGGTCGATCCCTTCCAGCTGCCCGAAGAGCTTGTTGCTGCCGCTGATCAGCCGGGCCCCCGGGTGCAGCTCCTCGATCATGATGTTGGTCATGGGGCCGTGGCCGTCGCTGACGACCACGTCCGTCGCGCCCGCGGCCCGGGCGCCCTCAACAGCGGCGTTGGCCTCCTGGGTCATCAGCCGCCGGAACCGGTCGTAGTCCTTCTCCCCGGCCTGGACGTGCTTGCCCGCCGCCGCGCCGGTGATCCCTTCCATATCGACCGAGATGTACACCCGCACCGTGTGATCGCCTCCTTCCGAAGCGGGATTCACCGGACGGGACGGCGACCCTGCGAGGAAGAGGCCTGAGCCTGGGCGAACGAGGGCATAATCCCGAGGCCGGAGCCTGCGGCGCGGGGGGACGAACGCGACCGTCTCGATTTCCTCGGAGTGAGGCCAGACCATCGTGCGGTTCATTGCTGCAGTATGCATCGGCCTGATCATTCTGGCCGGGCGGCTCTCGCCGGCCATCCTGGCCCAGCCTCCCGCCGTCCGGGTAGGAGCCGACGTGGTGCTGACCGACGGCGGCGTGCTGGCCGGCCGGCGGATCGGACTCGTCACCCACAGTGCCGGGACCACCGGCGACGGCCGGCTCACCATGGACGCTCTGGCCGCCAGGGACGAGGTGGAGATCGGCGCGCTGTTCGCCCCCGAGCACGGGATCGACGGCAGTTACGGCGCCGGCGTGCGGGTGCCCACCGTCAGCCGGGGCCGGACGCCAGTCTACAGCCTGTACGGCGGCGTGTTTCAGCCTACGCGCCAGATGCTGGCCCGCGTCGACACGCTGGTGGTGGACCTGCAGGACGCCGGCGTGCGGCCGTTCACCTATGCGTCGACGATGGCTCTGGTCATGCGCGCGGCGGCCGAAACGGGGAAGCCGGTCGTCATCCTGGACCGTCCCAACCCCCTCGGCGGACTGACCGTGGACGGCCCGGTCCTCGACCCGCGGTACGCCTCGTTCATCGGTCTGTATCCCATCCCCTACGTGCACGGCATGACGCTCGGCGAACTGGCCGCCCTCTACAACTCCGCCTTCGGCATCAACGCGCGCCTCACCGTGGTCCCGATGCGGGGCTGGGAGCGGCGGATGATCTGGGCGGACACGGGGCTGCCCTGGGCCGCGCCCTCCCCGGGGCTGGTCGACCCCGATATCGCTCCCTACTATGCGGCCACCGGGCCCTTTGACGGGACCAACGTGTGGAACGGGGTGGCCACGGAATCGCGGTTCCGCGTCGCCCTCGCGCCGTGGATCGACGCCCCGCGCCTGGCGGAGCGGCTGAACCGGTACCAGCTGCCGGGCGTGCACTTTACCCCGTCCGCCATTCCCTATCCGCTGAACGGCAAAGTGTACCAGGGTGTCCGGCTGCACATCACCGACCCGAGGATCTTCCGGCCCTCCACGACCTCGGTCTACATCCTGGCCGAGATCCGCCGGATGCACGGGGACCGGTTCCGGTTCCGCCTGTCCCGCCGCGCGCCGCCCCTCTTCGATCTGGTCTGGGGGACCGGCCAGGTGCGGTCGGCCCTTCAGCGCGGCGAGCCGGCGGAGGCGATCGTGCGGGCCTGGCAGCCCGGGTTGGCGCGCTTCCTGCGCCTGCGCCGGGAGCACCTGCTGTACGAGTAGCGCTCCGTTCGCTACAATTTTCCCTAGGCACGAAGGCGTCCATCCCAGGGACGTCGCACTCTCCACCGGGCGGCTGCCCCTCCCCCGGTGCGCATAACGGCGGGGTTTCCACCTTTTGAGGAGGGCGAAGATGCGGCATCTGTCGCGAATGGCGGTCTTGGCCGCGGTGATCGTCGTGGCTGCGTTTCCCTCGATGGTCGCCGCGGGCTTTCGAGGGCTGGGCTTTTCGACGCCGTTTCCGTCGCAGACCGTCCGGGCCGGCGAGACCCAGACGCTGGTCCTGACCGTGAAGAACTTCGGCCTGCCCCCGCAGGTGGTGGCGTTGCGGGTGGCCGAGGCTCCCCGGGGATGGCAGCTGACCTTCCTGGGTTCCGGGCGGCCGGTGCGATCCGTCTACGTCGCGCCCGACCAGGAGGCGACGGTGACGTTGCGGCTCGAGCCTCCGAAGGGTCTCCGTCCGGGGACCTACCACTTCCGGCTGGTGGCTCAGGGGCAGGACGGGCAGGCCGCGCTGCCGCTCACACTCACGCTGGGCGCCGTCACCCCGCGTCGTCTGTCGCTGGAGCCTGAACTCCCCGTGCTCCGGGGGGCGCCGACCGCCAGTTTCCGCTACCGGCTGACCCTGCGCAACGAGAGCGACCAGGATGCGCTGGTGAACATCGACGCGCAGGCTCCCCGGGGGTTCCAGGTCAACTTCTCGCTGTTCGGCCAGCAGGTGGCCAGCGTGCCCCTGAAGGCCGGCGAGAGCCGGGACCTCGACGCCGAGGTCTCCCTGCCGCCGCGGGTGGCCGCGGGCACCTACCCCATCACGGTGCGGGCCAGCACCGGGGATGCGCGGACGTCCACCCAGCTCACCCTGGAGATCACCGGGCGGCCGGAGCTCACCGTCACCGCGCCGGAGGGCCGGCTCTCCGGCCGGGCCAACGCCGGGCGGGACAGCCCGCTCAAGGTGATCGTGAAGAACAACGGCAGCGCGCCGGCGCGCAATGTGACGCTCTCGTCCTTCCCGCCGTCGGGCTGGGAGGTGACCTTCTCGCCGGAGCGCGTCGACGAGATCGCCCCCAACGGCGAGGCCGAGTTCACGGCGACGATCCGGCCCTCGCCCAAGGCGCTGACCGGCGACTACATGGTGACGATGACGGCTTCCTCCGGAGACGTCTCGAGCTCCGCGGACTTCCGGATCACGGTGACGACCTCCACCCTGTGGGGGCTGGTCGGCGTGCTGGTGGTGGCGGCGGGGCTGGGGGTCGTGACCTTTGCCGTGAACCGGTACGGGCGGCGATGAGCGAACCGGTCATCGAGGCGGAGGGTCTGACCAAGCGCTACGGATCGGTGGTCGCGGTCGATCGCCTGACGCTGGTGCTCCGGCGGGGCGAAGTCTTCGGAATGCTCGGGCCCAACGGCTCCGGGAAGACCACAACGATCCTGATGCTGCTCGGCCTCACCGATCCCGACGAGGGTACCGTCCGGGTGCTGGGCGAGGATCCGTCGCGGCACCCGCTGGCGGTAAAGCGGCGCGTCGGCTATCTGCCCGACTCCGTGGGGTTCTACGACGACCTCACGGCGCGGGAGAACCTCGCCTACACGGCGCGGCTCAACGGCTTCCCCCGCCGGGAAGCGGAGCGGCGCATCGAGGAGGCCCTGGCCCAGGCCGGGCTGACCGAGGTGGCGGACCGCCGCGTCGGGGCCTTCTCCCGCGGGATGCGCCAGCGGCTGGGACTGGCCGATGTGCTGATCAAGCGTCCGGAGATCACCATCCTGGACGAGCCCACCGCCGGCCTCGACCCCGAAGCCGCCATGGAGTTCCTGGCGTTGATCCGCACCCTCAAGATGCAGGGGATGACGGTCCTGCTCTCCTCGCACCTGCTGCACCAGGTGCAGGCGGTCTGCGACCGGGTGGGCCTGTTCTCCCGGGGGCGCATGGTGCTGGAGGGCGCCTTCGAAACCCTGGCCGACCGCGTGCTCGGCGGGGCCTACCGCATCATCGTCGAAACCCGCACGGACGCCCTGGCCCCGGTGCTCGCCTCGGTGCCGGGGGTGCAGGGCGTCCGGATGGACCGGCCGGGCGTGTACCACCTGGATGCGCGGGTGGACTGCCGGGCGGAGGTGGCGCGAACGCTCGTGCAGCGCGGCGCGCCGCTGCTGGGTCTGGCCCTGGCGCGGCCCACCCTGGACGAGATCTACGCCCGGTACTTCCAGGAGGCGCGACATGACGCGTGAGGGCTCGCCCTGGACGGGCCTGTGGGCGGTGACGCTCAAAGAACTGGCCGATCACCTCAGCAGCATCCGCATGCAGCTGCTGGAGGGGCTGATCTTCCTCACCGCGCTGGGCTCGGCCTATGCGGCGGCGCAGGAGCTGCGCGCCACCGTGGCGGAGGATCCGTTCCTCTATCTCAAACTCTTCACGACGGCGCGGGAGCCGCTGCCGTCGTTCATCGCCTTCCTGAGTTTCCTCATCCCGCTGGTGGCGATCGCGCTGGGCTTCGACGCCATCAACGGCGAGCACAACCGGCGGACGCTGAGCCGGATCCTCTCCCAGCCCATCTACCGGGACGCGGTGTTACTGGGGAAGTTCCTCGCGGCGCTGGGCACCATCGCCCTGAACCTGCTGGCGCTGTGGCTGCTGGTCACCGGACTGGGCCTGCTGCGCCTGGGCGTGGTCCCCAGCGGCGAGGAGGTGGCCCGGGGACTGCTGTTCCTGCTGGCCACGCTGGGCTACGCCGGGATCTGGCTGGCGCTGGCGATGATGTTCTCCGTGATCTTCCGCCAGCCCGCCACCTCCGCGCTCGCCTCCATCGCCGTCTGGCTGTTCGTCGCCGTCTTCTGGGACATCATCGTCGGCCTGGTGGCGGGGGTGGTGCGGCCCGTCGAGGGCGGCACCCCCTTCGCCGAACTGGCGCACACGCGCCTGCGCCTGGGCCTGTCCCGGCTGTCGCCGAACACGCTGTACGCGGAGGTCCTCCTGGTCCTGCTGAACCCCGAAGTCCGCTCGCTGGGCCCGGTCTTCCTCGCCCAGCTGGAAGGGGCGGTGCTGGGCACGCCGCTGCCGCTGGGGCAGAGCCTGCTGCTGGCCTGGCCGCAATTCACGGGCTTGCTCGCCGCCACGCTGGTCCTGTTCGCCGGCGGCTACGTGCTCTTCCAGCGGCAGGAGGTGCGGGCGTAAGGGGACGCGGCGCGCTTCATGCGGCTGCGTCAGCAGTCCCTTCTTTGACGAATAGGTGAGACGGTCCTCGCCATTCTCAGCGCGACCTTCTTTCTCGTCATCGCCCCAGGGAATTAGTCGTTCGTCCGCCCATCTGGTCGGTTCGGCTCATTCTTAGGTACATCGCTTGTGGAAGATACGGGGTTCCACCGATGACCGTCCACACGCCGGGGGCTAAGATCGCCTTCACCGGGCAGGCGCCGGGTGCGCCAATCTCGCTCGGCAAAGGGACGGGAGAAGAGATGTTTCGAAAACTGACCATCCTGGCCATGGTTCTGGCAATGGCGCTCCCGGTGATGGCGATGCCTGATCCGGGACCGGGAGGATCATCGGGAACGAGTGTCGTGATCTCGGCGGTCGCCACGGCCCAAGAGGCCATGTCGGCCTTCACGCCCGCACAGTTGAAGTGGCAGGCAGCTCCGCCCTCGCTGCCCCCTGGCGCCCAGATCGTTGTTCTCGAAGGCAACCCGGCGCAGGCGGTCCCCATCACTATGCGCCTCAAGTTCCCGGCCGGTTACGTGATCGCGCCCCACTACCATCCGGCGCTGGAGCATGTCACGGTGCTGTCGGGGCGCTTCTTCATCGCCATGGGCGAGACGCTGGACAAGTCCAAGGGCACAGCCCTCGGCCCCGGGAGCTTCTTCGTGATGCCGGTGGGGATGCGGCACTACGCCTGGACGACGGCGGAGACCATCATCCAGCTCCATAGCGTCGGGCCCTGGGGAATCACTTATGTCAACCCGGCGGACGACCCGCGGGGAAGCGGAAGCCGGTAGGAGTGTCGAGTATGACCCGGCCAAGATCGAGTGGATGCCACAAGGTCCCCGCCGGTCACGCCGCGGATAAGATACGTGCCAGCCACGATGCCCCCTCCCGACCCAGGGGGTATCGTGGCTCCAAGGTGTACAATCTGGGCACGAACCACCCCTGGAAAGGGTAGGCGGAGATGGGCATCCAGGCCATCGGGCACTTACGGATTCCGTGTCCGCGATTCGTCGGGCGTGAAGCGGAGCTTCTCTGGCTGCAGGAACGTCTGGAAGAAGCCCGCCGCAGCCATGGCGCCTTCGTCTTTCTTGCCGGAGAGGCCGGCATCGGCAAGACTCGCCTCGTTGGCGAACTGGCCATCCGCGCGCGGGAACGCGAGGTCTCCGTTCTCGAGGGCAAGTGCTCCGTCTTCGACGCCCCCCT
Source organism: Armatimonadota bacterium (assembly GCA_031459765.1). Taxonomy (NCBI): domain Bacteria; kingdom Bacillati; phylum Candidatus Sysuimicrobiota; class Candidatus Sysuimicrobiia; order Candidatus Sysuimicrobiales; family Candidatus Kaftiobacteriaceae; genus Candidatus Kaftiobacterium; species Candidatus Kaftiobacterium secundum. The sequence goes on along the minus strand of JAVKHY010000001.1, from coordinate 26,738 downwards.
CCCGTACGCACCCTTGAGGGAAGCCCTCCGCGGTATCGTCCGCGTCCGAGGTCTGGAAGAGACCGCCAGGATACTCGGTCCTCATATCTCCGAGATCATGAAACTGGTCCCGGAGCTCGCCCACGTCATCCCGGCCCCGCAGCCGAGCCCTCGCCTCACTCCCGCCGAAGAACGAAGTCGCCTCTTTGAGAGTCTTTACCTTGCGCTGCGCCAGATGGCCACCGACGTTCCGGTCATCCTTGCGCTCGAGGACGTGCACTGGGCTGATCCGGCGACCCTGAGTTTCCTCCACGTCCTGGCGCGGCGTTTGGCGCGTGATCGATGGCTCGTCCTCGCCACCTATCGCCCGGAGGAACTGGACCGGGCAACAGACATGCGACGACTGCGTCAGGAGCTGTTACGCGAACGGCTGGCCGAGGAGTTGCCCCTCGCCCCTCTCGACCCGGCCGAAACGGGGACGATGGTAGAGGCCGTCCTTGGTCCCCTGGCCCCCTCACCGGGCGGGTTCGCGGAATGGGTGCACACCTTCGCTGACGGCAACCCCTTCTTTATTGAAGAGATCCTTCGCGTCGTGGTTGAGAGTGGGGGCGCGCATCTGCTCCGGCTAGACGTCCAGGCTTTGGGCACCCTCCCCGTGCCGTCTACCGTGCGAGAGACGATTCTGGCCCAAGTCGGCCAGCTCGAGGGACCCTCTCGGGCCGTCCTTGCTGCGGCGGCCGTCCTGGGACGCACTTTCGACCTGGATGCGCTGCAACATGTGACATCCGTTGCAGGCGAAGCATTCACGCGGGCTTTCATGCCGCTCCTGACGCTGCATCTGCTGAAGGCAGACCAGACTCCTCTCCGGTACGGATTCCGTCACCACCTCATCCGGGAGGTGATGCTCGAGGCCCTTGCGCCGGACGAGCGACGTCGGCTGCACCAACGTGCCGGCGAGTTTCATGAGAGGGCAGCGGCGCCGTCGTCGCTGCTCGCCAACTATTTCCGGGCGGCGGGCGATACAGCTCGGATGGTCCGCTACGCGCTGGCCGCAGCGAAGGAAGCTGACGGCGTGTGCGCGTACGAAGACGCGGCACGTTACTACGCGGTTGTCCTCGCCGCTCTGCCGGAAGGTGAGACCGAAAACCGCATTGCCGCGGCCGAGGGATGGGGCGATGCGCTGTTTCATGCCGGAACGTTTGAGAACGCCGTCACCGCATACACACGGATGGGTCACATGGCGGAATCCGCGACGATGCCCCGGGAGATGATCAGGGCGTGGCGGAAGCTCGGTCGGACGCAGAACGAGCTGGAGCTGGGGTCGGGACTGCCGTCATGGGAGAAGGCACTCGCTGTCCTCACGGGAGTCGACTATCCTGCCGAGGAGGCGATGATCCGCGAGCAGGCCTCGAAAGTCGCCTTCCTCACCGGGCAGTTCGACCGGGGGATCGCAGAAGCGGAGGCGGCCCTCGCCGCGGCCGTCCGCGCGGGAGACAAAGGCGCCCAGAGCCGAGCCTGCAAGAGTCTGGCTCTGAACCTCCAGGCCGCTGGCCGCATGGACGGCGTCGGCGAATACCTGAAGCGTGCTCGCGATCTTGCCGTGGAAGCGGGCGACCTCGAGGCCGAGTTGAAAGCGCTCAACGACGTGGGTAACTTCGCCATGGATGAGGGGAGGTTCGATGAGGCGCGCGCCGCACTGGAACGAGGTGCGGCACTGGTGGAGAAGGTCGGAGCCTTGCCGACGCTGCTCCTCCCGATTGGCTCGCTGGCCGAACTTGCCATCTACGAGGGACGGTGGGATGAGGCGGAAAGCCTGCTCCGAAAGACGACGGGCATTCTCGCCGAACGCCACAATCAGGTGTGGCCCTACGCGGCGGATGCGGCATCGCTCGCACTGGTACGTTTTCTCCGGGGACACGCTGAGGACGCCGCCGCGCTGCTCGACGACGCCCAGCGATCTGCCGAGGCCGGATCAGACTCCTGGTCGCTTACCCTCATCGATGGCGTGCGTGCGCGTATGGCCCTCAGGGATGGCGAGCCGGACCGGGCGAGGGTGATCCTCGCCGCGGCTCTTGAGCGTGGCGGTGTTCCTGCCTGGGAGCTGGCGAAGTCCCATCTCCTGCTGGCTGAGGCCTGGGTTGCGTCAGGACGGAGCGACGAGGCTGCGGCTGAGCTGGAACTGGTGCTCGCCCAGCGCCCCGCCGCCTTTCTGTTCCCAAGGATCCAGCTCGTGCGTGGCCGCATCGCCGCGGCTGGCGGCGACCTGAGCAGCGCCGCAGCGGTCTATCGCGCGGCGCTGAGTACACCTGAGGGCGCGCGCCAGCCCTATGAGGCAGCGCTGCTCCGCCTGGATCTGGGGCTCTGTCTCCTTCGACGCGGAGATCGGGGGGATCGCCGTGAGGCCCGGTCGCTCCTCCTCGCCGCGGCGGCCGGGTTCGAGGCGTTGGGAGCAGGACCGGACGCCATCCTGGCGCGGCAGGCGGTGCAGCGGATCAGCGGCCGCAAGCCGTCTGGGACAACTCTCACCGAGCGCGAGCGCGAAGTCCTGACTCTCCTGGCCGAGGGGTTGAGCAACGCGTCCATCGCCGCGCGTCTGTACATCTCGGAACGCACCGTCGAAGTCCACGTGAGCCACATCCTGGGGAAACTCGGCATCCAGACTCGCACGCAAGCCGCGGCGTGGGCGGCCAAGCACCTCACCCTCCCGCCTCAGGAGCCTGTTTCTCCGTAATGCCGGCGGCACGGCCGGCGGGTCCCGCGCGAGGGCAGCGGTGACACCTGTCTGGCGCTGGATCTGCGGCTCCCAATAGCTCATCCTCAGCGAAGTCCGGTTGACGCGAACGGAACTTCCGTGGAGATGATCCTCGCCGCCTACCGCGCCGCGGCCAGCGGGCGCAGTGAACCCGTCATCTTCGGGAGGGCGCCGACGTGACCCTACCGGGCTACGCGGGGTTGACGGCGTACTTCGGGGATCTCCACAGCCACTGCGACGTCGGATACGGCCGCGGTACGCCCGAGGACGCCTACGCCAACGCCCGGCTGCAGCTGGATTTCGCCAGCGTCACGGCCCACGCCGCGTGGCCGGACATGCCCGTGTCCGAGACGCGCCTGGCCGACACGGTGGACTATCACAGGCGCGGCTTCCAGCGGGCCGCGGCGCGATGGCCCCACCTGCGCGAGGTGACCAACGCGGCCAATGTCGAGGGACGCTTCGTTACGTTCCTCAGCTACGAATGGCACTCTCTGCGGTACGGCGACCACAATGTCTACTACCGGGACGGCGACGGGGAGATCGTCGAGGCGGCCGACCTGGAGGAGGTGCGGGCTGCGCTGCGGCGCCTGGCGGCCTCGGGCCGGGCGGCTCTCATCATTCCGCATCATATCGGGTATCGGGCCGGCTACCGGGGGATCGACTGGGCGGCCTTTACGCCGGAATTCTCGCCCGTGGTGGAAATCGTCTCCATGCATGGTGTCGCCGAAGGAGACCACGCACCCTATCCCTATCTCCACACCATGGGCCCGCGCGACGGCCAGGGTACCATGCAGCACGGCCTGCGGTTGGGAAAGGTGTTCGGCGTCATCGGCTCCACCGACCATCACGCCGCCTATCCGGGCAGCCACGGCTGGGGTCGGGCCGCGGTCTGGGCCGCGGAACTGACGCGCCACGCCGTCTGGGACGCCCTGACGCGGCGCCGGACATATGCGCTGACCGGCGACCGCATCGTGCTGGCCTTCGCCGTCAACGGACACCCGATGGGGACGGTCCTGCGGTTCGCGCGCCGGCGGCACATCCAGGTGTCCGTGGAAGCCGGTGACGCGATCGACTACGTGGACGTCGTGCACAACGGCAGACTGCTTCATCGCTGGACCCCTACCCCGGACCGCGGAGCGTCCGGTCCCTGGAAGGTGACGCTGGAACTAGGGTGGGGCGATCGGGCCGTCCCCGTCCGGTGGCATGTGGAGCTCGCCGTCGAAGGCGGCCGCCTGCTGGACGTCGAGCCGCGGCTGCGCGGGGACGACATCGTCTCTCCCAGGGAAGAGGGCGGCGACCGGGGCCCGGTCCTGAGTGCGTGGGAACGCCGAGGGAACCAGATCCTGCTCGAGACCACGACCTGGGGCAACCCCAATCCAGTGACGCCGGGCATCCAGGCCGTCAGTCTCAGCGTCGACGGTGACGAGTCCACCAGGATTGCCGGTCGGATCAACGGACGGGAGGTTGTGGTCCCGCTCGCCGCGCTCCGCGAGGCTGCCATCGTCCACTATCTCGGCGGGTTCCACACGCCGGCCTGTCGGTTCGGCCGCGCGGTGGGCCGCGGGATGTTCTCGGGATCCTTTGCGCTGGAGCACGAGGGGGAGGGCGATCGGGACTGGTACTACGCCCGGGTGCGCCAGACGAACCATCAGTGGGCGTGGAGCACGCCCATCTGGGTGGAGGCCCCGGTCCCCTGACTGGGGTGGGACGCGCTTCCGCCGTTGACGGGCGACGCCCCTTCTGGTACACATACTGTTACGCTCTGTCTGCTGTTACACTTTGCCACAGACGGGAGGTGCGCCCATGATCAGGATTCGCCAAGATGGCGCGCGAACCCGACCGGGTGCGCCTCGTGACCTGTAAGTAACCGCCACCGCTGTCGTGGCGGCCACGGGGACGAGCCGGTTCCCGTGGCCGTTTGCATTTCCGCGCTGCGATCTTCCGGTCGAACGCGAGCCGAAGGTCCGGGAGCTTCTATGGCCGTCTCATACGCTCAACATCGCCGGTTTCTGCTGAGCTACCTGCAGCCGCAGAGGATGCGGGTCGCCCTGCTCGCGGCGCTGCTGTTCGGCAGCATTGCGCTGCAGCTGCTCATGCCGCAGATCCTGGCCCGCTTTATCGACCTGGCCCGCGGCGGCGCGTCGCCGGAGGTCCTGGCGCGTCTGGCCGGCGTGTTCCTGGGCGTGGCGCTCACCGGACACCTCATCTCCGCCCTGTCGGTCTACGCCAGCGAGAACGTCGGCTGGACGGCGACCAACAAGGTGCGGGAGGATTTGGCCCTGCACTGCCTGCGGCTCGACCTGCCGTTCCACAACGCGAAAACGCCGGGCGAGATGATCGAGCGCGTGGACGGCGACGTGACGCAGCTCTCGGGTTTCTTCTCGCAATTCGTGATCAAGGTCCTGGGCAACGCCGTGCTGCTCGCGGGCATCCTGGTGCTGCTCTACCGCGCGGACTGGCGCGTCGGGCTCGTCTACACCGCCTTTACCGTGACGACGTTGCTCCTGCTGCGCAGGCTGATGGAGGCGGCGATTCCATACTTCAAGGAGTCCCGTCAGGCCGGGGCCATTCTGCTCGGCTTCCTCGAGGAGCGCCTCTCCGGCACAGAGGATATCCGGGCCAGCGGCGCCGTACCCTACGTGCTCCGCCGGCTGTCCGAGGCCCTGCGCAACCAGCTCGAGAAATCCCGTCGGGCGTGGCTGCGGGGGACGGTGATGTGGGCGACGACCGCGGTGCTGCTGGCCGTGGGCAACGCCCTGGCCTTCGGGATGGGGGCGTGGTTGCTCCGCCGGGGGCTGATCACGGTGGGGACCGTGTACCTGTTCTTCCATTACACGGAGATGCTGCGGCGGCCGCTGGAGCAGATCACGCGGCAGATGCAGGAGCTGCAGCGGGCCAGCGCCAGCATCTCCCGCGTGGGCGATCTGCTCGGGCTGCGGAGCGCGACGCAAGACGGGGCGCTCCGGCTGCCCGGCGGGGCCCTGACGGTGGAAGCGGATCAGGTCTCCTTCGGCTACGTCGAGGACGAGCTTGTCCTGCGGGATGTCAGCTTTCGTCTGGAGCCGGGACGGGTGCTCGGCCTGCTCGGCCGGACGGGGAGCGGCAAGACCACGATCGGCAGGCTGTTCGTGCGCTTCTATGATCCGACGTCGGGGGCGGTGCGGTTGGGCGGAATCGACGTCCGCGACGTGCCGCTCGATGATCTGCGCAACCGGGTGGGCCTGGTCACGCAGGACGTGCAGCTGTTCCACGCCTCGGTGCGCGACAACCTGACCTTCTTCAATCCGCGTATCTCGGAAGCCCAGATCATCGCCGTGCTGCGCGAACTCGGCCTGCAGGAATGGATGGAAACCCTTCCGCAGGGTCTGGATACCCCGATCGGCCCCCGGTCGCTGTCCGCCGGCGAGGCGCAGCTGCTGGCTTTCGCCCGCGTGTTCTTCAAGGACCCGGGCCTGGTGATCCTGGACGAGGCTTCCTCGCGGCTCGACCCGGCCACCGAGCAGCTGGTGGAGCGGGCGGTCGCCGCGCTGCTCCGCGGCCGCACCGCGGTCGTCATCGCCCACCGCCTGGGCACGGTGCAGCGGGCGGACGAGATCCTCATTCTCGAAGACGGCGCGGTCCTCGAGCACGGACCGCGGGCGCAGCTGGCAGCCGATCCGGCCTCACGGTTCGCCTCGCTGCTGCGCACCGGGCTGGAAGAGATGCTGGCATGAGCACGTGGCGCGTGCTCTGGCGATTGCTGACGTATCAGCCGTGGGCCTACGCCTGGAACATGGTGCTGTGGACCGCCTTCTGGCTGACGCCGCTCCTGATGGGGCTGGTCACCCGCGCCGTCTTCAACGCGATCACCGGCGGGGAGACCGCGGGATGGGGACTGTGGAGCCTGCTCGCCCTGCTGGTCGGCGTGGCCCTGGGACGCGTGGCGATCAACATCCTCGGCGTCGACGCCTGGGCCACGTTCTTCTTCCACCGGGCCGGGCTGCTGCGGCGCAACCTCCTGGAGAGCATTCTCAGCCGGCCCGGGGCGAAGGCGCTGCCCGACTCGCCGGGCGAGGCGATGAGCCGCTTCCGCGACGACGTCGATGAGCTGCTGAAGCTGATCGAGATGACGGTGGACGGCGTGGGGATCGTCCTTTCCGGATTCGTCGGCGCGGCGATCATGTTCCGGATCGAGCCCTTCATCACGACCGTGGTGCTGCTGCCGCTCGTGGCCATCGTCGCCGTCGTGGCCCTTCTGCGCCAGCGCATCCTCCGCTACCGGCGGGCGGCGCGGGAGGCGGCGGGGCGGGTCACCGACCTGATCGGCGAGATGTTCGGGGCGGTGCAGGCGGTCAAGGTGGCCGTGGCCGAGGCGCACGTCATCGACCGCTTCCGCGTGCTGAACGAGGAGCGCCGCCGCGTCTCGCTCAAAGACAGCCTGCTGACCGAGCTGCTGGGCGCCGTGTTCTGGAGCTCGATCAACCTGGGCACCGGCCTCATCCTGCTCCTGGCCGGCCGGTCCATCCGCACCGGTGCGTTCACGGTCGGTGACTTCGCCCTCTTTGTCTTCTACCTGGGGCTGGTCACCGAGGGCATGACCCTCATCGGCAACTTCTCGGCGCGGTACCGGCAGGCCGGCGTCTCCGTGCAGCGCCTGGTCGAGCTGCTGCAGGGCGAAGCGCCGTCGCGCCTCGTCGAGCACAAACCCCTTCACCTGACGGGCGCGCTCCCGGAGGCCCCGGTCCCCGAGCGGATCGACGAGGATCGACTGGAGCGCCTGGAGGTGCAAGGGTTGACCTATCTCGATCCGGCGACGGGGCGGGGGATCCAGGACGTCAGCTTCACCCTGCGCCGCGGGTCCTTCACGGTGGTCACCGGGCGCATCGGTTCCGGGAAGAGCACGCTGGTGCGCGTGCTCATCGGCCTGCTGCCCAAAGACGCCGGCGAGATCCACTGGAACGGCAGACGCGTGGAGCGTCCCGCCGAGTTCTTCGTGATGCCGCAGGCGGCGTACATTCCCCAGGTGCCGCGCCTCTTCAGCGAGGCCCTCCGGGACAACGTGCTCTTCGGACTCCCCGCGGCCCGCGCGGATCTGCCGGGGGCGGTGTGGTCCGCGGTCATGGAGCGCGACGTCGAGATGCTGGAGAAGGGCCTGGAGACGGTGGTCGGCCCGCGCGGGGTGAAGCTCTCCGGCGGCCAGATCCAGCGCACCGCGGCGGCGCGCATGTTCGTGCGCAAGCCGGAGCTGTTGGTGATCGACGACCTCAGCAGCGCCGTGGACGTGGAGACCGAGCGCACGCTGTGGGAGCGCCTCTTCGCCCTCGAGGACGTCACCTGCCTGGTGGTCAGCCACCGCCGCGTGGCGCTTCGCCGCGCCGACCAGATCGTCGTGCTGAAGGACGGACGCGTCGAGGCGGAAGGGGCGCTCGAGGATCTGCTCCGGCGCTCCCCCGAGATGCGGCGCTTGTGGAAGGGCGAGGCGCGGGAGGATTCGGCGTCGGCGCAGGCAACTGCTAGGTAGATGATCCCCGCCATTGCCGTGCTCTTCGCCCTTGGCTTCTACGCCGTGACGGTGGGGGCCGTCCGCCGGACCCGGCGGTTGATCGGCGGCGGGCCGATCGTGTTCGCGCCGTCCGGGGGATTGGAGATGAAGATCGCCGCCGCCCTGATGTTGGTCTTCCCCGCCGCGCTGGTGGCCTCCACCTTGCTACCCGGGGTGCGCTGGTTCCGTCCGGTGATCCAGTCGCCCGCGCTCCCCGCGCTGGCCGCCGTCCTCTTCGCCGGCGGGCTCCTCCTGCAGCGGGCGGCGATCTGGACGCTGGGTCCGGCCTTTCGCATCGGGATCGATCCCGACGCCCCGGGGCCGCTGGTCCGGGAGGGGCCGTACCGCTACCTGCGCCACCCCATCTACGCCTCATTCATCGCCTACTACGTCGCGGCGTGGCTGCTCCAGCCGAACCTGCTCTTCGGCGTGGTCACGCCGCTGGCCGTCCTGCGCATCCACTACCAGGCCACCCTGGAAGAACGCCTGTTGCTGGCCCGCCACGGCGCCGCCTACGCCGCCTACGCCCGGACCACGAGCCGGTTCATTCCCTTCGTCTGGTGACGCGTCGTTCCGCAGAGCGGATGAGGCGGTGGAGGAGCGCCGCGGGAAGACGAAGAATTGACGGCCCATCTCGGAGCTGTTCGCGTCGAGGTGGTCTCATGACACGATCGATGGCATGTCGGTGGGGAACTGTTCTCGTCGCCGTGGTGCTGCTGGCCGGCCTGACGGCGCCGGCGGCGCGGGCGCAGCGCCGGGGCGGTACGCTGACCATCGCCCGGCCGGTGGATGCCGTCTCGCTGGACCCGCACTTCGAGACCACGGCGCCCGGGGCCTGGATCTACCAGATGATCCTCGAACCCCTGGTGGCGCTGGGTCCGGATATGAAGATCAAACCCGTCCTGGCCACGGGCTATCGGGTCATCGACGCCAGCCGCATCCGGTTCACTTTGCGCCGGGGCGTCCGCTTCCACGACGGGACACCCTTCAACGCGCAGGCCGTCAAGTTCACCTTCGATCGGGCCTTCGACCCCAAGGCGCCGGCCCGCTGGGCCAGCCTGGCCGGTCCCATCAAGGGCGCGGAGGTCGTGGACGAGTTCACCGTGGACATCACCACCAGGGAGCCCTACGCCCCGCTGCTCTACAGCGTGGCGATGCTCTACGCCGGCATCGTCAGCCCCGCCGCCGTGCAGAAAATGGGCCAGGAGTTCAGCCGGGCCCCGGTCGGCACCGGTCCCTTCAAGTTCCAGGAGTGGCGCACCAACGACCGCATTACGGTGGTGCGCAACGACGACTACTGGGGTCCGAAGCCCTATCTCGACCGCATCGTCTTCCGCGTCATCCCCGAGGAGTCGGCGCGCATGATCGCCCTGCGCACCGGCGAGGTGGATATGGTGCTGGTCCCCGCCCCTTCGCAGCTCGCGGCCTTCCGGCGCGACAGCAACTTTGTCGTGGCCGAAGCCCAGGGGCAGCGCGTCGTCTTCATCGGCATGAACCTGACCCGCTCGCCGCTCACCGACGTGCGGGTGCGGCGCGCGCTGCTCATGGGGACCAACCGCAAGGCGATCCTGGACAACGTGCTGGAGGGCGCGGCCGCTCCGGCGGACGGCATCCTGGCCCCGGGGGTCTTCGGCTACGCGCCCATGGAGCTGGACCGGCGGTATCCCTACGACCCGGCGAAGGCGCGGGCGCTGCTCCAGGAGGCGGGGTTCCGGCCCGGGCCCGACGGCGTCATGGTGCGCGACGGCATGCCGCTCGTGCTCAGCCTGATCAGCGCGCGGGGACGCTACCTGAAAGACGCCGAGATCTCCGAGGCCTGGCAGGCGCAGATGCGCCAGATCGGCGTGCGGGTGGAGCTGAACTTTCTGGAGTGGGGTACCGTCTTCACCCACGTCCGCGCCCCCCAGCTGGACTACCACCTCTTCACCTTGGGCTGGGTGACGACCACCGCCGACGCCGACTACAGCCTGCTGCCCATGTTCCGGTCCAACATGGCCCCGCCGACGGGGTGGAACACCTGGCGGTACGTGAACCGGGAGTTCGACCGGCTGGTGGACCAGGCGCGCGTCAGCGTCAAGGCCGAGGAGCGCGAGGCGCTGTACCGGCGGGCGCAGGAGATGATCGCCCGCGACATCATGTTCATCCCCTTCTACACCACCAAGGAGATCGCGGTGCTGCGGTCCTACGTGAAGAACTTCGTGCCGCACCCGATCGAATACAACCAGGGGTTCGCCTACATCTGGCTGGACAAGTAGCCCGGCCGATCGCCGGTGGCCGGGGGTGTCGCGCCTCCCCCGGCCACCCCGGTCGCTGATCCGCGATGAGCCGCTTCGTCCTGCAGCGCCTGCTGGCCCTCGTTCCCGTGCTCCTGGGCGTGCCGCTGTTCATCATGCTTACCGTGGACCTCATCCCGGGGGATCCCGCCGCGCTGATGCTGGGGGAGGGAGCTACGGCGGAGATGGTGGCCAGGCTGCGCGCCTCGCTCGACCTGGACAAACCGCTGGCCGTGCGCTACGTCCGCTACGTCGTGCGCCTGGCCCAGGGGGACCTGGGCCGCTCCTTCCGGGAAGGGCGCCGCGTGAACGACGAGCTGGCGGAGGTGTGGACCGCCACCGCCGAGCTCGGGATCGCCGCCCTGGTCCTCGCCGTCGCCGCGGGCGTCCCCCTCGGGGTGCTGTCCGCGCGCCGGCCCAACTCCTGGCTCGACAACCTGGTCCGGGTGACGACGCTCTTCGGCCTCTCCATGCCTATCTTCTGGATCGGGCTGCTGCTGATCGTGGTGTTCAGCCTGTGGCTGGGCTGGCTGCCGGCCGGGGGACGGGGCACGCCCGCCCACCTCGTGATGCCGGCGTTCACGCTGGCCCTGCCCACCGTCGCCATGCTGGCCCGCATGACGCGCTCGGCGATGCTGGAGGTGCTGCGCGAAGACTACATCCGCACCGCGCGGGCCAAGGGCGTGCCCGGGCCCCGGGTGCTGGCGCGGCACGCCCTGCGCAACGCGCTCATTCCGGTGGTCACCGTTCTGGGGCTGCAGACCGGCCAGCTGCTGGGCGGGGCCATCCTCACCGAGACGGTCTTCGCCTGGCCCGGCATCGGCCGGATGATCGTGCGCGCCATCTTCGCCCGCGACTACATCCTGCTCCAGGGCGGCGTGATCGTGCTGGCCGTGACCTATCTGGCGGTCAACCTGCTGGTCGATCTCTCCTACGCCTACTTCGACCCGCGGATCACCTACGGATGAGTGCGGCCTTCTCCGCCGAAGAGCGCGCCGCCGTCCCGCGCAGCGGTCCGGCACCGCGGACCGGCGCGCAGCTGTTCTGGCGCCGCCTGCGCCGCAACCGATTGGCCCTGGCCGGTCTGGCCATCGTCGCCCTGCTGGTTCTGGTCGCCGTGCTCGCGCCCTGGCTCGCCCCGCGCGACCCCTCCGCCCAGACGCTGGAGGACAAACGCCTGCCGCCCTCGCGCGCCTACCTGCTGGGCACGGACGAGTTCGGGCGGGACATCCTCAGCCGGCTCATCTTCGGCAGCCGCGTGGCGCTGCTCGCCGGCGGCATTGCGGTCCTCATCGCTTTGATCCTGGGGACGGCGATCGGCACCACCGCCGCCTACTACGGGGGGAGCGTCGATCAGCTCTCGATGCGGGTGATGGACGTCCTGCTGGCCTTTCCCTACCTGCTCCTGGCCATCGTCATCATCAGCGCCCTCGGCCCGGGGTTGATGAACACCATCCTGGCCGTGGGCATCTGGGCCACGCCGGGGTTCGCCCGTGTCATCCGCGGCGCCGTCCTGTCGATCAAAGCGCAGGAGTACGTCGTGGCCGCGCGGGTGATCGGGGCCGGCCCGGGCCGGATCGTCGCCCGCCACATCCTGCCCAACTGCATCTCCGTCGCCGTCGTCTACTCGGCCCTGTACATGGCCAATGCCATCCTGCTGGAGGCGGCGCTGTCGTTCCTGGGGCTGGGGGTGCAGCCGCCGGCACCGTCGTGGGGGCTCATGGTCAGCACCGGCCGGGACTACCTCCTCATCGCGCCCCACATCGCCACCTTCCCGGGCCTGGCCATTGCCCTGACCGTGCTGGGGTTCAACCTCCTGGGGGACGGCCTGCGCGACGCCCTCGACCCGCGGGCCCAGATCTAGTCCGAAGGAGAGCGACGGTTTCAAACCGCGGAGGAGTGTCATGAAATGGGTAACCCGCAGGAACGCGAAGGTGGACCGCATCGCCTGCCCGTGGCTCATCCGGCGGTTCATCGATCCCGCCGCCGAGTTCCTCTACGTCGCGCCGGACGAAGTCGAGCAGGCGGCGGCCCATGAAGGGGCCACTGTGTTCGACGTGGCGGGCGCCGAACTGGGCCACGTCGAAGGCCGCTGCAGCTTCGAGTCGATCCTGCGCAAGTACGACCTGCGCGATCCGGGCCTGTTGCTGCTGGGGCGCATCGTGCACGGCGCCGACATCCCCCAGGACATCGCCCTCGAGCCGGAAGCCGCGGGGTTGCGCGCCGTGGCCCACGGGTTCGCGACGCTCTACGGCGACCGGGACCACGAGAAGCTCGAGGCGCAGATGCCGGTCTACGACGCCCTCTACGCCTGGTGCCGGGAGCGCGTGAACGCCCGGGCGTGATCCGGCCGGGCGCGCCGACCTAGCGGCTCACCTCGTCGTCCGCGGGAGGCGGCGGGGGCGGGTTCTGCATGGCGCGGAACTCCGTCCGGACATAGCCCGCAAGTCGCCGCCCCAGGTCATCGACGACGTCCTGAACCAGTCGAGGATCGATGTCTTCCGCGGGAGTGTAGACGATGACCGGAACATTACGGCGGACGCAGGGGAGGTTCAACCGGCGTCTTGCCCGGAGAAGGCCCTGCCACCGGATCGTCTCACCGGTCACCACCGCGGCATCGACGAACAACCAGGCCATCTGCCAGGCGGAGCAACTGACCTGGGGTGGTCCGCGGATCGACGTACACGCGGACCGACGCCGGGCCGAGGCCGTGCCGGACCACGGTCAGGCGCAGGATGGCATCGGCGTTCGCCGTCGGCTCGACGAGGGTGAGGCGCGGCAGCACTCTAGCTCTTTCGCTTGCGGCCTTCCCCGGGGGAGGGTGTCCAAGACGCGGTGCTACCCTGGGATACGCTGATCACCGGTGAATCGTTCGCCCGGACGCGGGCCAGACCAGAACGGCAAAGGCCATGGGAGCCCGACGTCGAACTGCGCTGATATGACACCCCGCGTGCCTGATCGGCTGACCCTGCTGGTCTTCGCGGTCATCGTCCTGATCGGTGGGACGAACTTCGTGGCCGTGCGCTTCAGCAACCGCGAGCTCCCGCCGTTCTGGGGTGCGAGCTTGCGCTTTGCTGCGGCGGCGCTGCTCCTGCTCGGGCTCGCCCTCGTGCAGCGGGTTCCCCTGCCGCGCGGGCGCGCGTTGCTGGGCGCAGTCATCTATGGCCTGCTGGGATTTGGAGCCGGCTATGCGTTCGCCTACTGGGGCTTGCGCCACGTACCGGCCGGTCTGGCCGCCGTGGTGCTGGCGTCCGCGCCGCTCCTGACGTTTCTTCTGGCCGTCCTCCACCGCCAGGAACCATTCCGCTGGCCGACACTGGCCGGCGGGGTCATCGCACTGGCCGGCATCGCCGTCGTCTTCCGGGGGTCGGTCAGCTCGGAAGTTCCCTACGGTTCGATGCTGGCCATGGTCGCCGCCGCCGTCTGCGTGGCCGAGTCCACGGTCCTCGTCAAGCAGTTCCCCAAGACGCATCCCGTGAGCACCAATGTCGTGGCACTGGCCGCCGGCGTCGTCGTGCTCGCCGCCCTCTCGCTCCTGCTGCGCGAGCCCTGGGCGATTCCCGCGCGGACGGGCACCTGGATCGCGCTTGCCTACCTGGTCCTCCTCGGCTCGAGCACCGCGTTCGTCCTCTTCCTGTTCGTCCTCAAGCGATGGACGGCATCCGCCGCGAACTACCAGTTCGTCCTGTTTCCGATCGTGGCCATCGTCGTTGCCGCCATCCTCGAGGGCGCGCGGGTGTCGGCTTCTCTCCTGGTCGGCGGAGGGCTCGTGCTGGCCAGCGTGTATGCCGCGGTCATCAGCCAGCCCCTCCCCGTGGAGACTCGGCCGAAGCTGGGTCCCGAACCCTGCCTGACCTGCGCCGAGTAGGAAATCCGCGTCCGCCGGCGCGGCAGCCACCCTATTGATGCGAACAAGTGTTCGATATTACACTTTTCCGTATGACGTCCTCTGTGGCGCTCCAGCCACGGCTCTTCAAGACCACCGGGGTCCGCGTCAATCCCCGGGTCGTGTGGGTCGAGGTGGAGGCGAAGTCCGTCCTCAACCGGGTCAGGGGGATGCCGTTCCAATGGTCCATCAATCCGTACCGGGGATGCGAGCACCAGTGTTCGTTCTGCTACGCTCGTCGCACGCATTGGTTCCTCGACCAGGACGGGGTCAACAACTGGGGCAATCGCATCTTCGTGAAGATCAACGCGCCGGAGATCCTGCGGCGCGAACTGGCGCATCCATCGTGGGCGCATGAGGAGTTGGAAGTCGGGACCGCGACCGACCCCTATCAGCCGGCCGAGGGGGCCTACAAGATCACCCGGCGGATCCTCGAGGCCCTGCGGGACTATCGCACCCCCGTGGGGCTGATCACCCGATCGTCGATGATCGTCCGCGACCTGGACGTGCTGCGGGAGCTGGCCCGGGGGCCGGGCGTGCGGGTGTGCTTCAGCGTAGCCACCATGGACGAGCGCGTGGCCAGGGAGATCGAACCCGGGGCGCCCGCGCCCGTCAAGCGGCTGGAAGCGCTGCGGACGCTGTCGCGGGCGGGCATCCCCACGGTGATCATGCTGGCCCCCGTCCTCCCCGGCATCACCGACGACGTGCGGACGCTGACCGAGGTGGTGACCGCGGCCAGGGAGTACGGGGCGGCGTCGCTGGCCACGGTGACCCTGCACCTGGGCGAGATCACGCGCGATGCGTTCTTCGAGTTCCTGACGCATCGGTATCCCCAACTGGTCCCGGAGTATCGGCGACTCTACCGGGGCAAGTACGCGCCTCCGGTTTATCGGAGGCAGGTGCAGCGTGTTGTGGCCGCGATCCAGGCCCGGGTCGGCCTGCGGTCGCGCGAGATCCCGGCGGCGGGTCCCGCGACCGTCACCGAGCAGCCGCCTAAGCAGCTCGAACTCTTCGGAAGGAGAACCGCATGGAGATTACCCGCTGGATCGTCGAGCACTGCGACCAGACCTACCGTCGGGGGAACTGGGCCGGCAACGGCGTCCTGCCCTCTCTAGAGGGGGTGACCGCGGAAGAAGCATCCTGGCGACCCAACCCGGAGCAGCACACCATCGCCGAGATCGTCCGACACATGGCCTACTGGAAGGATGCCGTGACCGCGCGGCTGGCCGGCCGGCCCTGGACGTACAGCGAGGAGATGGACTGGCGCCCCGTGGCGCCCACGGCGCAGGGGTGGGAGGAGGCCAGGAAGGAACTCGAGGACGCCCACGGCCGGCTGCTGGAGGAGTTGAGCGCGCTGCGCGAGGAGCGCCTGCCCGAAATTCTTGGCAAGGCCTGGTGGCTGGAGGGAGGGCAGGCCCGCGTCATCGACTTTGCCATCGGGATCGCGCACCACGATCAGTATCACGCGGCGCAGATCTACGTCCTGCGGCGCCAGTACAAACACCGGTGAGCGTTGCGGCCGTCCGGGGGGTTCGATAGACTGAGGGAGTGATTGACCTCGGCGTCGTCCTGATCGTCCTCCAGCTCATCTACCTGGAGGGCATCCTCTCCATCGACAACGCCGCAGTCCTGGGCGCCATGGTCTCCCGGCTGCCCAGGGAAGACCCCATCCCCTGGCCCCGACTCCTGAGATTCCTTCAGCAGCCCGTGCACCGGCTGCTGGGCGGGCAGCGCCTGGCCGCGCTCAAAGTAGGGCTGTTGGGCGCCTACCTGGGCCGGGGGACGATGCTGTTCGTCGCCACCTGGGTGGTGCGGAACCGCTGGCTGCTCCTGCTCGGGGGGTTGTACCTCATCAAGCTGGCCGCGGACCACTTGGGAGATTTCGGCCCCGGGACGGCCGAAGAAGATGCCCGAAACGCCGTCGGCGAGCCCCTCCGGCGGGGGGAGCGGTCCTTCTGGAGTGTCGTCGTCGCCGTCGAGCTGGCCGACCTCGCCTTCAGTCTGGACAATGTCGTCGCCGCCGTGGCCCTCTCGCGCGAACTGTGGGTCGTTTTCACCGGGGTGGCGCTGGGCATTCTCACCATGCGCTTCGCCGCCGGGATCTTCGTGTGGCTGATTCAGCGCTACCCGGTGCTCGAGGCGGCGGCCTACCTGCTGGTGCTGAACATCGGGCTCGAACTGCTGTTGGAAGATCTCTGGCACATCCGCCTCGACGATGCGCAGAAATTCGCCGTGTCGGCGGGAACCCTGGTCCTCAGCGTGCTCTACGGCCGGTCGGCAACGCTCCAGAAGGTCGGCCGGCACCTTACCTGGCTCAGGCGCGTGCTGGGGCTGGTCAGCCTGATCTTCCTGTGGGCACTGAAGCCCGTCGCCTGGCTGTTCAGCGGTTTCGCGGGAGCCACCCGTGTCCTGGCCCTCCTCTTCACCACCCGCATCCGCCTGGCCCGGAACGCCCACCGCGTGGCGCGCGATCTCTCCCCCCCCGGGTCCCAGTCGAAATAGGGCATTGACACGACGGCGGAATCCGCCTAATCTTGACCCGAGTTATCAGGAATGTCATGGTATCCCGCTTCGCGCTTGGCCATCGTGCGCATTACCTCCCGCGGCAGTGCATCTGTCCCCGGCGGAGGTAGCTCCGCGCCTTCGCCGCTCTGAGAGCTGATCCCGCAGTCTCCTCCGAAGGCGCCGGCTCTGCCTCCGCAGCCGCTCAAACCCGAAGGCGTTTCCCTCATCATCAGGGAGGTGGAACCATGGCCGGCTATGCGTATCCCGACGTGCTCGTGGAGACCGACTGGGTCGATGCGCATCACGCGGACCCCGCGGTGCGGATCATTGAGGCCGATGAGGACCCGCGACTTTATGACGAGGGCCACATTCCCCGCGCCCTCCGTCTGCACTGGAAGGAGGATCTCCAGGATCCGGTGGTGAGGGACTGGGTGGACCGGGAGCGCTTCGCCCGTCTCCTGGGCGACCGCGGCGTCAGTCATGATCACACCGTCATCCTCTACGGCGACCGCAACAACTGGTTCGCCACGTACGTCTTCTGGCTGTTCAAGTACTACGGCCACCGCGACGTCCGCGTCCTCAACGGCGGCCGCGACCGCTGGCTGCGGGACGGCCGGGCGCTGACCGCGGAGGTCCCGCGCTTCTCGCCGACGGAGTACCGTGCCGGCGGCCCGGATCTCTCCATCCGCACGTTCCGGGACGACCTGCTGCGCAGCCTGGGCCATCCCGGTGTGGCCCTGGTGGACGTGCGCTCCCCGGCGGAGTTCTCCGGCGACCTCCTGGCGCCTCCGGCCTATCCCCAGGAGGGCGCGCAGCGCGGGGGGCACATCCCCGGCGCCCGCAACATCCCCTGGGGGGAGAACGTCCGGGAGGATGGACGGTTCAAGGCTCCCGAGGAGCTGCGGGCCCTCTACGAGGCTCACGGGATCCGCCCGGAGCAGGAGGTCGTCGCCTACTGCCGGATCGGGGAGCGGTCTTCGCTGACCTGGTTCACCCTGAAGTACCTCCTCGGCTACGAGCGGGTGAAGAACTACGACGGCTCGTGGACGGAGTGGGGTAGCCTGGTCGGCGCGCCGATCGAGCGGTGATCACCGCGTTGCGATTGACACGCCGGCGCTCCGGTGCGGAGGAGACCGATGTCTGAGACGATCCGGGGCCCTGAGCTGCGGTTGGGGACGATCCTCGGCGCCCCGCCGGAGCGCACGACCCCTCAGGGCCTGGCGCCGCGGGGGCTGTATCCGCCGGGCGAAGGCGTGGCCCACGACTTCCAGGTGCTGGATCGGAGCCTGGTGTGGGCGGAAGGCGTCGAGGAACTCTACGAGCAGGCCAGGGCACGGCAGTGGGATGCCGGCCGCGACATTCCCTGGGCCCGGGGGCGCGGTGTTCCGGAGCCGGTGGAGCGGGCGCTGTGCGCGGTGCTCACCTGGATGGTGCAGCAGGAGTTCGCGGCCTGGTATGTCCCGGCGAAGTTCGTCCCCCGCATCCATCCGGCGTACCTGGAGCCGGTGCTGTTCCTCTCCACCCAGGTGGCGGACGAAGCCCGCCACGTCGAGGTGTTCACCAAGCGTCTGTTTTTGAACGGCATGGGCTTCGTCGGCGCCTATCCGAACACCGAGGCGTCCTTGAGGGGTCTGCTGGCCCAGGACGAGTTCGACAAGGCCTCCTTCCTGCTGCACGTGCTGGGGGAGGGGACGTTCCTCGATCTGTTCGCCTTCCTCCGCCGGATCGCCCCCGAGGAGGCCAGCCGCACCATCTTCACCCGCTCCCACGAGGATGAGGCCCGCCACGTCGCCTACGGCACCGGACGGGTGCGGATCCAGCTCCGGCAGGATCCGCGGGCCATCGACCGGTTCGTCGGCGCGCTGGAGGAGCGCCTCAGTTTTGCGCGCGACATCTCGGGCATCCCGCCGGAGATCCAGGAATCCCTCGCCGTGCTGGCCGGCGGGGGCGAGGCCGGCGCGTCGTTCCTGCGGGGTGTGAGCCTGGTGCGGGAGTTCCAGCGGGACCTCGCCGAGAATTGCCTGCGTCGCCTGGAGGCCAGCGGCGTCTCCCCCGCGGCGGCCGCGCACATCTCGGAGCTGCACCGGCGGGCCTCGGGCAACGGGATGTGAAGGCAGAGCCCCGGGCCTGAAACCTTGACAGGGGTGCGGCCCGCCCCTAATCTTGACGGCAGGAGTCGGAAAAGGGATCGTCGATGACGTTCCGATTCGTCTGCGCAGGGTTGCCGGTCCAGTACGCGCCCCGGCAGTGCATCTGTCCGCGGCGGAGGCAGCGTGTGCCTTCGCCGGCTCGCTCGTAGTCGCTCTCAGGCACACCCCGTCTCCGCTTCCACCCACCGTCGCCGACGGTAGTTGTGGCATCTCGTGTATTCAGGTGCGTCCGGAGGAGGGAGCGATGGTGACGAAGGTCGATCACAACGCGATCAAATTCAATCAGGTGAGCATCGCGGTCGTTTCGGCCGCCGCTTTCCTGGCCGATCTTCCCTGGCTGGCCGGGCTGCTGGCCTTGGTTCTGGCGGTGGCGACCGCCCGGCCGTCCTGGGGGCTGTTCCGGGGGATCTACCAGCGCCTCGTTCTGCCGCTGGGCTGGCTGCGTCCGAACCTGGTGGACGATGAGCCGGCGCCGCACCGATTTGCGCAGGGGGTCGGCGCCGCGTTTCTGGCCGCCGGATGGATCGCGCTGACCGCGCGAGCGGCGGTGGCGGGCTGGACTCTGGTACTGCTCGTCGCGGTACTGGCCATGGTGAATGTGGTCTTCAACTTCTGCGCCGGGTGCTTCGTCTACTATCAGCTCCGCCGCGCCGGCCTCATCCGCCGAGCCGCGGCGCAGCAGTAGCGCGTGGCCGACCGGTTGCTGGTCCTGATGCTGGTGGCCGCGGGCGCGGCGATCGTCTGGCTGATCCTGCGCTGGCGGTCGGCCCGCTACCGCCGGACCGGGGCGGCTGACCTGGTGCCGCCCGGGCGCGCCCGGCCGCTGGTGCTGGCGTTTTCGACGCCCGACTGCGTCCCGTGCCGCACCCAGCAGAAACCGGCCCTCCACGAACTGCTGCGGCGCTATCCCGGACGCGTCGAGGTCCGCGCGGTAGACGCGGCCGACCAGCCTGATCTGGCCGACCGATTCGGGATCATGACGGTCCCGAGCACAGTCGTCATCGATCCCCGCGGGCGAATCGTCGCGATCAACCACGGCATGACCCGCTGGGAGAAGCTCGCCGCTCAGTTGAATCTCAACGGCGCGCGCGCTCCCGTTCGGATCCAGTCTCAGGAGACGTCATGAGCGCGCCGCGCGCAGGTTCCGATTGACAGCGAGAGGGTCACGGATATAATCAGTCCGGAGGCGATGAGGCTCGCCTGAACCGCCGGACGTCCCGGCTGATAGCCTCTACCCGGTTCGGGTAGGGGCTGTTTTCGTGTACGCGGCCCCGGCTCGACGGAGCGCACGGGGCCGCTGCGCGTTCCAGCGGCCGAGGGGAGACCGGTGCATGGGCGATGCGCAGATCGCGGTCGGGATGGGGCTGCTCGTCTTCCTGGCGGCGATCCTCTCCGTGGAACTGGGCGTCTCCGTGGCCCTCATCGAGATCGTCCTCGGGGTCCTCGGTGGCAACTTTCTCGGCCTGCACACGACGCCCTGGATCGACTACCTGGCGGGATTCGGCAGCATCGTCCTGACCTTTCTGGCCGGCGCGGAAGTTGATGTGGACCTGATGCGGGAGAAGTTGGGCGCGAGCCTGGCCCTCGGCGGTCTCTCCTTCCTGCTGCCCTTTGCCGGCGCCTGGGCCTTCGCCCTGTGGGGCCTGCGCTGGGGGCCGGACGCGGCGAAGATCGCCGGCGTGGCGCTGTCCACGACCTCGCTCGCCGTTGTCTACGCCGTACTCGTGGAGACGGGGCTCACCGCCACACCGCTCGGCAAGCTCATCATGGCCAGCACCTTCGTCACCGACTTCGGCACCGCCGCGGCGCTGAGCATCCTCTTTATCCGTCCCACGTGGTGGATCGCGGCGTTCCTGGCCGTCTCCGCGGCCGTCGTCGTGGCCATGCCCCGGCTGCACCCCTGGTTCTTCCGGCGCTACGGGAACCGGGTGATCGAGCCGGAGATCAAGGGTGCCTTTGCCGCCCTGCTCGTCCTGATGTACTTCGGCCGTCTTGCCGACAGCCACGCCGTGCTGCCCGCCTTCGTCCTCGGTCTGGCCGTCTCCCGGGTCTTCGCCCTGCACCGCGCGGAGCAGCAGCGGTTCCGGGTCGTCGCCTTCGCCCTGCTCACGCCGTTCTTCTTCATCAAGGCCGGGATGAATGTAGCCCTGCCCGCCGTCTACACGAACCTGGGGGTGCTGGCGGCGCTGCTCGGGGTGAAGCTGGTGACCAAGGTCGCCGGGGTGCTCCCTCTGGCCCGCCGCCATGCGCCCGAAGGGCCGATCTACGCCACGCTGCTGATGAGTACCGGGCTCACCTTCGGGACGATCTCGTCGCTGCACGGCCTGCAGGCCGGGATCATCGACCGCACCCAGTTCTCCCTGCTGGTCACCGCGGTCATCCTGAGCGCCGTACTGCCCACGGTCATCGCCCAGCGGTGGTTCGATCCCCGCCGGCAGGGGGCGGTCGCTGGGCCCCGGAAGAGCCTCTGGCAGCCGGTCGCCGGGGAGGAGGCGGAATGACCATCGGCCGGATTCTCATCGCCCACGACGGTTCCGCGCAGGCCAGGCGCGCCGTGGAGGTGGGCGTGGACCTGGCCGCCCGCTACGGCGCCACGGTAACCGTGCTCACGGCGCTCCACGTCCCGGCCTTCCCCGCCACGATGGGCGAGGTGCAGGAGGCCACGCAGGAGCAACGTCGGGTGGTCGAGCGCTTCCAGAGAGAGGCCGTGGAATACGCGCGCCTGCACGGCATCGACCCGCGTCTGGAGATCGTCGTCGGCCATCCGGCGGAAGCGATCGTGGAGTACGCCCGCGCCCACGGCATGGATCTGATCGTGATGGGGCACCGCGGGATGTCCAACCTGCAGCGGTTCTTCGTCGGCAGCGTGGCCGACCGGGTCGTGGATCATGCTCCGTGCATGGTGCTGGTGGTCGGCCCCGGAGTACAATCCTAGCATGGCCACGGTCGTCCGGGAGGTGGGCGGAAGCCCCGAATCCCGCAGGGCGGCGGTGCGCTTCGTGGTCCTGCTCGGCGTCGTCAGCCTCCTCGCCGACATGACCTACGAAGGGGCGCGCAGCGTCGTCGGTCCGTACCTGGGCCTGCTGGGTGCGAGCGCCGCCGCGGTGGGCGTCGCCGCCGGGGCCGGGGAACTCCTCGGCTACGCGCTGCGCCTGGGCGCGGGCTACCTGGCCGACCGCACCCGCCGCTACTGGACCATCACCTTCGCCGGCTACCTGATCAACCTCGGCGCAGTGCCGCTGCTGGCGCTGGCCGGGTCCTGGCCGGCCGCGGCTGCGCTCGTCGTTCTGGAGCGCATCGGGAAGGGGGTGCGCACCCCCGCGCGCGACGCCATGCTCTCCCATGCCGCGCACCGGACGGGTCGGGGGTGGGGCTTCGGTCTGCACGAAGCGCTGGATCAGGTCGGGGCCGTGCTGGGACCGCTGGCGGTGGCGGGCGTCCTGGTCTCCCGGGCTTCCTACCGTGCGGGGTTCGCGGTGCTCTCCATCCCCGCCGCGCTGGCGCTCGCCGCGCTGGCGGCGGCGCGACGGAACCATCCGAACCCGCGCGACCTCGAGCCGACGGCGACGAGCCTGGAGGCGGCGGTTCTGCCGCGCGCCTTCTGGATCTACCTCGCCGGAGCGGCCCTGGTCGGGGCCGGGTACGCCGACTTCTCGCTCCTCGCCTTCCACTGGGGCCGCCGGGCCGTCGTCCCGCCCGCGACCATCCCCCTGCTGTACGCGCTGGCGATGGGCGTGGACGCCCTGGCCGCGCTGGGCTTCGGTCGGATCTTCGACCGCCTCGGCATCCGCATCCTCGCCGCGGGGGTGGGGCTGTCGCTGTTCTTCGCGCCGCTGGCCTTCCTGGGCGGCGCGAAGGGCGCGCTGCTCGGCGTCACGCTGTGGGGTATCGGCATGGGGGCGCAGGAGTCCATCATGCGGGCCGCGGTGGCCGGGATGGTGGGACCGGACCGCCGCGGATCCGCCTACGGGATCTTCAATGCGGGCTACGGACTGTGCTGGTTTCTGGGGAGCGCGGCGATGGGAGTCCTCTACGCGGTCTCCATCCCGCTGCTCGTGGCCTTCTCGGTCGCCGCCCAGGCCGTGGCCATTCCCCTGATCGTCTGGTCGCACCGCCAGATCCGCCCCGCCTCCGCGCCGTGACGCGACCGCCGGAGCGCGCCGACACGGATCTCGTCTTCGCCAGGGTGGAAGAGGCGCTGGCGGCGGGGGGGTGTCCGATCTGCCGGATCGGAGACGAGAGCGCCGCCCGGTTCCTGTGGGGATACCTCTACGAGCGGGTGAACGATCCCGCCAGCCGCCGCGAATTGATCGACTCGCGCGGTTTCTGCGCCCGCCATGCCTGGGCCCTCGTCCCGCTCCGCGACACCATGGGCGTCGCCATCCTCTACCGCCATCTCCTTCAGGACCTCGCCGCCGGCATCCGGCGAGCGGCGGCGAGCCGACCGCGCCGGGCACGGTCGTCGCTGCGCCTGCGCGCCGCGCTCCGTCCGAGCGGCGAGTGTCCGGCCTGCCTGCACGTGCGGACGATGGAGGACGGCGCCCTGCACGCCTTGCTGCCGCGGATTGCCCGCGCGGAGGTGTGGGAACGCCTGTGCGGCCCTTCCGCCCTCTGCCTGCCCCACTTTCTCCGCGCCGTCTCGCTTGCCGACGAGCGGACGGCGGCGCGACTGATCGACGCCGAGCTCGCGGCCCTGGACGACCTCGGGCGGCATCTGGACGAACTCATCCGTAAGCACGACTACCGCTTCAGCGCCGAGCCCATCGCTCCGGAGGAAGCGGCCTCCTGGATGCGGGCCATCGAGCTGCTGGTTGGTGCGGAGGGAAGGACTGCGTCTTCTTTCCGGAGGGCGAAGACGAATCCTCGGTCGGACCGCCCAGGAGAGTCGTCGTAACTGGCGGCGTCGAGGGGCGGCGCTCCGCTACTGTCGCGCATGGCGGCGGTAGAAGTCGATGAAGCTGCGCCGCGGCGGCAGATGCTCATCCTCCTCGGGCGGCAGCTCGATCCCGAGACGGATCGCCTCGGCCAGCAGCCGCTCCAGGCGCGCCTGCAGTTCCTGTTCTGCCTGCCGCAGCCGCGGCAGGGTCCGCGCAAATTGCTCCAGCGACTTTTCGTATCCCGTGACGTTCATCCGGAGCGTCTTGATGCCGTCATCCGCCATAAAGGCCCGGTGGCGGAGCACGGAGAGTTCGCCCCGCGCGGCGCCCAATTCGTCGCGGGATTGGTCGGGCGACAGCCGCGGGCCGCGCGCGGCGGCCGCGGCGTAGGCCAGGAGAATCTTGACCCCCTCCTCCTCCGTCCAGCCGCGATCGCGAATCATCGCTTCGAACTCGCCTCGGAGGTCGCCGTGAAGATACAGTCTGACGGCGGCCAACGGAGGAAAGACCGGGCGAGCGGCGTCAGCCATTGCGTTTCCTCCACCACCCGGTGAGCGGGCCGCGTTCCGGAGACCGCGCTCCGTCGCGGTTCGAAGAGGGGGCGGCAGCGGCGAGCAGCGCCTCCACCTGGGCGATCCGACGGTGGAGCCGGGCGATGGACTGCCGGAGGCGGTCGGCCTCGGCCCGTTGCTCCGCATGCCGCCGCCCCAGTTCCCGCACCCGTTCCCGGAGTTCGTACATCTCCATCTCACTCAGGATGGTGCGGGAGCGCATGGAGACCAGCAGGGCCGTGGTCTCTCTGCGCTTGAGTTCGGTCCGCTCCGCTTCCGCCCGGGGTCCATCCCGGGATTCCAGGTGCTGCCAGGCGGCCTCGTCGCGACGAAAGAGGGTCAGGGCTTGGCCGAGGAGACGGGCCAGCCCCTCCTGCGACATCCCCTCGGGCAGCAGGGCGGCAATCTCACGGAGGTCGTCCGCGAGAAACTGCACATCTATCCGGCGCGCTCCGGCCATCCAGGGTCCACCCTCCTGCGCACATAAAAAACCCCTACCGGTTGACACCAGTAGGAGCTATCAGCCCGAAACCGGGCGGCTCCGCGAGCTCCATCGCTATACGGTTGGTACCACCACCCTACTGCGCTGTTCCCCGGCTGTCAACGCGCATCAGCCCGGGCGAGTCCGGACGAGCACGGGGTCTGCATTGCGACGCGGCGGGGGCGTATGCTAGAATTCCGGCGTACACGGGCTGTGACGGGGTTCCCACCCCCGAGCCTGCGTCCGAAAGGGCGCCGGTTCCGCCCCGATATCGGCGGACGAGCGCCGGTCGACAGGCCGGAATGAGGGTGGTACCACGGGAGAACCCCGTCCCTTTGCGGACGGGGTTGTTTGTTTGGCGGGCGGAATCAGGCGACGGCGAGAGGAGGAACCGTTGTGGTGCAGGAGCGCGAGAGCGTTCAGGCCCTGCTTAGGAAATCCGAGAACTTCAGCGAGTGGTACACGCAGGTCGCCCTGCGGGCGGAACTGGCGGACTACACGCCGGTGCGCGGGTCGATGGCCATCCGGCCCTACGGCTACGCCATCTGGGAGGGCATCCAGACCTGGCTGGACCGCCGCTTCAAGGAGACGGGTCACGTCACGGCCTACTTCCCGTTGCTCATCCCGGAGAGCCTGCTGAAGAAGGAGGCGGAGCACGTCCAGGGTTTCGCCCCGCAGGTGGCCTGGGTGACCCACGGCGGTGAGGAGGAGCTGAGCGAGCGTCTGGCGGTGCGGCCGACTTCCGAGGCGATCATCCTGCCCATGTACGCCAAGTGGATCCAGTCCTACCGCGACCTGCCCATCCTGCTCCTGCAGTGGAACAGCGTCGTCCGCTGGGAGAAGGCCACGCGGCTGTTCCTGCGCACGGCGGAGTTCCTCTGGCACGAGGGGCACACCGCGCACCGGACGAGCGAAGAGGCCGACGCCGAGTGCCGGTTGATCCTCGGCATCTACCGCGAACTCCTCGAAGAGGTGCTGGCCATCCCGGTCCTGGTGGGGGTGAAGCCGCCCAGCGAGCGCTTCGCCGGCGCGGACAACACCTACACGCTGGAAGCCTTGATGCCGGACGGCCAGGCCATCCAGGCCGGCACCTCCCACTTCCTGGGCCAGAACTTCGCCAAGGCGTTCAACGTGAAATTCCTGGACCGCGACAACCAGGAGAAGTACATCTGGTCCACCTCCTGGGCCGTGACGACGCGCCTGATCGGCTCGTTGATCATGGCTCACGGCGACGACAAAGGGTTGGTCCTGCCCCCGCGGATCGCGCCGTTCCAGGTGGTCATCGTGCCGATCCTCGGCCGCGACGACGCCCGGGTGATCCCGGCGGCGAAGGCGCTGGCCGCCCGGCTGAGCGCCCGCTTCCGGGTCAAACTGGACGACCGCGACGCCTATACCGCGGGGTGGAAATTCAACGAATGGGAGCTGCGGGGGGTGCCGGTCCGTCTGGAGATCGGTCCGCGCGACGTGGCGAACCATCAGGTCGTGCTGAGCCGGCGCACGGGAGGGGCCAAAGAGCCCCTGCCGCTGGACGGGCTGGAAGAGAGGATCGGGCGGATTCTGGACGAGATCCAGGCCGAACTCTTTACCCGCGGGAAGGCCTACCGCGATACGCACACCACGCAGGCGGCGACGCTGGACGAGCTGGCGGAGGCCATCGACCGGATCAAGGGGTTCGTCAAGGTCGGCTGGTGCGGGTTGCAGTCCTGCGAGGACGCGATCCGCGAACGCACGGGGGCCTCGCCGCGCCTCATCCCGCTCGACGA